>DASZDE010000097.1:0-50477 GCA_035942355.1 Allosphingosinicella sp. | reverse complement strand
GCCGGTATCTTCTCGGGGAAATAGCGGCTGAACACGTTGGCCTGACCCATCATCGGGCCGACTCCGCCGCTCTGGAACATCAGCCACTGGATCGCCCGGCTGCGGCCCTTGACGTCGACCGGCAGCAGCCGGCCGGCCTTTTCGGCGAGATAGATCATGATCGCGCCGGATTCGAACACGGCGAAGTCGCCATGGACGCGGTCGACGATCGCCGGGATCCGGCCGTTGGGGTTGATGTCGGTGAACGGCTTGCGCTTCTGCTCGCCGGAGCCGAGGTCGATCGCATGCACGATGTAGGGAAGCTCCAGCTCCTCCAGGGTGATCGAGGCCTTCCAGCCGTTCGGGGTGGCGGCGGTGTAGATATCGATCATCGAGAGGCTCCTTGGCTGGTGCGGCGGCGGCATGGAAGCGGTCCTAGAGGCTGCGCAAGGCCCGCGCCGGCCGCGCGGCCAAAGCGGGCAGGGAGCCGAGCAGGCCCAGCACCAACGTCGTCAGGGCGCCGGCGGCGAGGGTGGCGGCGACGACATTCCAGCCGGGTGCCCATTCGAGCTCGAGCACCTCGACCACCACATACCAGCCGGCTGCGGCGCCGAGGGCGAAGGCGACCGCGCTGACGATCAGCCCGAGCGCCGCGAATTCAAGCGCCTGGGCGGCCAGGATGCGGGCGCGGGTGGCGCCGAGCAGTTTCAGCATCACGCTGTCGTAGATGCGGGCGCGGCGGCTGGCGGCGAGGGCGCCGACCAGCACTGCGATCCCCGCGAGAATGGCGACCGAAGCGGCGGCGCGAACCGCGACCGACAGCTGGCCGAGCATGCCGGCAACTGTCTCGACGACATCCTTGACCCGGATCGCGCTGACGCTCGGCAAGGCGTTCGAAACGGCGCGGGCGAACGGGCGCTCCTCGGCTTCGGGCATGGCGATGGTCGCCATGAAGCTGTGCGGCGCCGATTCCAGCGTGCCGGGGCTGAAGATGATGACGAAGTTGAAGCCCATCGTGTCCCAGTTGATCTCGCGCAGCGAGGCGATCTCCGCCTCGATCTCGCGGCCGAGCACGGAAATCGTGAGGCGGTCGCCGACCTCGAGGCCGACCGCGCGCGCCGCTTCGACGTCGAGCGAGATGAGCGGCGGGCCCGCATAATCGGCCGGCCACCAGCGGCCGGCGACGACCCGGCTGCCTTCCGGCACCTCGCTGGCATAAGTGAGGCCGCGGTCGCCGCGGAGGAACCACGCCTCGGCCGGTATCTCCTCCATCTCCGACACGCGCCGTCCGCCGACCGCGACCACCGAGCCGCGCAGCGAGGGGATGGTGACGAGATCGGCGCCCGGCGCCGCGCGGGCGGCAAGGCTGCGGAAGCGGTCCACCTCACCCACCGGAATGTCGAGCATGAAATAGCTCGGCGCCTTGGCCGGGATGGTGGTGCGGATCTGGCCGGACAGGTTGGTTTCGATCACCGCCAGCGTCGTGAACAGGGTCAGCCCCAGCCCAAGCGCCACCACGAGCCGGCCGGTCTGCGCGGCCGGCCGGTGGAGGTTGGCGACCGCGAGGCGCAACAGTGGGTTGCGCGGGCGCGGAAGCCGTGACGCGGTCCAGCGGATCAGCCATCCCAAGGCGGAGAGCAGCAGCAGCACCGCGAGTGCCGAGGCAATGAACAGGGCGGCGAAGCCGCGCTCCCGGGCGGTGGCGACGGCAAGCGCGCCGACCAGGGCGGCCGCGGCGGCGGCGGCGAGGATCAGCCGCCAGCCGGGGCGCCGCATGGGCTCGAGGCTGCCGCGGAACAGGCTCGCGGCGGGGACGGTGCGCGAGCGCGCGAGCGGGATGATCGCGAACACGAAAGCGATGAGCAGCCCGTAGGCGGCGCTGACCAGCAGCGGCAGCGGGTAGAGCGAGAGGCGCGGCGGGACCGGCAACGCGCCGCCGGCGAGCCAGGCGACGATCCACGGCACCAGCGCCCCGGTGGCGAGGCCGACGGCAATGGCTGCGAGCGCGACCAGGCCGATCTGGAGCAGGTAGCAGCGGAAGATGGTGCGGCTGGTGGCGCCGAGCAGCTTCAACGTGGCGATGATGCCGCGCTTGGAGTCGAGGTAGGAGGTGACGCCGTTGCCGACGCCGATACCGGCGACGATCAGGGCGGTGAGGCCGACCAGGGTCAGGAACTGGCCGAGCCGCTCGATGAAGCGGCGGGTGCCGGGGGCGCCATTGGACCGGTCGTCGATGTCGAAGCCGGCGTCGGGGAAGCTTTCTTCGATCCGCGCGGTGACCGCTTCGGGCGATGCCCCGCCCGGCAGCTTGATGCGGTAGGCGCTCGTGTAGAGGCTGCCCGGCTGGACCAGCCCGGTGGCATCGAGGCCGGCACGGTCGACCAATGCCGTCGAGCCGAGCGTGAAGCCCTGGCCGACGCGATCGGGCTCCTCGGCGATGAGGCCAATCACCCGGAGGCGCGCCGAGCCGATGCGCAGGCTGTCGCCGATGCGGACCGACAGGCGCTCGGCGAGCTCCGGGCCGATCGCGACCTGGTTGCCGGAGGGGCGCGGGGCGAGGGCGCCCGGCTGGAGCCGGAAGTCGCCGTAGAGCGGCCAGGCCCGGTCGACGCCCTTGAGCTCGACGAGGATGCTTTCGGCGCCGTCGAGGCGCGCCGCCATGGCGCGCATCCGGGTGATGTGGCTGAGCTCGCCTTCGAGCCGAAAGGCCTGGATCTCTGCGGGCGTGGCGGCGCGCTGGACCATCTCGACCTGGACGTCGCCGCCGAGGATCGACTGGCCCTGTTCCGCCAGGCCCGCGACGATGGCCGAGGACAGGCTGCCCACGCCCGCCAGTGCCGCCACCCCAAGGAACAGGCAGATGGCGAGCAGGCGCAGCCCGGCAAGGCCGCCGCGCAGGTCGCGGAGCGCCAGGCGGAGCGCGAGGTTCAATTCGGCCCCGGCAAAGTGGGCGGATTCCCGAGCCCCGTCACGCGTTCGCCCGGTCGGAGACGATCCGCCCGTCCTGCATCTCGAGGATGCGGCCGCATCGCCCCGCCAGCGCCGGATCGTGGGTAATGACCAGCAAGGTGGCGCCGGTGTCGGCCTGGCGGGCGAAGAGCAGGTCGAGGATGGCACGGCCGGTGCTGGCGTCGAGGTTGCCGGTCGGCTCGTCGGCGAAGACGATGTCCGGCCGCGGCGCCGTGGCGCGCGCGATGGCGACCCGCTGCTGCTCGCCGCCGGACAGCTGCGCCGGATAATGCGCCAGGCGCTCCCCCAGCCCCACCGCCTCCAGCTCGCGGGCGGCCGTGGCGAAGGCGCCCTCCTCCCCCGCCAGCTCGAGCGGGACCGCGACATTTTCGAGCGCGGTCATGGTCGGAAGCAGGTGGAAGGCCTGCAGGACGATGCCGATGCGGCCGCGGCGGGCGCGGGCGAGGCCGTCCTCGCCAAGCGCGGTGAAGTCCGCGCCGGCGACGCGGATCTCGCCTCCTGTCGCCCGCTCGAGGCCGGCGAGCACGGCCATCAGCGACGATTTGCCCGAGCCGGACGGCCCGAGCAACGCAACGCTTTCGCCCTTCGCGACTTTAAGGCCGATGCCGCGCAAAATATCCACGCGGGCGGCCGCGGCGCCGAGCGTCAAGGTGACATTCGACGCCTCGATGACGATGTTGGGAGAGGTCATGAAGGGAGAAAGGTTCCGATGTCGTTGCGGGTCGCATATGGTGCGCGGCGCCTGTTTGTCCATCTGGCATTGCTGGTGACGCTGGCGATGGCGGCGCCCGCCGCGGCGCAGGACATCCGCATCCTCGCCTTCGGCGACAGCCTGACCGCCGGCTACGGCCTGCCGCGCGGCCAGGGCTTCGCGCCGCAGCTCGAGGATGCGCTGCGGCGCAACGGCATCCGCGCGTTCGTCACCGATGCCGGCGTGTCGGGCGACACCGCTGCCGCCGGCCGTGCCCGGCTCCGTTGGACGCTCGACGGCCTCGATAAGAAGCCGGACCTGGCGATCGTCGCGCTCGGCGGCAACGACATGCTGCGCGGCCTTCCGCCCCGCCGGACCCGGGCGGACCTGGAGGCGATCGTCGCCGAGCTCAGGCGGCGCGAGATCAGGGTGCTGATCGCCGGCATGATCGCAGCGCCTAATCTCGGGGCGAATTACGGGGCCGAGTTCAACCGCATCTTCCCGGAGCTGGCGCAGAAATACGGCGCCGCTCTCTACCCCTTCTTCCTCGCCAACGTCGCCGGCATCCGCGGGCTCAACCTGCCCGACGGCGTCCACCCCAATTTCCAGGGGATCAAGCGGATGGTGAGCGGGATCGTGCCCGAGGTGCTAAAGGCGATCGGCACCGCCGCCGAGTGAGGACCGTCAGCCTCGGCCGGCGGCCCTGGCCGTCCCGATGGCCTGGAAGGCCTGGAGCGGATCGATCGGCGCGGCGAACTCGCCGCCGAGGCGGCCGCTCTTGGCCCACTTCACCAGGGCGCTGACGCGGGTGCCGCCCGACAGGGTCAGCCACACCCGCGCGCCCACCGTCGCCGCCGCGCGGGTTTCGGCCATGAAGCCGTGGCTGGACAGGTTGATCAGCCGGGCCTCGACTCCGGTCGAGCCGAATTCCCGCAACGCGACGTCGGCAGCGACTTCGATCCGCGGCTCGCGGCGGCGCGGATCGGACTGGGCGTCCGCCTCAATCCGGGCGTGAATCATGACGGTCGGCTAGCCGGAGATCAGCACAAGACGATTTCGTGGCCGAAATTCAGCCCGAGGCGGCCGTCGCGGACCCAGCGGACGAAAGCGTGGATGCGGGTGCAGCTTTCGAACTGGACGACGATGGTCTCGCCGATATGGGGAGCGATGTCGCTTTCGATCATCGTGCCGCGCGAGGAGATGTTGACCACCGGCACGAGATATTCCCGGCCGCGGAACAGGATGACGGCGCGGTCGATGACATCGTCGTGGCGCTCCTCGGAGCGCTGGTCGATCACCCGCTCCTGCGAGCGTGTGATCATCCCCGCAGCCAGCGCCAAATTCCTGTCGTGCATCGCCATCGCCGCTCTCCCGCTCGCGAGGCAGAGCTTGCACCCAATTTGCTTACCGAAGTCTTACCGAGCGCGTGCCACCTTTGCGGGGCGGTGAGGAAAAAATGGTACCGCCATCCTAGCGTGCGCCTGCTGTCGCCGCCGGCGGCGCGGCTCCCTCCTTCTCCCAATGATAAGGCTGGCGGCGGCGGGTGCCGGTGACTTCCTCGTTGAGGGTGGCGGCGTCGTAGAGGCGGCCGTTCAGCATGACCTTCGAGATCCGCTCGCTATTGCGGATATTTTGGGTGGGATCGGCGTCGAGGATGACGAGGTCGGCGAGCTTGCCGCGCTCGAGCGTGCCGATATCGGTGAAGCCGAGCGCGCGGGCCGGAGTACGGGTGCCGGCGGCGAGCGCCTCGACCGGGCTCCAGCCGCCGCGGGCGAACGACCACATGTCCCAGTGGGCGGCGAGGCCCTGCTGCTGGCCATGGCCGCCGATCGACACCGGCACGCCGCGCTGCGCCAGCAAGTGCGCCGTGCGCGCGCTCACCTGGTCGGCATAATCCTCCTCCGGCGCGCTCACCACCCGCGTGAGTTCCTCCTCGAGCAGCTCGCGCGGCACGTGGCGGGTGAGCAGCGGGTGCTTCCAGACCTGGCTTTCCTGGATCCAATAGGGCTCGCCGCCGGGGCCGCCATATGTGACGCCGAGCGTCGGCGTGTAGCCGACCCGCGTCGCACCGTAGAGATCGAGCACGTCCTCATACAGCATCGACTGCGGGATGTTGTGCTCGAGGGTCGTGTTTCCGTCCTGGATCAGGGTGATGTCCTGGCTGAACAGCGACGCGCCCTCGGCGACGACGGCGATATTCTCGGCCTTGGCCGCGGCGACGACCTGCTGGCGCTGGTCGCGGCGCGGCTGGTTGTAATTCTTGATGCTGTGGGCGCCCTGGGCCTTGAGGCGGCGGACATGGCCGAGCGCATCCTCGTAGCTGTCGACCGCGGCGAAGCGGCCGGGGGCCTTAGCGCCGTAGACGATCTCGCCGGTCGAGAAGGTGCGCGGGGCGAGGATGATGCCGGCCCGCTGCATCTCGGCCGACCCGAATATCTCGCTCGACGTGCTCGACGGGTCGTGGACGGTGGTGACGCCGAAGGCGAGGTGCGCCATCGCTTCCCAATTCTGCTGCGGGATGAGGTCGTCCTCGCCCTGCGCGCCGTGGGCGTGGGCGTCGATCAGGCCGGGGATGATGGTCTTGCCGGCCACGTCGACCTGCTGCGCGCCGGCCGGGATCGCGACCTGGCCGCGCGCGCCGATCGCCCGGATGCGGTTGCCTTCGATCACGATCACGCCGTCCTCGACGATGCCGCCTGCTTCATCGGCCATGGTGACCAGCTTGGCTCCGACCAGCGCGACGATTCCGCTGGGAGCGTCGGCGCGCACCGGCATCGCCAGCGACACGCCGGCCTTGGGCGGCGTGTAGTTCGCGCCGGCCGGGCGGATCAGGCTCGCCGCGTCGCTCCGGTACAGCGTGGGGCCGAGCGACCAGGCGAGGTCGCGGCCGCCGGCCGCCCAGTGGATATATTGGCCGCCGACGCCGCTGGCGCGAGTCACCGGCAGCGCGCCGTCCTTGGGGCCGACTTCGATCGTCTTCGCGCCTGCGAAGAACGGCATCACGTATACGTTGTAATTCTCGCGGAAGGCGACCTGGTCGCCGCGCGGCGAGACTTCGTAGCCGATCACCATCTCGCCCTGGGCGTGGACGCGGCGGTCCTTGCCGTTCCAGTCGACGCTGACCAGCTTGACCTTCTGGTCCTCGCTGAGGTCCATGTAGATGCGGTCGCCGGCCAATCCGAAATGCGGGTTGCCGCCTTCGCTGGTGAGCTTGACCGCCTCGCCGCCGGCGGCGGGGACGCGGAACACGCCCGGATTGGTCGACCAGGCGTCGGAGGTGAGATAGCCGCCGGATCCGGCTTCGAACACGATCGTGCGGCCGTCGGGGGAGAAGCGCGGCCGGCGGTAATGGCCCGGGGTGCGGGTGACGGTGCGCAGGCCGCCGCCGTCCGCGCCGACGACGCGGATTTCGCCCAGCCGCCGGTCGTTCCACGACACGAACGCGATCCGGCCGCCGTCGCGCGACCAGGTCGGGAACAGCTGGAAGTCGCCGTCGGCGGCGGTGAGCGGGCGCGGCGCGCCGCCGCCGGCATCCTTGAGGTAGAGCCGGCCGAGGCTCTCGAACACGATGCGGCGGCCGTCCGGCGAGAGCTGGGCGAAACGCGGCATCCGGGTGGTGAAGGTCTCGCTCCACACCTCCACCGCGGGACGGGGCGGATCGATCACGTCGCGCGTGTCGTTCACTTGGAACGGGATTTCGGCGGCGCCGCTGCCGTCGGCGTTGACGCGCCGGATCTTGCCGCCGGCCCAGAACAGGATCGAGCGCGAATCCGGCGTCCAATCCATGTTGGGATAGACGCCGCTGACGGCCCAGGTCTCCTGCACGTCCTGGTCGAGAGCGTCGTAGATCTTGCGCTCTTCGCCCGATTTCAGATCCTTGATGTAGAGCTTCGACTTGGCCCGCTCGCGATGGACATAGGCGAGGTAGCGGCCGTCGGGCGACGGCGTCGGGCGGACCGCGCCGCCGGGGCCGCCGGTGACGTTGGTCCGCTCGCCGGTGGCGATCTCGTAGCGGTCGATCCGGAAGATCTCGGCGTTGGAATTCTGCGCATATTCGAAGATCGGGCCGGGGGTCGCATCGAAGCTGAAATAGATGGCGTCGCCGGCGGGGGTGAAGGCCGGCTCGCCGAGCTCTTTCTGATGCTGCTTGTTGGGCCGCTCGACCAGCGCGACGCCGTCGCCGCCGCCGACATGGTAGAGCCAGATCTCGCCCGTGCCGAGCGAGCGGCCGGTGGTGAAATGCTTGCGCGCCGCAATATAGCGGCCGTCCGGGCTCCAGCTAGCATTGTTGAGCAGGGTGAAGCTTTCCTTGGTGAGCTGGCGGCGATTGGAGCCGTCGACGTTCATCAGCCAGATATTGTCGCCGCCGCCGCGGTCGGAAGTGAAGGCGATCTGGCGGCCGTCCGGCGAGAAACGCGGCTGCACCTCGTAAGGGAGGCCGGCCGCGATGCGGGTGGCGCGGCCGCCCGAGATCGGCAGCGTGTAGATGTCGCCAAGCAGGTCGAACGCGACCGTGCGGCCGTCGGGGCTGACGTCGAGGTTCATCCAGGTGCCTTCCGACACCTCGATCGGCACCGGCCGCGTCTTCATCGGCGGCTCGGCGACGTTCCACTTCTTCTTGGCATCCTTGTCCTGGGCGAGCGCCGTCGAGGACAGCAGCAGAAGCGAAAGCGCGGCGATGCGGTGGATCATGAACAGCTCCCGTGGCGCCAGGACGGCGCGTGTGGCGGTGACCAGGGTGGCGAGACGCCTGCAACAACTGGCGGAGCCGCGCAAGCCGTTGATTGGGAAGCATTGGGCCGTTCGTCGAACGGTCCGGCCGTCTGCCGAAACGCCGGCGCGCCTCGCCCGCGGCTCGCCTAAGGTTTGATCGAGCCCCTTCGGAGCATCTGTTCCCCGGCGAAAGCCGGGGCCCAGCGTTACCGCCGGAGGGGTTGGACCCCGGCTTTCGCCGGGGAACGAATCCCGCATTCTGAACACTGCTCAGGGGGCGGCTTCGAACAGGGGCCTTAGCCGATGCGATTGATCTCCAATATCCTTCTGCTTGCGCTCGCCGCGGCCAAACCGCCGGCGGGCGAGCATGCCGGTGGCGCGGCGGCCGTGGTCGAGGCCGAGCGCGCGTTCGCCCGCCACGTCGGCGATCATGGCTTCAAGCGCGGCTTCCTCGCTTATGCGGCGCCCGATGCGATCATGTTCGAGCCGCGGCCGGCAAACCCGCGGCCGCGGCTCGAGGCGCTGCCCGACAGCGACCCGCCGGGACCGCCGCTGCAATGGTGGCCGCAATATGCCGGGATCGCGGCTTCCGGCGACCTCGGCTTCACGACCGGCGCCGCCTCCGTGCCGGTGCGCTATTTCACCGTTTGGCGCAGGCAGCCGGACGGCGGCTGGAAGTGGATTTATGACGGCGGCCCGCCGCTCAAGGCGAAGATGAAAGGTGGCCCGAACGACCGGGTGACCTATTTGCAGCCGGCCGGCGCGGCCGCCGGGTCGGCCGGGCGGGCGCTTGCCGAGATCGCGCCGCTCGAGGCCGATCTCGCTGCGCTCGCCGCGCGCGACGCGAAGGCGGCGCACCTCAAATATCTGCCCGACGACGCGCTCGTCGGCGGCTCGCCGGAGGCAAGCTTCCCGGGCCGCGCCGGGCAGCTCGCCGAACTCGGCCGACGGCCCGCTGCGGCGACCCTGCGGACGCTGGGCGGCACCGCCTCGTCGGCCGGCGACATGGCGTTCACCTATGGCGAGACGCGCTGGACCGAGGCGGGCGAGCCGCGCTGGGGCCATTATACCCGCATCTGGCAGAAACGGCGCGACGGCTGGCGGCTGGTGGTCGACCTGCTCGTGCCGGCCCCCGGCGCGCCGCCGACGGCACCGTAAGCGCCTCCCCTGGCCCGATTTTCTCATTAACCTGCTTTACTGCGGGCGCCCTTGGCCGGAACCCCCCAGAGTTTCTGCCGTTCGTTACCCGACCGTTAGGAAATTCCGAACCAAGCCTATGCCAAATCCGCCCACGATGGCCCGCACTTCGGTGGAGCTGTGGGGAGGAGTCGAATGTACGATCGCCCGCGTGGGCGATGGCTTTCGCGACCAGGCCGCCGAAACCGGCCACCTCATCCGCCGCGACGATATCGACCGCATCGCCTCACTCGGCGTCAAGACGGTCCGCTACCCGATCCTGTGGGAGGCGGTCGCGCCCGATCAGCCCGGCGAGTGCGACTTCGCCTGGACCGACGAGCGCCTGCACAGGCTGCGCGAGCGCGGCATCGGCGTGATCGGCGGGCTGCTCCACCACGGTTCCGGGCCGGCCTATACCAGCCTGCTCGATCCCGATTTCCCGAACAAGCTCGGCGACTATGCGGCCCGGGTGGCGGAGCGCTATCCGTGGATCGAGCGCTGGACCCCGGTCAACGAGCCGCTGACCACGGCGCGCTTCTCGGCCCTTTACGGCCACTGGTACCCGCATCGAAGCGATTACCCGTCGTTCCTGGGCGCCCTGGTCAACCAATGCCTCGGCACGATGGCGGCGATGAGGGCGATCCGCGCCGTCAACCCCGGCGCGAAGCTCGTCCAGACCGAGGATCTCGGCAAGACCTTCTCGACCGCGCCGCTCCACTATCAGGCGCGGCACGAGAATGAGCGGCGCTGGCTGAGCTTCGACCTGCTCTGCGGCCGGGTCAACCCGAAGCATCCGTGGTGGAAGATCCTGCTCGGGGCTGGCGTCGGCCTCGGCCAGCTTGCCGAGCTGGAGGGGGGCGAGGCGAAGCCGGACCTGCTCGGCATCAACCACTATCTCACCAGCGAGCGCTTCCTCGACCATCGGCTCGGCCTCTATCCGGAGCAGGACGTCGGCGGGAACGGGCGCGACCGCTATGTCGACGCCGAGGCGGTGAGGGTGAAACGGCTGGACGACGATACCGGCATCGGCGCCAGGCTGCGCGAGGCGTGGGAGCGCTACGGAATCCCGATCGCGGTCACGGAAGTCCATCACGGCTGCAGCCGCGACGAGCAATTGCGCTGGTTCGCCGAAGTCTGGGACACGTGCGGCGCCCTTCGCCGGGACGGCGTCGACGTCAGGGCGGTGACGCTCTGGTCGCTGTTCGGCAATGTCGACTGGCGCTCGCTGCTGACGCGCAATGACGGCGTCTACGATGTCGGCGCGTTCGACGTGCGCGGGCCCGAGCCGCGGCCGACCGTCATCGCCAGGGCGGCGGCGGCTTATGGCCGGGGCGAGGAGTTCGACCATCCGGTGCTGGACGCGCCGGGCTGGTGGCGGCGGCCGATGCGGCTCTACCCGTGGAACGGCAAGTGCAAGGATGGCGAGGGCGGCGGCCGCAAGCTGCTGATCACCGGCGCGACCGGGACGCTCGGCGGCGCCTTCGCCCGCATCTGCGAGCATCGCGGGCTTCCTTTTTGCCTCACTAGCCGGGCCGAGCTCGACATTTGCGACCAGGCCTCGATCGCGGCGGCGCTCGAACGTTACCGGCCCTGGGCCGTCGTCAACGCCGCCGGCTTCGTCCGCGTCGCGGATGCCGAACGCGAGCGCGACGCCTGCCTCGCGGCCAATGCGGCGGGCGCGGAGAAGCTCGCCCGCGCCTGCGCCGGCGCCGGCATTCCGCTGGTCACCTTCTCATCCGACCTGGTTTTCGACGGGCAACTTGGCCGGCCTTATGTCGAGACCGATCCGGTGACGCCGGCCAACGTCTACGGGCTCAGCAAGGCCCGCGCCGAGCGGCAGGTGCTCGGCATCGCCGAGCAGGCGCTCGTGATCCGCACCAGCGCCTTCTTCGGCCCTTGGGACAGGTATAATTTCGCATGGAACATCCTCAGCGCGCTCGCGCGCGGCGAGCCGGTCAGCGCCGGCCGGAACAGCGCAGTGTCCCCGACCTACGTTCCCGACCTTTGCCACGCGACGCTCGACCTGCTGATCGACGGCGAGACCGGCATCTGGCACCTGGCCAATCAGGGCAAATTGAGCTGGCACCAATTCGCGGCGCAGGTGGCGGAAGGCGCCGGCTACGATCCGGCGCTGGTCCGGCCGGTCGAGGACGCGCCGGCCAATACCGCGCTGGCCAGCGAACGCGGCTTCATGCTGCGCCCGGTCGATCATGCCATCGACGCCTTCCTCGGGGAATTGGGCGAGCTGGCCGGGCAGCGCCCGCCGCTCGACATCGCCGCCGAATAGCCATTCCTCTCGTCATTGCGAGCGCAGCGAAGCAATCCGGCTGCTGACGTTGCTTCGCTGGGTCGCTTCGTCGCTCCGCCCCTCGCAATGACGGAGACGGACAATCGGGAATCAAAACGGCCACGCCAGGAGACGTGACCGTTTCGAAGGGTCTGATCCCTGAAGCGAGCGCTTACTCCGCGGCCTCCGTCCAGACGGCGGCGCGGGCAATTGCCTTGCCGGCGGCTTTGCGCCGGGCGTCGAGCTTGCGGAACGCGGCGAGCGCCTGGCCGACCACCTGGTCCATATTGTAATAGCGGTAGGTCGCCAGCCGGCCGACGAAGGTGACCCCCTCGGTCGCGTCGGCGAGCGCTTCGTACTTCTTGAACAGCTCCTGATTCTCGGGCCGCGGGATCGGATAATAAGGATCGCCCTCGGCGCTCGGATATTCGTAGGTGATGCTGGTCTTGGCATGGGTCTGGCCGGTCAGGTGCTTATATTCGGTGATGCGCGTGTAGGGCACCTGCGGGTCCGGATAGTTCACCACCGCGACCGGCTGCAGCCATTCCACGTCCCTGACTTCGTGCCGGAAGCGCAGGCTGCGATAGGGGAGCTTGCCGTATCTCCATTCGAAATATTCGTCGATCGGACCGGTGTAGACGACATGGCCGGCGTCGATCTCTTCCATCACGTCGCGATAGTCGGTCGACAGCAGCACGTCGATATTCGGATGGTCGAGCATCGCGTTGAACATCGCCGTATAGCCGTCGGCCGGCATGATATTGTGCTTGTCGGAGAAATAGCGGTCGTCGGTGTTGGTGCGGGTGGGCACGCGCGAGGTCACCGACTTGTCGAGCTGGCTCGGGTCGAGCCCCCATTGCTTGCGCGTATAGCCCTGGAAGAACAATTGGTAGAGCTCGCGGCCGACGGCGGAGATGACGACGTCCTCCGAAGTCCTTATCTCGTCCACCGGCTCCGCCCGCGAGGCGAGGTAGGCGGCGGCCTCCGCGTCGCTGCCGAGGTCCAGATCGAACAACTTGTTGAGCGTGGTGCGGTTGATCGGGATCGGCACCAGCTGGCCGCGGACGTGGGCGAGCACGCGGTGCTCGTACGGGCGCCAGCGGGTGAATTGCGACAGATAGTCGACGATCTCGTCGGAATTGGTGTGGAAGATGTGCGGCCCATATTGATGGATCAGCACGCCGGCCTGGTCGAGATGGTCGTAGGCGTTGCCGGCGACGTGCGGCCGCTTGTCGATCACCAGCACATGGGCGCCGTGCTGGCTGGCCAGCCGCTCCGCCAGCACCGAGCCTGCAAAGCCCGCGCCGACCACCAGATAATCATATTTCTTCCTGCCGGCATTGGTCACCAGGCGGGGTCCGGCGCGCGGTACCGCGATCGCCTCGCGCAGCAGGCCGGCCATGCGCGCATAGGTCGTGTCCCAGCTGAGGTTGGCGAGCTTGGCGTCGACCGCGCCCAGCCAGTCCTCGCCCGCCGCCAGCGCCAGCGCCTTCTCGCAGGCCTGGACGAAAGCCGCGGCGCCGTCGGCGATGAACACGCCGTCGAGATGGCCGTAATGGCGGATCACGTCGGCGATCGGCGTCGACACCACCGGCCGCCCGCCGGCGAGATATTCCGGCGTCTTGGTCGGCGAGATGAACCGGGTCGATTCGTTGATCGCGAACGGCATCAGGGCGACGTCCCAGCCGCCGAGATAATGCGGCAGCTCCTCATATTTCTTGCCGCCGAGATAGTGGATGTTGGGCCGGTGCGGCAGGTCGGCGGGGTCGATCTTGACGACCGGACCGACCATCACCAGCGACCATTCGGGATGGGCGTCGGCGAGCGCCGCCACCAGCTCGAGGTCCATCCGCTCGTCGATCACCCCGTAGAAGCCGAAGCGCGGCCTCGGCAGCCATGCCTGGTCGTCGGGCGCGGCATCGGTCGCGCGCGCCTGGGCGAAATGGGCGCGGTCGACGCTCGACGGAAACGGGTGGACGTTGGGATGCCGCCCCTTCTTGGCTTCGTACAGGCTGTAGCCGCCGGTGAAGACGACGTCGCTGGCGGCGAGCAGCTCGCGCTCCAGGCTAAGCAGCTCGCTCGGCGCGAAGCGGAAATTGGCGAGCTCGTCCATGCAGTCATAGACGGTCGCGGCCGCCTCGACGTGCCGCGAGAAGGGCAGCATCATCGGCGTGTAATACCAGCGGATCAGCGGCTGGCTCTCGGCGGCCAGATACTCGTCGAGCAGATCCTTCAGCGCCGCCTGCTTCCCCTCCTCGTCGAGCGTCTCGGGCAGCGAGGGGGTAATCACGACGACCCCGGTTTCGGCGCAGGTGCGGACGCCGAGCGCGGGCTCGCAATCGGGCAGCGCGGCTTCGGGTTCCTCCCAATAGACGACCCGCCTTTCCCTGGCGAACCGGCTCATCAGATGCTGGGGCCGTTGAAAAACGAAATTCCACCGCAGGTGCGAGAAGCAGATCAGCGTGTGACCGGATGACGCCGGAACGGCCGCAAACTTGTCTGGCCTCGGCGACGAGGCGGCGGAAAAGCTAACCAATGTAAACCCCAGATGATTGAAGGACTTCGAATTAACGTCAAAGAGGCGTAACGAGTTCCGCCCTGGCCGGGCCGATGTCCCTGATCCACGTTAATGTTGGAGCAAGGTTGCGCCCAAACGTGGGATTCCGCGGGCCGGAATTTTTGCAGTGCACCATCGCACCTGCAGCATCGGCGCTCAACTGTCCAGCGCCGCCTTGAGCTCGTCGAGCCACGGCGCGGCGATTCCATCCGACGGCGCCCGCCAGTCGCCGCGCGGGCTGAGGCTGCCGCCGGCGGAGACTTTGGGCCCGTTCGGCAGCGCCGAGCGCTTGAACTGGCTGATCTGGAAGAAGCGCCACAGGAACACCTCCAGCCACTTCCTGATCGTGGCGAGGTCGTAATCGCGCTTGAGCGCGTCCGGATAGCCGATCGGCCACAGGCCCTGATCGCGGTCCCGCCACGCCTGCCAGGCGAGAAAGGCGATCTTGGACGGCGGCTGGCCCGACCGGAGCAGGTGGAACAGGAAGAAATCGTGCAGCTCGTAAGGCCCGATCTTGTCCTCGGTGCTTTGCATCTGCCCGTGCTCGTCGGCGGGAACCAGCTCGGGCGAGATTTTCGTGTCCAGAATGGCGGTAAGCACGCGGTCGGTGGCGGCGTCGAACTGGTTCGAGCTCACCGCCCAGCGGATCAGATACTGGATCAGCGTCTTGGGCACGCCGGCATTGACGCCGTAATGGCTCATCTGGTCGCCGACGCCGTAGGTGCTCCAGCCGAGCGCGAGCTCGGAAAGGTCGCCGGTGCCGATCACGAAGCCGCCGCGCTGGTTGGCGAGCCGGAATAGATAGTCGGTGCGCAGCCCCGCCTGCACATTCTCGAAGGTGACGTCGTAGGCCGGCTCCCCCCGGGCGAACGGATGGCCCATGTCCGCCAGCATTTGGCGGGCCGCCGGCCTGATGTCGATCTCCTCGCCGACGATGCCGAGCGCGTCCATCAGCGCCCACGCATTGGCCTTGGTCGCCTCGCCGGTGGCGAAGCCGGGCATGGTGAAGCCGAGGATGGTCGAGCGCGGCAGGCCCAGGAAATCGCACGCTTTGGCCGCCACGATCAGCGCATGGGTCGAATCGAGGCCGCCGGAGACGCCGATCACCAGCTTCGAGCCGGAGGTGGCGGTGAAGCGCGTGGCGAGGCCCTGGACCTGGATGTTGAACGCTTCGTAGCAATCCTGGTCGAGCTGCTCGGGCCGGTTCGGGACATAGGGGAAGCGGCGGTAGCGGCGCTCGAACCCGATATCGGCGAAGCTCGGCCGATGCTCGAAATGGATGCGGCGGGCGGTCTTTTCGGGATGGCCGGCGGCCACGGCATTGTCGTTGAAGGTCGGCATTCGCATCCGCTCGAGCCGGAGGCGCTGGACGTCGAGGTCGGCGACGAGCAGCTCGCGCTCGCGCTCGAACCGGCGCGATTCGGCGATCAGCTCGCCCAGCTCGTAGATCGAGCCCTGGCCGTCCCAGGCGAGGTCGGTGGTGCTCTCGCCCGGACCCGAGGCGGCATACAGATAGGCGGCGCAGCAGCGGCTCGATTGCGACGCGCACAGCAATTTGCGCTCGTCGGCCTTGCCGATCGTGATGTTGGACGCCGACAGGTTGCACAGGATCAGCGCGCCTGCCAGCGCACCCACCGTCGAGGGCGGCTGCGGCGCCCAATAATCCTCGCAGATCTCGACATGGAAGATGAAGTCGTCGAGGTCCTCGGCGGCGAATATGAGATCGGTGCCGAACGGCACGATCTGCCCCGCCACGGCGATGTCGATGCCGTTGAGGCCGATGCCGGACACGAACCAGCGCTTCTCGTAATATTCGCGGTAATTGGGCAGGAAGCTCTTCGGCACCACCCCGAGGATGCGGCCGCGGGCGATCGCCAGGGCGCAATTATAAAGCCGGCCGTTGCGGCGCAGCGGCGCGCCCACCGCCAGCACCGGCCCAAAGCCTTTCGTCGCCGCGCAAATGTCGGCAATGCCCTGCTCGACCGCGTCGAGAAAGGCCTCCTGAAGGTGGAGGTCGTCGACCGCGTAGGAGGAGATGTTGAGCTCGGGAAAGACGACGAGGTCGCAGCCGCGCGCGTCGGCCTGGCGGGCGAGCTCGATCGTCTCGCGCACGTTGAGCGCGACGTCCCCCGCCGAAGCGACCGGGGTGGCAATGCCGGCGCGGACGAAGCCGTGGCGGTGGATCGCCCCGAACGGCGGCGCCTTCTTCGCCATCTAGAGCATCTCCGTCATCATCTCGACCGCGACCGTCATGCACTTCACCCGGGTCGTGCCGCGGCCGCCGGCGCCGAAATGCTCCTCGCGGTGGGTTGTCCTGCGCCCGGCGCGGGCGCAGCCGAAATGGACGAGGCCGGGCTCGTCGCCCTTGTCGGCGAAGCCGGTGACCGAGAGCGCGATTTGGGCGCGCGAGCGGGCGAGCGCCCCCTCGGCCATGGCGAGCGCCACCTCCTTCGATACCGCGCCATGGCGCTCGATCAGCTCGAGCGGCACCCCCAGCATCTCGTTCTTGGCTTCGTTGGTATAGGTGACGAAGCCCCGGTCGAAAGCATGGGCGACGCCCTGCACGTCGGTCAGCAGCGAGGCGAGCATGCCGCCCGTGCAGCTTTCGGCGGTGGCGAAGCTGAGATCGCGCTCGCACGCTTTCTCGAGCAGCCGCCGGGTCGCCTCCTCCGTCTCGTTCGGGATGACCGGCGATAGCGTTTCGGTGTCGTTCAAAGTCGTTCCTCGAACAGGCCCCGCGGCGGGAACCGGTCCCTTGCCCCGAATGTTCCGTAGGCACAACAGGAGGCACCTTATGGCAAGTGAAGGCAAGCAGGACGCGATCAAGCTCCTCAGCGAGGATCACCGCACCGTGGAGGATTTGTTCGAGCAGTTCGAGAAGGCCTCCGGCGACGGCCGCAAGGAGAAGCTGGCCCGCCGCATCTGCACCGAGCTCAAGGTCCACGCGATGCTCGAGGAGGAGATTTTCTATCCGGCGCTGCGCGGCAAGATCGAGGATGACGATCTCGACGAGGCGATGGTCGAGCATGACGGCGCCAAGCTGCTGATCAACGAGATCGAAGCCGGCGAGCCGGACGACCAATTTTACGACGCCAAGGTCAAGGTCCTCCAGGAGCAGATCGAGCATCATGTGAAGGAGGAGGAGAAGCAGCAGGGCAACATCTTCAGCCAGGCGCGCAAGGCCGACGTCGATCTCGAGGCGCTGGGCGAGCAGATGGCCGCCCGCAAGGCCGAGCTGATGCGGCTCGCCGAATCCGAGGGGCTGCCGCCCGCGCAGACGGCGACCATGGAAACGGCCTGACGCCATGGCCGAATGGAACAGGAAGACCGCTTTGCTCACCGGCATCGGCGCGGCCTGCGCGGCGGTAGGCTATGTGGTTGTGCGCCGGCTCGGCAGCCGCGACTCCGACGACGAGCTGCCGGCGCCGGCGCTGAGCCGCGGCGGCGTGCCGGGGCCGGTCGGCCATAGCGGCAATGTCCGCCCGGCCGGGCCTTCGGCGATGCGGGATCCGCCGAAAAGCTGGAGCAGGATCGACGAGGCTTCCGACGAGAGCTTCCCCGCCAGCGATCCGCCCGCCATCAATCCGCACGTCGACTGACCATGATCCGGGCGCGCCGGGTCCGAGTTCCCGCGTCGTCATCCCCGCGCAAGCGGGGATCCCGCTTCTTCTTCTTTGTTTCAACCCGCATTCACTGAATGGGATTCCCGCTTGCGCGAATGACGGGGGGAGCGACCCTCCTCAGCTACCGGGCCGCGGCGGCGCATCCTTGTCCGGGCCGTCGGCGACGATGGTGTCCCGGGCCTCGACCAGCTCCCGCATCGCGCGGGCGGTGGCGACGCCCCACACGATGTGCGCGCCGATCATCAGCAGGTTGCGCCGCGGCGGGTGGCGCGTGGCCGGCGTGAGGAGGCCCGCGCCCGGGACCCAGCCCATATAGCTGCCGAGCCAGATCGTGACGCCGGCGAGGCCGCCGGCGACCGGGCCGATCATCACATTGGCCGCGCCAAGCATCGCGCCGGTCGCCGCCCCGTAGGCGAAATGGGCGGCGGTGGTGACGTCCTTGGCCGGCTCGCCGCCAAGCTCCGCGCCGAGCTGGCGGCTGGCCGAATCGACGATCTCGCGCGGCGTGAGCGGATAGCGCTCCTTGGGCGGCAGCTTGCCGTGCAGGCGGCGCATCGCCGAGGTCATCGCCATCGTGCCGACCACGCCGGCAATGGCGCCGATCAGCAGCCGGCTGCCGAGCTTGGGCTGGTCATGCTTCACGAAAATATCTCCGGGCGGGCGATCATCGGCCCGAGGATGATTAGCACGGCCGCGGAGACAGGGAAGCCTCGGCCTCGATCCGGCGCCGATCGGGAGGGGGGGCGACAGCGCCGGTACTGCGCCCCCGACCTCCCAGGCAGCCCCCGTTCCGTGCGCTCAGAGATCGACGCCCCGGGCGATCGCCTCGAGCTTGCGGAGCCGCTCCTTCATGTCCGCGAGCTCGATGCGGGCCCCGGGCGACGGATCGGCCCGGCCGCGGCCGGCGGCGAGCTCCTCCCGGCGGAGCGCGAGCCAGCCGCGCCAGGCGCTGAGGCCGGCAAGGGCGATCATGCCGGCGATGATCACGGCCGCGGCGGGCCAGGCAAAGGCGCTCATGCCGTTCTACTCGTAGCGGAGGGCGTGGATCGGGTTGGCTCGCGCAACCTTCACCGCATGGCCGGCGATGGTGCCGATCGCGATCACCAAAGCGAGCAGGCCGGCCAGCACGAACGGGGTTGGGCCGAGCGCGATGCGAGTGTCGAACGTGTTGAGCCAGTCGCGCATCAGCCACCAGGCGACCGGCCAGGCCAGCAGGTTGGCGATCACCACCGGCTTGGAGAATTGCCACGCGAGCAGCTTGACGATGTCGCGGCTGCGCGCCCCGAACACCTTGCGGATGCCGATCTCCTTGGTCCGCCGCTCGGCGGTGAAGGCGGCCAGCCCGAACAGCCCCAGGCAGGCGATCACGATGCCGAGCAGGGCGAAGCCGGCGAAGGTCTGGCCGCGGGCGCGATCGGTGCGGTAGAGCTCGGCGACGCGCTGGTCGGCGAACGCGCCGTCGAACGGCACCTCGGGCGCCAGCCGCCGCCAGATGTCGCCGATCCGGTTGCGCACCGCTTCGGGGTTGGCGCTGTCATAGCGGACCACCAGATTCGAATAGATGCCGCGATCGTAGAAGAGCTGGGCCTCGAACGGCTCGCGGATCGAACGGAAGCGGCTATTCTCCACGACGCCGATGATGGTGGCGGGGAGCAGCCCGATCTCCTCGGCGAAAAAGTCCAGCCGCACCGTCTTGCCGATCGCGGCCGCGGGCTCGGCAAAGCCCATCTGCTCGGCGGCGAGGCGGTTGACGACGATGTTTATGCCGCGCCCGACCAACGCCCGCTCCGCCGGCGCCACAGCCTCCTCGGGCTCGTAGGGCGTCCATGCATAATCCTTGGCGTAGCGGCGCGAGAGCGTCCGCCCCGCCAGCAGGCGCAGGCCCATGGTTTCGAAGAAGCTCGGCGTGACGCTGTAATTGCCGATGGTGACCGGCTCGGAGCGCCCGGGAACCTGCACCCGCGAATTGGTGACGTTGTCGGTCGCCGGGACGATGCTCGTGCCGGCGGCGCCCTCGACGCCGTCCAGCTTGGCGATCTCGCGGATCAGCGTCTCGGCGACCGGCACCATCGCCGCACGATTCATGTTGCTGGCGAGGATCAGCCCGCCGCGCCTGTAGCCTGGGTCGGCGGAGCGCGCGAATTCGGTTTGCATGTAGACGACGGCGGTGCAGATGATCAGCCCGATCGACACCGCGAACTGCCCGACGACGAGCACGTTGCGCAAGCGCCCGGCGCCCTGCGGCTCGGTGGAGGACTGGTTCGCCTTCAGCACCGCGGCCGGCTGGTAGCGCGACAGGTAGAAGGCGGGATAGAGGCCGCCCGCGAGGCCGACCAGGAGCAGCATGGCGAGGATCGGCAGCAGCATGCCCTCGCTGCCGAGATAGGCAAGCTCGAAATCCGCGTTGAGGAAGCGCCCGAACATGGGCAGCAGCAGCTCCACCAGCGCGAGCGCGATCACCATGGCGACGAGCGTCAGCAGCAGCGATTCGCCGAGGAACTGCGTGACCAGCTGCTTGCGCCGCGCGCCGAGCACCTTGCGCAGCGCGACCTCGCGCGCCCGCTGGCTCGCGCGGGCGGTGGCGAGATTGATGAAGTTGACCGCCGCCATGACGAGGATGAGGGCGGCGATGACGCCGAACGTCACGATCGTGCGCCTGTCGTTGACCGGCCGCTCCGGCTCTCCTTCCGCTTCGCTCAGGTGCACGTCGCGAAGGTTGACCAGCCGCCAGTCGAACGCGTCGCCCTCGCTGGTCCGCACGTTGCCGATCGAGCTCACGGGAATGTTGCGCTTCTCCCAGGCCGGCAGTCCGCGCGTGATCTCCTCGGCCGAGGCTCCCGGGCGCAGCTTCAGATAGACATAGCCGTTGATGCAGCCCCAGCCGCACTCCTCGGCCATTTCCGGCGTGATGCGGGAGACCATCTGCAGCTCGATATGGCTGTTGCGCGGGATGTCCTCGAACACCCCGGTGACGCGCATGTCCGAGCGTTCGCCGCGCCTGACGCGGGTGATCGTGCGGCCGACCGCGTCGGTCGTGCCGAAGCGCCGCAGCGCCTCCGAACGGCTGAGGACGAGGCTGTCGACGGAATCGAGCGCGGTGGCGCGGTTGCCCGCGACGAACGGGAGCTGGAGGATGTCGAAGAAGGTCGGATCGGCGAAATAGACGTCGCCATAGGTCGCCTCGCCGTCCTTGAGGAAGACGAGCTCCGACGAATCGGCGCGCGCGATCGCCTCGATCTGGGGGAAATCCTTGGCCAGGCTTTCGGTGACGGCGCCATGGGCCGCCTGGAGGCGGCTGACGTCCCCCGTCTCGGGGTCGGTGCGGATGCTCTGCACCTGGAACACGCGGTCGGCGTCGGGCAGCCAGTCGTCATAGGACGTTTCGTAGCGGACGTAGAGCAGCAGCAGCAGGCAGGCGGCGAGGCCGAGCGCCAATCCGAAGATGTTGATGAACGCGTAGGTGCGGTTCTTGGTGAGGGCGCGGATGCCGACAGTCAGATAATTGCGCCACATGGCCTTTTTCCCCTCTTGTTGCTTTTGCTTCTGTCGTCATTCGTAGCGGAGCGCGTGGATCGGATTGGCGCGCGCGACCTTGATCGCGTGGCCGGCGATGGTGCCGATCGCGATGGCAAGCGCGAGCAGCCCGGCCAGGACGAACGGCGTCGGGCCGATCTCGATCCGGCTTTGGAATTCGCTCAGCCAGTCGCGCATCGCCCACCAGGCGATCGGCCAGGCGATCAGGTTCGCGATCAGCACGGGACGGGTGAACTGCCAGGCGAGCAGCTTGACGATGTCGCGTGAGCGCGCCCCGAGCACCTTCCTGATGCCGATCTCCTTGGTGCGGTGCTGCGCGGTGAAGGCGGCGAGGCCGAACAGGCCGAGGCAGCTGACCAGGACGGCGAAGGCGGCGAAGATCGCGAACATGCGCGCCCGCCGCTCATCCCTGTCGTACATGCCGGCAATGCGCGCGTCCGCGAAATACCCGTCGAACTGACCGGTGTTGACGCTCGACTTCCACAGCGACTCGATGGCCGACATAATTGCGGCGCCGCTGGTGCCCTCAAACCGTACGGCGAGGCTTAGGTGGTGGTGGGGCGAGACATAATATATTTTGGGCGGAGCCTCGAAACGCGCCGATTCGAAGCGCGAATCATTCACCACGCCAACGATCGTGTACGGGACGACGACGCGTCCGTCGGATCGCTCGCTGACAATTTGCCGTCCGACGGCGGCCTGCGGATCGGGAAAGCCGAGGAGCCGGGCGGCGCTCTCGTCGACCACCACGTTAAGGCCACGCTGCTCGACCATCCGTTCGCGTTTCGGATCGATGTCGAACCTCGGGGCGCCGACGTCCATCTCGCGCTGATCGGTCACGGTGCGGCCCGCGAGCAGCCGCATACCGAGCGTGCGGAACGCGTTGCCGTCGATATCAATGATCTGGAGGCTGACGCTTTCAGGGGCCCCCCGCGCCCGGAAAGCCGAGTCTGAGGTGGTGCCCGGATCAGGCGTGATGCCGACCCGCGCCACCGACGTCACTCCGGGAATGGCACCGACGCGGCGCATGAACGTCTCAACCTGATCCCGGTCCCCGATCAGCTCGGGACTGAGGACGAACAGCAGCCCGGGCACCTTGTAGCCCGGATCGGCCGAGCGCGCGTACAGCGTCTGCGCGTAGATGATCGCGGTGCAGATGATGAGCGCGATCGACACCGCGAATTGGACCACGACAAGCCCCGTCCTCAAGCGCCCCGCCGCCGGCGTGTCCGGGGCCCCCTGATTGGCTTTGAGCACCAGCGCCGGCCGATAGCGGGAAAGGAAGAAAGCGGGATAGACCGCGCCCAATATAACGACGGTGGTGAGCAAGGCGGCGAGCGGCAGGATGATGCCGTCCGATCCCAAATAGCTGACCGAAATGTCGCCCTCGATCTGGGCGTTCATCCAGGGCAGGGCGAGCTCGACCAGCGCAACCGCGAGCAGACCTGCTGCGGCGACGACCACGGACGCCTCGATCAGGAACTGGACGATGAGCTGACCACGCGTTGCCCCGAGCGTCTTTCGCAGCCCCACCTCGCGCGCCCGCCGGCTGGCGCGGGCGGTGGCCAGGTTCGTGAAGTTGACGCAGGCGACGAGCAGCAGGAAGGCGGCGACGATCCCGAACGTGACGAGCGTCTTCATCGGCGTACCGAGGCGCATGGTCGCGGAATCTATCGCGGCCGTGTTGAGGTCGCGAACGCTCATCAGTTGCTGGGTAAAGCCGAGACCGTCGGAGGCGGAGCGGTCGCGCTGATCGGTGGGAACGATGCGCTGCAGCGCGGCCGGCATGCGGCTGTTGATCGCGGCCACATCCGTCCCCGGACGCAGGCGGGCATAAACCCATGCCGACACCCAAGTCCATCGCTCGTAGATCTCGTAGCCCGATGCGCCGGACACGACATTCGGACGATAGACCGCCGCGATACGAAGGTGCGAGTTGGCGGGAAGGTCGCGCAGCACGGCGGTGACGCGCATCGGCTTGTCTCCCTCGCTCGTGACGCGGTTCACCGTTCCACCGAGCACGTCCGTCCGGCCGAACAGCCGACGGGCGGTGGATTCGGTGAGCACGACATTGTCCACCGCGTTGAGCGCGCTCGCCCGATCGCCGGCGGCCAGCGGCAGCCGGAGCACATCCAGGAAGTTGGCGTCGGCCGCGTAAACGTCGTCGATCTGGATCGCCTCGCCGTTCCTGCGAAACGTGCCGTTGCCGGAGACCAGCGCCGTTGCCTTATCGATCTCGGGGAACTGGGACGACATGGCCGTGGCGGCGACGAACGAGCTCATCGCGTACCGATGACCAGCCTCCGCGCCCGCCGTCGAAATGCGCTGCACCTGGTAGATTCGCTCGGCATCGGGCAGCCAATCGTCGAAGCTGAGCTCGTAGCGGATGAAGAGGATGATCATCAGGCAGCCGGCAAGACCCACCGCAAGGCCGACCAGGTTGATCGCCGTGAACAGCGGATCGCGCTGCATCGCTCTCAAGCCTGCCGTCAGATGGTTCCGCCACATGGCTGCTTTCCCTTGTGCTTATTCGTACCTCAGCGCGTGGATCGGGTTGGCGCGGGCGACCTTGAACGCGTGGCCGGCTATCGTTCCGAGCGCGATGGCGAGCGCGAGCGCTCCGGCCAGCACGAACGGACCGGGGTTGAGGTCGATGCGGGTGTCGAAGCCGTTCAGCCAGTCGCGCATCACCCACCAGGCGACGGGCCAGGCGATCAAATTGGCGACGATCACCGGCTTGGAGAATTGCCAGGCAAGGAGCTTGACGATGTCGCGGGCGCGGGCACCGAACACCTTGCGGATGCCGATCTCCTTGGTCCTTCGCTCGGCGGTGAAGGCGGCGAGGCCGAACAGGCCGAGGCAGGCGACCATGATCGCCAGCAGCGCGAAGATGGCGAAGACGATCCCGCGCGATTCCTCGGCGTCGTACAGCTCGGCGACGATGTCGTCGCTGAACTGGGCTTCGAACGGAACTTCGGGCGCGATCCGCTTCCACACCCGCTCGACCCCCTCGCGAACCTCGGCCGGATTGCCGGAATAGCGGACCAGCAGCCAGCCCGGCTGATAGCGCTCGTAGAGGAACATCATCGGCGCGACCGGATCGCGGATCGAGCGGAAGCGGCTGTTGCCAACGATTCCGATCACGGTCACCGGAGTCCGTCCCACCGTCTCGACGTCGCCGTCGTCGGCGAGCAGGGTCCGGCCGATCGCCTGCTCGGGCCGCTTGTAGCCCAATTGCCGGGCGGCGAGCTCGTTGAGGACGACGTTGTAGCCGCGGCGGGCCAACGCCGCGACGTCGGCATCGTCGGCGTCGAGGGGCAGAGTGCTGTCGTCCATCGCCTGGCGCTCGGAGAAGGTGCGCCCGGCGATGGTCGAGACGCCCATGGTCCGGAAGAAGCCGGGGTCGACCCGGTAGAGCTCGAACTCCACCGACTCGGCGGCGCCGGGCGCGGTCACCGTCATGTTCTCCATGCCCCAGGTGGCGACTCCGATCGTCGAGCGGCCGACCGAGGCGACGCCTTCGACCTGGCCGATCTCGCGCAGCAAAGTGCCCATCACCGGCTGCAAGGCGGCGCGGTAGGCGTTGCCGATCTGGAGGATATCGTCGCGCCGGTAGCCAGGATCGATGGTGCGGGCGTACACGGTCTGCGCGTAGATGATCGACGTGCAGATGATGAGCGCGATCGACACCGCGAACTGGCCGACGACGAGGGCGCTGCGGAGCCGTCCGGTCCCCGGCGTTTCGGACGACGACTGGTTGGCCTTGAGCACCGACGCCGGCCGGAAGCGGGACAGGAAGAAGGCCGGATAGAGACCGCCGGCGCCCCCGACGACGAGGACCAGAGCGAGGACCGGCAGGAGCAGCCCGCCCTCGCCGAGATATCGGACGGCGAGCTCGATATCGAGAAAGGCGTTGATGGTTGGAACCAGCAATTCGACCAGCGCCAAAGCGAGCAAGGTCGCGAAGCCGGTCAGGAGCATGGATTCGCCGAGGAACTGGACGATGAGCTGCCGGCGCGACGCGCCGAGCACCTTCCTCAGCGCCACTTCGCGGGCGCGCTGGCTGGCGCGGGCGGTGGCGAGGTTGACGAAATTGACGACCGCGAGGGCGAGGATCAACACGCCGACGATGCCCAGCGCCACGATCGTGCCCCGGTCGTTGGTCGGCCGCATGCCGTTCTGCGATTCGCCGAGATGGAGGTCGCGCACGTTGACCAGCCGCCAGTCGGTATCGCCGCCGGGATTGTCGCGTTCGCCGCCGACGATCTGGTCGGGGATGTTGCGGCGTTCCCAGGCCGGCATCTGCCGGGCGATCTCGGCCACGTCCGCGCCCGGCCGGAGCCGCGCATAGACCCATCCGTTCTTGGGCATCCATTGGGTGAGGAACGGGCTGGTCTCGCCGAACAAAGCTTCGAAGTCGAGGCGGGCGACGACCGACAGAGCGAGATGGCTGTTGCGCGGCGGATCCTGCACGACGCCGGTGATCCGATAGTCGGCCGGACCGGTCGAGAAGGCGAGGGTCAAAGTGCGCCCGACCACGTCGAGCGTGCCGAAGCGGCGCAGAGCCTCGGCTTCGGTCAGCACCATCGTGCCGGGCGCGTCGAGGGCGGTGCGCCGGTCGCCGCGCACGAACGGAACCCGAAGCACGTCGAACAGCGGCCCGTCGACGAAGACGAAATTCTCGCTGACCGTACCCTGGCCGTCCTGCAGGATGACCGGCTGCATTTTGTTGACGTAGACGGCTTGCTCGACCTGCGGGAACTGGCGCAGGCGCTGGCCCGAAATGTAGGAGGTCATCTGCGTTCCGAACGGCACCTCGAGCGTCGGGTCGTCGGTGCTGACGACCCATTGCTGGAGCTGGAAGGTGCGCTCGGAGTCGGCGAGCCAGCGGTCGTAGCTGAGCTCGTATCGGATGTAGAGAAGGACGCTCAGGCAGGCGGCAAGGCCGATCGTCAGGCCGAAGATGTTGATGAAGGCGTAGGTCCGGTTCTTGATCAGGGCCCGGATGGCGACGGTCAGATAATTCCTCCACATCGTCTTACTCCTCCCCGTGGCGCTGTCTGTGAGGGCCCGCAACCGGCCGCAATGCCTTTAGCGCCGGGAGCGGCGGATCGAGCCGGGCGAGCGGCGCGCGCAGGTCGGGGGCGGCGCCCTGGGCCACCACTCCTCCGCGCCGCACCGACGAGGTGACGGCAGCCTCTCCCCAATAGGTGATGTTCCCCCCGTCCGACACGGTCGCCGCCAGCTCGCGGCGGGGACGGGCGAATATGCGGCCGCCGTCGTTCACCGCCGCCGACACCCGGGCCGCCTCGAGCGGCCTCATGTCGATGGTGCCGCCGCTGCTCACCGAGGCGGCGACCGCGGCCTGGGACGGAAACGCGCCGACGAGCTGGATCAAGCCCCCGTCGCGGACCGCCAGCCGGGCGATCTGGGGGGTGACGATCTCCACTTCGGTCCGGTGGCCGCGCGGGCAGGGGCGGGCGCATCTATCGATCACCAGCGTTTCTCCCTCGGACCGGATCGGCCGGCCCGAACTCTCGCCGGCCACCCTCACCCGATGAGTCGCCCCGTGGCGAACGGTGACGATCCCGCCGCCGCGCAATTCGATCGATTTGAACTCGGCCGTCGATGCCGCGGGTCCCGGCTGGCTCTGCGCCGGCGCCAGCAGCGAGGCGATGACGGGAAGCAAGAAGGTCGAAGCGCGCATCATCTGTCCTCCTTCAGCTCATTCGTAGCGCAGCGCGTGGATCGGATTGGCGCGGGCGACCTTGAGCGCGTGGCCGGCGATGGTGGCGATGGCGACGGCCAGCGCGATCAGGCTGGCGATCACGAAGGGCGCCGGTCCGAGATCGATCCGGCTTTCGAACTCGTTCAGCCAGTCGCGCATCGCCCACCAGGCGATCGGCCACGCGATCAAGTTGGCGAGCAGGACAGGCCGGGTAAACTGCCAGACGAGGAGACGGACGATGTCGGGCACACGAGCGCCGAGCACCTTGCGGATGCCGATCTCCTTGGTCCTGCGTTCTGCGGTGAAGGCGGCGAGGCCGAACAGGCCGAGACAGGAAATCAGCACCGCGAAGGCGGCGAAGATCGCGAACATCCGCGCCCGCCGCTCGTCGCCGTCATACATTTCGGCGATCTGCGCGTCGGCGAAGAAGCCGTCGAACGGATCGGTGTTCACGGCCGATTTCCACAGCGACCGCGCCGCGGACATCACCGCCGCGGCTCGGCTCGGATCGAAGCGGACGGCAAGGGCGAGATGGCTGCTGGGTGCGACGTAATAGAGTTTGGGAAAGCTTTCGAAACGCGCCGATTCGAAACGGGCGTCGTTGACGACGCCGACAATGGCGTAGGGCGCCGAACCCTCGCCGCTCTCCGAATCCTCGCGGCCGATCTGGGCGCCGACCGCGGAATGGGGATCGGAAAAGCCGAGCAGCCGGGCGGCGCTTTCATCGACCACGACGTTGAGCCCGCGCTCGCGAATGAGACGCCCGCGCTCGGGATCGAGATTGTTCATCGGCGCGCCAACGTCCGCTTCCCGCTCGTGAGTGACGTTGCGTCCGGCGAGCACGCGCATGCCGAGCGTCGCAAACGTATCCCCGTCGATCGGCACGATTTGCAGGATGACGCTCTCCGGCGCGCCAGGGGCGCGGAAGTTGGTCGTCGCTGTGCTGCTCGGATTGGGAGTCACTCCGACGCGCGCGACGGACTCGACCCCCGGCACGGCCTCGAGCCGGCGCATGAAGGCCTCGATCTGCGCCCGCTCGCCGATCAGCTCGGGATAGTGGACGTAGAGCAGGCCGGGAACGTTGTAGCCGGGATCGGCGGAGCGCGCGTAGAGCGTTTGGGCGTGGATGATCGCGGTGCAGATGATGAGCGCGATCGAAACCGCGAACTGAACCACCACGAGCGCGAGCCTCAGCCGGCCGGCGCCGGGCGCCTCGCTGCCGCTCTGGTTGGACTTGAGCACGGCGGCGGGTCGGTAGCCCGAGAGGAAGAAGGCCGGATAGATTCCGCCCAGCAGGCCGACGATGAGCAGCGCCGCGGCGAGCGGCCACAATATGCCGCCGGCGCCGAGATATTGGATCGCTATGTGCCCGTCGATGAGGTCGTTGAGGATCGGCAAGGCCAGTTCGACCAGCGCCAGCGCGAGCATTCCGGCGAGGCCGACTATGACCGAAGCTTCGAGCAGGAACTGCGTGATGAGCTGGCCGCGGGTCGCACCGAGAGTCTTGCGAAGCGCCACTTCGCGCGCCCGCCGGCTCGCCCGCGCCGTCGCGAGATTGGTGAAGTTGACGCAGGCGACGACGAGCAGGAACGCGGCGACGATGCCGAAGGTGACGAGGGTCTTGGCCGACGTTCCCGGGCGCATGGTTCCGGAATCGATCGCCGCCGTGTTGATCGCGCGGATGTTGAGCAGCTTCTGGGTGAAGCCGAGCCCGTCGGGCGCCGAGGCGTCGCGGTAGCCCGTCGGCACCAGCCTTTGCAGCGTCGGCAGCATGCGGCGCTCGATCGCGACCGGGTCGACGCCGGGACGAAGCCGGACATAGACCCAGGCCGCGACCCAGTTCCATTCCGTGAAAACCTCATTGCCGGACCGGCGCGCGGCGAGATTGGGCCGATAGAGCGCGTTGATCCGCAGGTGCGAATTGGATGGCAGGTCGGCCAGCACGCCGGTGACTCGCAGCAGGCGGTCGCCGTCCGATCCGATGCGCGGGACGGTTCGGCCGAGGACGTCGGTCCGTCCGAACAGCCGCCGAGCCGCGGTCTCGGTGAGGACGATGGTGTCGACCTCGGCGAGCGCGGTCCGAGCATCGCCCGAGACCAGCGGCAGGCGCAGCACGTCGAGGAAGTCGGCGTCGGTCGCGTGGACGTCGCCGAGGTCGAACGGCTCGCCCTCCTTTCGGAAGACGCCGCTCACCTCGACGAGCCCGGTCGCCGCCTCGATCTCCGGGAATTGCGGCGGCATCGCCGAGGCCGCGACATAAGCGGTCTGGCCGTATCGGCGGCCGGTTCCGGTACCGCTCGTCTCGATGCGCTGCACCTGATAGACTCGGTCGGCGCCGGGTAGCCAGGAGTCGAAGCTCGACTCGTAGCGGATGAAGAGGATGATCAGCAGGCTGCCGGCGACACCGACGGTGAGGCCGAACAGGTTGATCACCGAGAACAGCGGATCGCTGCGCAACGCTCTCAGTCCCATCGTCAGATAGTTGCGCCACATCGGCCTTCCCCTTGTTTTCAGACCCCCTTCATTCGTATCTCAAGGCGTGGATCGGGTTGGCGCGGGCGACCTTGAAGGCGTGGCCGGCGATGGTGGCGATTGCGATTGCCAGAGCGAGCATTCCGGCCAGCACGAACGGCGTCGGGCCGAGCCCGATGCGGGCGTCGAACGTGTTGAGCCAGTCGCGCATCACCCACCAGGCGACCGGCCAGGCGATCAGATTGGCGATGATCACCGGCTTGGAGAACTGCCAGACCAGCAATTTGACGATGTCGCGGATCCGCGCGCCGAGCACCTTGCGGATGCCGATCTCCTTGGTGCGCCGCTCGGCGGTGAAGGCGGCGAGGCCGAACAGGCCGAGGCAGCCGACCACCACGGATAGCAAGGCGAACCCCGCGAACGTCTTGGCGCGGGCATCCTCGGATTCGTACAGCTCGCCGATAATGTCCTCGCTGAACTCCGCTTCGAACGGCACTTCGGTCGTGATCGTCCGCCACGCCTGCGCGAGCCGCTCGCGCATCGTCACCGGGTCGCCGCGATAGCGGACCATCAGGAACTGGTGGCCGCTGCGCGCGCTCAGGAACATGATGTCGTCGAGCGGCAGCCGCACCGACCGGAAGCGCGAATCGCCGACCACGCCGACGATGGTGATCGGCACCAGGCCGTGCTGCTCCTCGACCAGAGCCGCCTTGAACTGCTTGCCGACCGCCTCGGCTGGGTTGCTGAAGCCGAGCCGCCGCGCGCCCGCCTCGTTGAGCACGACGTTGCCGCCGCGCCCGGCGAGCGCCCGCTGGTCCTCCTCGGTCAGCGGGAACGGAAGCGTCATGTCGTCCATCGGCCGGTTCTCCTGGAACCAGCGGCCGGCGACGAGCCTCAGCCCCATCGTGTCGAGAAAGCCCGGATCGACCGCATAAAGGCCGATATTGACCGGCTTGGGATTGCCGGGGACCATCACGCCGGTATTGTTCTGGCCGTCGGTGGCGATGCCGATCGTGGTGCGGCCGACCGCCTCGACGCCTTCGACCCGCTTGAACCGCTCGGCGATCGCATCGCCCGAATTGAGCAGCTGATAGCGGTTGAGGCCGTCGATCTGGACGATGTGGTCGCGCTTGAAGCCCGGGTCCAGGGTGCGGGCATAGACCGTCTGGGTATAGATGATCGCGGTGCAGATGATGAGGCCGATCGACACCGCGAACTGGCCGACGACCAAAGCGGTCCTGAGCCGTCCCGTGCCGGCGGTCTCGGCGGAGGATTTGTTGGCCTTGAGGACCGAGGCGGGCTGGAAGCGCGACAGGAAGAAGGCGGGGTAGAGGCCGCCGAGCACGCCCACCAGCAGCACCAGCAGGACGATCGGCAGCAGCATCCCGCCCGCGCCGAGATAGGTAAGCTCGATGTCGGCGTCGAGGAAGGAAGCGAACGCCGGCAGCAGCAGCTCGACCAGCGCCAAAGCGATGATCATCGCGAAGGTCGCGAGCAGCAGCGATTCGGAAATGAACTGGACGATGAGCTGGCGGCGGCCGGCGCCGAGCACCTTCCTCAGCGCGACTTCGCGCGCGCGCTGGCTGGCGCGGGCGGTGGCGAGGTTGGTGAAGTTCACCACCGCCATGGCCAGGATCAGCAAGGCGATCACCGCGAAGGTGACGATCGTGCCTTCGTCATTGCCGGGCGCCATCGATCCGTCCTGCGCCTCGCCGAGATGGATGTCGCGGACGTTGACGAAATGCCAGTCGCCATTGTCGCCGGCGTTGAACCGCGCCTCGCCGGCGAATTCGTCGGGCACGTTGCGCTTCTCCCAGGCGGGCAGCGCGGCTTCGATCGCGGCGGCGTCGCTGCCGGGGCGCAGCTTGACGTAGACCCAGCCGCCCTGGCAGCCCCAGCAGGTCAGGAACTGCTCTTCCTGCGCCAGATAGGTCGGGAAATCGACCCGGACGATGCCGTTGGCGCGGAGGTGCGAATTCTTCGGCACGTCCTCGAACACCGCGCCGATCTTGTAATCGTAGCGCTGGCCCTTGGTGATCACGGTCATCGTCCGGCCGACCACGTCGTCGGTGCCGAAGCGCCGTACCGCCTCTTCGCGGCTGAGGATGGCGCTGTTGACGCGCTCGAGGGCGTCGCGGCTGCCGCGCACCAGCGGCAGCGCCACCACGTCGAGGAAATTGCCGTCGACGTACAGATAATCCTCGGTCATCGACGGCTGGCCGTCCTTCAGGAACACCGGCACGCTGAACAAGGCGTAGACCGCCTTCTCGATCTGCGGGAAGTCCTTCTGCAGCGCCGCCTTCGACGCATAGTTGGTCATCTGCAGCTTGCCTTCCTCGCCGGTGGCGGGGTCCTTGAACCAGGTCTGCACCTGGAAGACGTCCTCGGCCCGGGGGATCCATCGGTCGTAGTTCATCTCGTAGCGCACGAAGAGCAGGATCGTCAGGCACGCCGCCATGCCGATCGCGAGGCCGAAGATGGTGATGAAGCTGTAGGTCTTGTTCTTGGCGAGGGCGCGGGTGCCGACGGTCAAATAGTTACGCCACATCGATGCTTCCTCCCTTATTCGTAGCGCAGGGCCTTGATCGGATTGGACCGCGCGACCTTCATCGCGTGGCCGGCGATGGTGCCGAGCGCGATCGCGAGCGCGACCAGGCCGGCGAGCAGGAACGGCGTCGGGCCGAGGTCGATGCGCGCGTCGAAGCTGTTGAGCCAGTCGCGCATCACCCACCAGGCGACCGGCCAGGCGATCAGATTGGCGACGATCACCGGCTTCGAAAATTGCCACGCGAGCAGCTTGACGATGTCGCGGCTGCGCGCGCCGAGCACCTTCCTGATGCCGATCTCCTTGGTCCGCCGCTCGGCCGTGAAGGCGGCCAGCCCGAACAGGCCGAGACAGGCGACGATCACCGCCAGCATGGCGAAGCCGGCGAAGGTCTTCGCCCGAGCCTCTTCGGCCTCGTACAATTCCTCGATGATGCCTTCGCTATATTCGGCGTCATAGGGCACGTCGGCGGCGATCCGCTTCCACACCGCCTCGGTCCGCGCCCTGACGCCGGCCGGGTCCTTGCCGTCGTGCCGGATCAGCAAGGTGCCGGCATTGGTCTTGTTGTAGCCGAACATGATCGGGTCGAGCGGCTCGCGGATCGAGCGGAAGCGCGAATCCTGGACCACGCCGATGATGGTGGCGGGAAGGACGCCGCCATAATCCTCGTCGAAGGAGAGTTTGACGTGCTTGCCGACCGCCGCCTGCGGCGAGGCATAGCCCATCCGCTTCACCGCCAGCTCGTTCATCACGACATTGACGCCCCTCGCGGCAAGCGCGCGTTCGGCGGCGGGATCCTCGGGGAATGGGGTGGTGGCGTCGTCGGCGGGGCGGTTCTCGTCGAACACGCGGCCGGCGACCAGCTCGATCCCCATCGTCTCGAAGAAGCCGGTGTCGACCCCGTAGGTGCCGATCGTCACCGGCTCGGCCAGCCCCGGCACCTGGACGCCGGTGTTGGAATTGTTCTGGGTGGCGACGCCGATGCCGCTGCGGCCAACCGCGGTCACGCCTTCGACCCGCTTCATTTCCTGGACGATCGTGTCGGCCAGCGGCATCACCTGGCGGCGGCCGAGATTCTCGACCTGGATCAGGCCGTCGCGCTTGTAGCCGGGATCGACGCTGCGCGCGTAGACGGTCTGGGCGTAGACCACCGCAGTGCAGATGATAAGGCCGATCGACACCGCGAACTGGCCGATGACGAGCGCGTTGCGGAGCCGGCCCGAGCCTTCCGCCTCGGCGGTCGACTTGTTGGCCTTCAGCACCTGCGCCGGCTGGAAGCGCGACAGATAGAAGGCGGGGTAGAGGCCGCCGGCCGCGCCGACCAGGATGATCAGGCCGAGGATCGGCAGGATCAGGCCGCCCTCGCCGACATAGGTCAGATCGAGATCGGCATCGAGGAAGCCGGCCAGCGACGGCAGCAGCAATTCGACCATCGCCAAGGCGAGGAACATGGCGAGCGCCGCGACCAGCACCGATTCGGCGAGGAACTGGACGATCAGCTGCTTGCGGTTGGCGCCGAGCACCTTGCGCAGCGCCACTTCGCGCGCCCGCTGGCTCGCCCGCGCAGTCGCCAGATTGGTGAAGTTGACGCAGGCCATGCCGAGGATGAGCGCGGCGACGATGCCGAAGGTGACGATCGTGCGGCGGTCGTTGCCGGGCGTCATCGTCGCTTCCTGCGCCTCGCCGAGATGGATGTCGCGGACGTTGGCGACCTTCCAGTCCTGCTCGTCGCCGGCATTGAAGGTGTCCTCGCCGAACTGCTCGTTCGGGATGTTGCGCTTCTCCCACGCCGGCAGCGCCTGCTCGATCGCGGCCGGGTCGCTGCCCGGCTTGAGCGTGAAGTAGAACCAGCCCGACTGCCAGCCCCAGGAGGTCATGAAGTCCGGCGTGTCGGCGAAATAGCTGTTGGGGTCGAACCGCGCGACGATGGTGAACTTGACGTGGCTGTTCTTGGGCAGGTCCTTGGCGATGCCGGTCACGAGATGGTCGGTGGTGACGCCGCGGCTGACCATGGTCAGCGTCTTGCCCATCGGGTTCTCGTCGCCGAACAGGCGCCGCGCCTCGCTTTCGGTGAGGATCACCGACCCGGTCTTCGCCAACGCCGTCTTGGGATCGCCCTGGACGAGCGGGAATTGCAGCACGTCGAGGAACAGATTGTCGACCAGCAGCACGTTCTCGGTCGACAGCGCCTGGCCGTTGCGCAGCGCGACCGGCTCGCTCGACAAAGCGTAGACGGTCCGGTCGACCTGCGGGAAGTCCTTCTTGAGCGAGGTGCCGGCGACGTAGGAGGTCATCTGCAGGTGCGTCTCCTCGCCGGTCTGCTCGGAGCGGTAGTGGCTTTGAAACTGGTAGCTGTTCTCCGCGTTCGGCAGCCACTCGTCATAGCTGAGCTCGTAGCGCACGTAGAGCAGGATCATCAGGCAGGCGGCGAGGCCGAGCGCCAGCCCGAAGATGTTGATGAACGCATAGGTCTTGTTCTTGCCCAGTGCGCGGACGCCGACGGTGAGATAATTGCGCCACATATTTGCCGGTCCTATTCGTAACGGAGGGCGTTGATGGGGTTCGAGCGGGCGACCTTCATGGCGTGCCCGGCGATGGTGCCGATCGCGATCGCGAGCGCCATCAGGCCGGCGAGCAGGAACGGGGTGGGCTCGAGGTCGATGCGGGCGTCGAAGCTGTTCAGCCAGTCCCGCATCACCCACCAGGCGACCGGCCACGCGATCAGGTTGGCGATCATCACCGGCTTGGAGAATTGCCACGCCAGCAGCTTGACGATGTCGCGGCTGCGCGCCCCGAGCACCTTCCTGATGCCGATCTCCTTGGTGCGCCGCTCGGCGGTGAAGGCGGCGAGCCCGAACAGGCCGAGGCAGGCGACGATCACCGCCAGCAATGCGAAGCCGGCGAAGGTCCGGGCGCGCGCTTCTTCGGCCTCGTAAAGCTCGCGCACGATGTCCTCGCTGAATTGCGCGTCGAACGGCACGTCGCGGCCGAGCCGCTTCCACACCCGCTCGATGCCGGCGCGCACCGCCTGCGGGTTGCCGTCGTAGCGGACCAGCATCTGGTCGTAGCTGTTCTTCGAATAGCGGAACATGATCGGGTCGATCGGCTCGCGGATCGAGCGGAAGCGCGAATCGCGGACCAGGCCGATGATGTTGATCGGCATCAGCCCATATTCCTGGCCGACCACGGACGCCTTGACCTGCTTGCCGACCGCGCTCGCCGGGTCGGTGAAGCCCATCCGCTTCGCGGCGAGCTCGTTGATGACGACGTTCTGGCCGCCGCGGGCGATCATCGCGCGGATCGCGTCCGGATCTTCCGGGAAGGGCAGGGTGGCGTCGTCCATCGGCCGGCTGAGGTCGAAGCTCCGCCCGGCGATCAGGTCGATGCCCATCGTGTCGAGGAAATTCTCGTCGATCGCGTAGGTGCCGATGCTGACCGGTTCCTGCTGGCCGGCGATCTGCACGCCCGACGCCATGCTGTTCGAGGTGGCGACTCCGATGTTGGTGCGGCCGACCGATTTGACGCCTGGGATGCGCCTGACCTCGCTCACCAACGTGTCGCTGAGCGGCTCGATCACGCGGGCGCCGATATTCTGGACCTGGATCAGGCCGTCGCGCTTGTAGCCCGGGTCCGCGGTGCGCGCGTGGACGGTCTGGGCGTAGACCACGGCGGTGCAGATGATGAGCCCGATCGACACCGCGAACTGGGCGACCACCAGGATGCTGCGCAGCCGCCCCGATCCCGACGCCTCGGCCGAGCTCTTGTTCGCCTTGAGCACCTGCGCCGGCTGGAAGCGCGACAGGTAGAAGGCCGGGTAGAGGCCGCCGGCCGCGCCAACCAGCACGACCAGGCCGAGGATCGGCAGCAGCAGCCCGCCGCTGCCGAGATAGTCGATGCCGAGATCGGCGTCGAGGAAGCGCGAGAAGGCGGGCAGCAGCAGCTCGACCATGGCGAGCGCCACGAACATGGCGATCGCCGAGACCAGCACCGATTCGCCGAGGAACTGGAGGATAAGCTGCTTGCGGTTGGCCCCGAGCACCTTGCGCAGCGCGACCTCGCGCGCCCGCTGGCTGGCGCGGGCGGTGGCGAGGTTGGTGAAGTTGACGCACGCCATGCCGAGGATCAAGGCGGCGATGATGCCGAAGGTGACGATCGTCCGCCGGTCGTTGCCCGGCGTCATCGTGCCGTCCTGGGCGGCGCCGAGGTGGATGTCGCGGACCCTGGCGAGGTGCCAGTCCTGCTCGTCGCCGGCATTATATTTGCCGTCGCCGAAATTCTCGTCGGGGATGTTGCGCTTCTCCCACGCCGCCATTTGCGATTGGATCGTGGCGGGGTCGGTGCCTGGCTTAAGGGTGAAATAGACCCAGCCCGACTGCCAGCCCCACGCATTGGTGTAGAAATCGGGCGATTCCGAGAAAAAGGTCGGGACGTCGATTCTGGCGATCAGGTTGAACCGCATGTGCGAATTCTTCGGCAGGTCCTTGAGGATGCCGGTCACGCGATAGTCGACCTTCTCGCCGCGCTGCATCATCGTCAGCGTCTTGCCGACCGGATTCTCGCCGCCGAACAGCCGCCCCGACTCCGCTTCCGACAGCACCACCGAGCCCGGGCTCTGGAGCGCGGTCCGCGGGTCGCCCTGGACGAGCGGGAGCTGGAGCACGTCGAAGAACGGCCGGTCGACCATCGCCCCGTTCTCGACGCTGATCGCCTCGCCGCCGCGCAGCACGGTCGGATCGCCCGACAGCACGTAGACCATCCGGTCGACCTGCGGGAAATCCTTCTTGAGCGCGGTGCCGGACACATAGGCCGTCATCTGCAGCTTGAATTCCTCGCCCGTATCTTGGTCGAGATAATGGGCCTGCAGCTGGTAGGTGTTGTCCGCGTTCGGCAGCCAATTGTCGTAGCTGAGCTCGTAGCGGACGTAGAGCAGGATCATCAGGCAGGCGGCGAGGCCGAGCGCCAAGCCGAAGATGTTGATGAACGCATAGGTCTTGTTCTTGCCCAGCGACCTCAGCCCCACCGTCAGATAATTGCGCCACATGTCGGGGTCCTATTCGTAGCGGAGGGCGTGGATCGGGTTCGAGCGGGCGACCCTGATCGCATGGCCGGCGATGGTTCCGATCGCGATGGCCAGCGCGATCACGGCGGCGAGCACGAACGGCGCCGGCGAAAGGTCGATCCTGAGGTCGAAGCCGTTGAGCCAGTCGCGCATCACCCACCAGGCGACCGGCCAGGCGATGATGTTGGCGATGATCACCGGCTTGGAGAATTGCCAGGCGAGCAGCCTCACGATGTCGCGGCTGCGGGCGCCGAGCACCTTGCGGATGCCGATCTCCTTGGTGCGCCGCTCGGCGGTGAAGGCGGCCAGCCCGAACAGGCCCAGGCAGGCGACGATCACGGCCAGGATCGCGAACCCCGCGAAGGTCTGCGCGCGCGCATCCTCGGCCTCATAGAGCTCGCCGATAATGTCGTCGCTGAACTTGGCGTTGAACGGCACGTCGGTGGCGATGCCCTTCCACATCCGCTCCACCCCGGCGCGAACCGCCGCCGGATCGCCGTTGAAGCGGACCACCATGTAGCTGTGGCCGCTGTTGGTGTTCGAGAACATGATCGGGTCGAGCGGCAGCTTGACCGAGCGGAAGCGGGAATCCTTGACGACGCCGATGACGGTGACGGGAACCAGGCCGATCTCATTGTCGACGATCGCGGCGCGGAAGGTCTTGCCGAGGATCTTGGACGGGTCGTTGAAGCCCAGGCGCTTGGCGGCAAGCTCGTTGACGACGATGTGGCCGCCGCGCTGGGCGAGCGCCCGCTCCGCGTCGGGATCCGGCGGGTAGGGGAGCGTCATGTCGTCGAGCGGCCGCTTGTCGTCGAACCAGCGGCCGGCGGTGAGGCGAAGCCCCATCGCGTCGAAGAAGCCTTCGTCGACCTGGTAGGTGCCGATGTCGACCGGGTCGGTCCGGCCCGGCACCATCAGGCCGGTATTGCTGTTATTGTCGGTGGCGACGCCGATCGTGGTGCGGCCGACCGCCTCGACGCCCGGGACCCGGCGCGCGCGCTCGGCGATCATCTCGCCCTTGTCGATCAGCGCGTAGCGGCTGAGCTCATCGACCTGCAGGATGTGGCTGCGGTTGTAGCCGGGGTCGACGGTGCGGGCGTAGACGGTCTGGCCGTAGATCACCGCGGTGCAGATGATGAGCCCGATCGACACGGCGAACTGGCCGACCACCAGCACGCTGCGCAGGCGGCCGCTGCCGGGCGTCTCGGCCGAGGATTTGTTGGCCTTGAGCACCGATGCGGGCTGGAAGCGCGACAGGAAGAAAGCCGGATAGAGGCCGCCGAGGACGCCGACCACGAGCACCAGCAGCAGCACCGGCAGGGTGACCGCCTCGGCGCCGAGGTAGCTCACCTTCAGGTCGGCGTCGAGGAACGCCGAGAAAGGCGGCACCAGCAACTCGACCATGGCGAGCGCGATCAGCATCGCGACCACCGCGATCAGGATCGATTCCGCGACGAACTGCACGATCAGTTGCTTGCGCGTCGCGCCGAGCACCTTGCGCAGCGCCACTTCGCGCGCGCGCTGGCTGGCGCGGGCGGTGGCGAGGTTGGTGAAGTTCACCACCGCCATGCCCAGGATCAGCACTGCGATCACCGCGAAGGTGATGATCGTGCGCTGGTCGTTGCCGGGCCGCATCGCCGCGGCCTGCGCCTTGCCGAGATGGACGTCGCGCACGTTGACGATGTGCCAGTCCTGGTCGTCGCCGGCGTTGAACCGCGCCTCGCCCGAATTCTCATCCGGAATGTTGCGCTTCTCCCAGGCCGGAAAACCTGCCTGGATCGCGGCGGGATCGGCGCCGGGCCGCAGCTTCACATAGACATAGCCGTTCTGGCAGCCCCAGCATTCGAGCGCCTGGGGCGTGTCGGCGTTGTATGCGACGAAGTCGATGCGCGCGAGCGCATCGATCTCGAGGTGCGAGTTCTTGGGCAGGTCCTCGAGCACGCCGGTGATGCGGAAGTCGCGCGATTGGCCGCGGGTGATCAGGGTCATCGTCCGCCCGACGACGCTCTCGGTGCCGTAGCGCTTGCGCGCCTCGCTGCGGGTGAGCACCGCGGTGTTCGGCTGGCTCAGCGAGCTCACGTCGCCCTGGGCCATCGGCAGCGGCATTACCTCGAGGAAGTTGCTGTCGACCCAAAGGTAGTTTTCGGTGGAAGTGGCCTCGCCGTCCTTGAAGAAGACCGGCTCGTTATTGTTGACGTAGACCTCCTTCTCGACCTGGGGGAAGTCCTTCACCATCCGCTTTCCCGTGAGGTAGGGCGTCATCTGGAGCTGGGCTTCCTGCCCGGTCTCGCCGGATTTGTACCAGCTCTGGATCTGGTAGATGCGCTCTCCGCCGGGAATCCACTTGTCGTAGCTCATCTCGTAGCGGACGAAGAGCAGGATCATCAGGCACGCGGCCATGCCGATCGCGAGCCCCAATATGTTGATGAAGGCATAGGTCTTGTTCTTGGCGAGGGACCGGATGCCGACCGTCAGATAATTGCGCCACATGGCGAACGTCCTCCCCTTGGCGGGTCTAGTTGCTGGCCGCTGCGGCCGTGGGTCGCTTGGCGGTGACCTTGATTTCGGTGATGCCGTTGCCGAGCACCTTGGCGACGCCGATCGCGGTCCAGGCCGGGTAGGGCGCCGTCACATGACGCTTGTGGACCCCTGCCATCGTCTCGATCTGGCCTTCGACGTCGGTGTGGAAGCTGGTCATGTCGACGACGTCGTCCCAGCTCGCGCCGGCGCGCTTCAGGATCGCGCCGACCTTCTTGTAGACGCGGTCATAGGCGCCGGGCATGCCGCTGTCGCCGGCGCGCATCCCGACCACGATGCCGGACAGATAGATGGTGTCGCCGGTGACGACGGCGTCCGAATAGCCCCAATTCTCCTGGAACTTCCGGTCGCCTTCATCCTCCGCCATCAGCACGATGGCACGCTGCCGCTCGCCGGTCCCAGCCGCGCTGCCCCAGGGGACCAGGGCAGCCGCGGCTGAGACGATGAGGGCAAGCTTGTTCACGCCGCCCGCCGCCGCTCCTGAAGGACGCGGCCGTCGAGCATGTTGACGACGCGGCCGGCATAGTCGGCGTGGCCCGGCGAGTGGGTGACCATGACGATGGTAGAGCCCTCGGCGTTCAACGCCTGGAGCATCTTCATCACTTCCTCGCCATGCTGGGTGTCGAGGTTGCCGGTCGGCTCGTCCGCGAGGATCAGCTTGGGGTTGCCGACCAGCGCCCGGGCCACCGCCACGCGCTGCTGCTGGCCGCCTGAAAGCTGGCTCGGGCGGTGCTTGGCGCGGTGGGCGATGCCGACCTTGTCCATCACCTCGTCGGCGCGGCGGCGGCGCTCGGCGGCCGGCACGTCGTGATAGAGGAGGGCGAGCTCGACATTCTCGCGGACGCTGAGCTCGTCGACCAGGTTGAAGCTCTGGAAGATGAAGCCGAGATTCTTCTTGCGGACGTCGGCCAGCTTGGCCTCGGGGAGGCCGGCCACTTCCTGGCCGTTGAACACGTAGGAACCCGAAGTCGGGCTGTCGAGCATCCCGATCACGTTCAGCAGCGTCGACTTGCCGCAGCCCGACGGCCCCATCACGGCGACGAACTCGCCTTCGGCGATGTCGAGGTCGATGCCGTCCAGCGCCGTGGTCTCGACGGTGTCGGTGCGGTAGACGCGGGATAGATCACGCATGCTCAGCATAGGACGGGCTCCTTCAGTTTTTCTCGAGGTCGAGCCGATCCTTGTCGGCGAAACCGGTATAGGGTGAGGTGAGGACCTTCTCGCCGGGCTCCAGCCCTTCGAGGACTTCGATATAGTCGGCGTTGCGGCGGCCGAGCCGGACCGGGCGCTTGACCGCCTCGCTGCCGTCCGGAGCGACCACGAACACCCAGGCGCCGCCGGTCTCGTTGTAGAAGGCGCCGTTCGGGATCAACAAGGCCGGGGCCGGGTCGCCGAGCGTTAGCTTGGTCTGCAGCGTCTGGCCGCGCTGGATGTCGTTCGGGGCGGCGCCGACGAAGTGGAAGTCCACCTCGAACGTGCCGTTGCGGACCTGCGGGTAGATTTTCGCGACCTTGAGCTTGTAGGTCTTGCCGCCCCATTCCGCGGTGGCGGTCTGCCCCGGCTGGACGCGGCCGAGATAGAATTCGTCGACCTGGGCGACCAGCTTGTTGCCCTCGGTGTCGATCTGGCCGAGCCGCTCGCCGCGGTTCATCGACTGGCCGACCTGGATCGAGAAAGCGGTCAGCTGGCCGCTCACCGGCGCGCGCAGGTTGAGCGCGTCGAGGCTGCCGCGGGCGATGCCGAGGCCGGCGTTGAGCGTCGCCGCCGCTTCGCGGAGCTGGGCGAGCTGGCTCGACTGGAGCCGCTCGTCGGTGGCCTGGGCGCGGCGCAGCACTTCGCTGCGGCGCCGGCTGTCCTGGTAATCGTCACGGCTGTCGCGGAAGACCTTGCCGGGGACGAAGCCCTTCTGCGCGAGCGGCGCCTGCATCTGATATTGCCGCTGCGCTTTTTCGGTGACGAGATCGGCTTCGATCAGCGCGCGCTCGTTGGCGAGCCGCGTCTGCGCGAGCGCCAGCTCCTGGCTGAGCATCGAGTTGATCTGCTGGGTGACCTCGGTCTGGCGCGCCAGCACCGACAGCTGGAGGTCGGCATTGGACAGGACCGCGAGCAGCTGTCCCTTCTGGACCTGGGCGCCGTCCTCGACCAGCACCTCCTCGACGCGGCCGCCCTCGATCGCGTCGAGATAGACGCTGACCAGCGGCGTCACCCGCGCCCGCAGCGGCAGGAAATCGTCGAACGTGCCGCGCTCGACGGTGGAGATGGTCACCCGGTCGGCGGCGACGGTCTGGCTGTCGGCGGTCGGCGCCATCGCGTAGAAGGTGCCCGCGCCGATCACCAGCAGCCCGGCGCCGATCGCGATCTTGACCTGCTTCGACAGGCCCTTCTTCTCGACCACGCGATCCATCGCGCCGCCGCTCTGGGTCTTCGCTCCGCCGTCCGATGCCTGCATTCTGACTACACTCATCCAAGCTACCTCCACATCCGCCTAAGCAATCCCCATGCCAAGAGCGGAGCCGTAGAAATATCGCGGGGCAGGCGGCGGACGGCCGCGGCCTGTCCGTTTCCGGACAGAAGCTGTTCGTCTGCGGACAGAAGGCTCAGGCGCGGCGCTCGTCGCAATCGGCCGAGCCGCTGGCGCAGGCCTTGGCGAACTGCGCGTGCGGCGCTGCGGCGGCGACGGCGACCGGCTCGAGAGCCGCGCAGGCCAGCAGCGCCGACACGGCTATCCAGGCCGATCCGCCCATGATCGCGTTGAGGTTTGTCATTGCGTTACTCCTTCACTGAACGTGGTTTGATCCTCCAACCGTTCAGCACGGAGCGTGCCAACTTGGTCAAGCCATTGAAGATGCATGTTTCTGTGCCAGACGCCGAAAAGGGCTACGGGGCGAGCCGTGTCCGCTTCCGGACAGATGCCCGGCCCGGCGCCCGGAAACGGACGCGCGTTGGCACGGAAATTGTTTGTCGGCTTTGGTGCAGGCTTTAGGAGTAGAGCCGTGGGACGGGGCAAGGCATCATATGCGCGCTGTATCGTCATCGACGACGATCCCGATATCCTGCTGTCGGCGCGGCTGCTTTTGCGCGACCTGTTCGAGGAGGTCGGCACCTTCCAGGGGCCCGAGGAAGCGCTCGCCGCGATGGACCAGGCGCTGCCCGACGTCATCCTGCTCGACGCCAATTTCGGCCGCGGCGCCACCAACGCCGCCGAAGGCTTCCACTGGCTGGCGGAGATATTGAAGCGCGACCCCGAGGCGGTGGTGGTGATGATCACCGCCCATGGCGGCGTCCAGATCGCGGTCGAGGCGATGAAGCGCGGCGCCACCGATTTCGTGTCGAAGCCCTGGTCGAACGAACGGCTGCTGGCGACGGTGCGCACCGCCGCGGCGCTCCGCAATTCGCGCGAGGCCACCGTCGCCGAGCGCAAGCGGGCGGTCGCGATCGGCGCTCCGGCGGCCGGCGGCGAGACGCCTTTGCTCGGCCGCTCCCCCAGCATCGCGCGGGTGTTCTCGCTGATCGAGCGGGCCGCGCCGACCGAGGCCAATGTCCTCATCCTCGGCGAGAACGGCACCGGCAAGGAGCTGGTCGCGCGCGAGCTCCACAGCCGCTCGCGGCGGTCCGACGGGGTGCTGGTCTCGGTCGATCTCGGCGCGGTCGCGGAGAATCTGTTCGAATCGGAGCTGTTCGGCCACGTCAAGGGAGCCTTCACTGATGCCCGCGGCGACCGGATCGGGCGGCTGCAGGCGGCCGACGGCGGCACCTTGTTCCTCGACGAGGTCGGCAACCTTCCGCTCCACCTCCAGCCCAAGCTGCTCACCGCGCTCGAGCAAAGGCAGGTGATCCCGGTCGGCGCCAACAAGCCGGTGCCGATCAACGTGCGGGTGATCGCCGCCACCAACCTGCCGCCCGAGCGGCTCAGCGACGAGAGCCTGTTCCGCCAGGACCTTCTGTTCCGGCTCAACACGGTCGAAATCGAGCTGCCGCCGCTGCGCGAGCGCCGCGAGGACATCCTGCTGCTGGTCGATCATTATGTCGCCCTTTATGCGAAGAAGTACGGCAAGCCGGCGCGCGAGCTCCCCGCCGACGTGGCCGCGGCCCTGGTCGCCTATGACTGGCCCGGCAACGTGCGCGCGCTCCGCCACGCCGCCGAGCGCGCGGTGATCCTGGCCGACGACGCCGCCTTTACGGTCGAGGATTTCTCGCTGTCCCGGGTCTCGGCCCCGCGCACCACCTCGCCGCCGCCGGCCGCCAATCCCGACCTCAACCTCGACCGCGCCGAAAAGCAGATGGTCGAGGCGGCGCTCAAGAAGCATGCCTACAACATCTCGCTCGCCGCCGCCGAGCTCGGCCTCACCCGCGCCTCGCTCTACCGGCGCATGGACAAGCATGGCCTGTAGGGCGCCGCGGGCGGACAATTTCCCCGGCGAAGGCCGGGGTCCAGCGGGAGGCGGAAGGTGGGGCCCCGGCCGCCTCCGGGGGGCGTTGCATGCACTTTAAGCGCCGCTTCATCATCGGCCTGCTGCTGCGGGTCGCGCTGCTGCTGGCGACGGCCTTCCTGTTCGTCTATTCGCTCAGCGTCCCGGGGCTGGGCGCCGCGCGGCTGCTGGCCGGCTTCTTCTGCATCGGCGCGATCGCCGGGCTGTGGCGCTACGTCCAGCGCACCAATGTCGAGCTCGCCCGCTTCGTCGATGCGGTCCGGTTCGGCGACCTGTCGCAGAATTTCACCCACCGCCACGAAGGCAGCGGCTTCAGCGAGTTCGGCGAGGCGCTCGATCAGGGCATGCGCCGGCTGCGCGAGGAGCGCCACCGCCTGAGCGACGACAGCCGCTTCTTCGAGGCGGTGCTCGACGATGCGCCGACCCCGCTGCTCACCGTCGACGCCGACGGCAAGGTGGAGCTGGCCAACAAGGCGGCGCGGCGGCTGCTGGTCCGGCACAAGGGCGTGCGGATCGACGATTTCGAAATCTATGGCGGCGCCTTCGCCAAGAGCCTGACCGAGACCGGCGTCGGCCGGCCGCGGCTGGTGCCGATCACCGTCGACACCGTCCCGCAGACGGCGATGGTGAGCGCGGCGGTGGTGCACCGGCTGGGCGCCCAGGTGCGGGTGGTGGCCGTGCTTCCCATCCAGGGCGAGCTGAACGCGATCGAGATCGCCGCACAGAGCGACCTGGTGCGCGTGCTGACCCACGAGATCATGAATTCGATGACTCCGGTGACCTCGCTCGCCCATACCGCCGCCGATCTGATGGCGGAGGTGGACAAGGCCGGCGACCCGCTGATCGCTGATGCGCGCTCGGCGGTGGAGACGCTGTCGCGCCGCGCCGACGGAGTGATGCATTTCGTCGAGAGCTACCGCCAGATCAGCCGCACGCCCGAGGTGCGGCGGCGCGAATATGAGGTGCTGCCCTGGGCGCGCGAGCTGGAGGCCATTTTCCGCGCCAGCGATGCCGCGGCCGGAGTGGACTTCACGCTCGAGGTGGAAAGGGACACGCTCCGCCTCGACGCCGATCCGGACCTGATGTCGCAGGTGCTGATCAACCTGATGCGCAATGCCGCCGAGGCCGCCGGCGCGCACGGCGCCGCGCCGGCCGTGTCCTTGTCGTTCGCGCTGACCAAGGGCGGCCGCATCCAGATCGAAGTGGCGGACAACGGGCCCGGAGTGCCCGAATCGCTGCGGCACGACGTGTTCCTGCCCTTCTTCACCACCAAGGCGAAAGGCACCGGGGTCGGGCTCAGCCTCGCGCGGCAGCTGGTGCTGGCCCATCGCGGCTCGATCACTCTGCTCACCAGCGCGGCCGGCGGCGCGCTGTTCCGGATCGTGATCTAGAGCAATCCTGGTCTGGCGAGCCGCTGGGCGAGCGCCGCCACCTGGCCGCGTATGTCGGGCACCGCGACGATCTCCCAGAAGGCGCCGCGGGTGATTGGGCCGACCGCGAACAGCGTGTCCGAGGCCGTCCCGGCGGCATCCAGCACCCGGCACTCCGCATCGACGTCGATGCCGATCCGGCACGAATCGGGGCGGATCCGCCCGAGGCCGGCGAGCTCGTCCAGCAGCGGCTCGCCGGCGCGTGCGACGTCACCCTGCGGGCCGGTGCAATTGACGATCCGGGCCACCCTCAGCGTTTCGGTGGCGGCGCTGCCGCGGCGGCGCCAGGTGACGGCCGCCTGCGCGCCGTCGGCGGCGGCGGCGACGATCTTGCCGGCGTGGACCCGCAGCCGGCCGGCGGCCTGCATGGCCTCGATCCGGGCCGCGATTTCGGGCGCGATGCGGTGGCGGTGGACGTCCCACCAGGGCCGCAGATGGCGCAGGAAGCGGCGCCGCTCGGCGGTCGAAGCCGAAGCCCACAGCGCCTGCGTCACCGGCCTCAGCCGGTCCACGGCCGCCCGCCAGCCGAGCTCGCCCGCCTGCCCGCGCACGGCGCGCAGCAGGGCGCCGCAACGCGCCGGCGGTGCTGCGCTCAACCCCTCCACCGCGGCCGGAGCGGCGTGGGCGCGGGGAACCAGGCCGCGCCGCGACATCGCCACGATCCTTCCGCCGAAGCCGGCGGCATCCAGCATCAGCGCGGCGTCGACGGCGGTGAGGCCGGTGCCGATCAGCAGCACGGTGTCGCCGGACCCGAGCCCGGCGGCGACGTCGCTGGCCCACGGATCGCCCTGATAGACGGCCGGCGGCAGCGACCCCATCGCGCGCGGCACGCCCGGCGCCAAATTGCCGATCGCGAGGATCGCGGCGTCGGCCTCGATGCTCGCGCCCCCCTCGAGCCCGACGGTCTCGCCTTCGCCGCGGCGGACGACGCTCACCGCCTGGCCTGCGAGCCTGCGCAGCCGGTCGCCGGCTTCGGCTGCGGCGGCGGCGAGCAGCTCCTCCAGATAGCGCCCGTAAAGCCGGCGCTCCGCGAAGCTGTCGCCGTCGCCGCGGCCCTCCCGCCGCAGCCATTCCGCGAAATGGCCGGGCCGGTCGGGCCAGGCGCTCATCCCGCTCGCCCGAACGTTGAGCAGATGGTCGGGATGGGGCGTGCTGTAGGCGACGCCCCGGCCGAGCCGGGGCGCCCGTTCAATGAGGGTGACGCGGGCGCCGAGCCGCAGCAGGTGGATCGCCTGGAGAGTGCCGGAAAAGCCGCCGCCGATCACCGCGACCTGGCGCGGCGTCAAGGCTGCGGTTCCGCCAGGTCCTCGATCGGCACCGGGTCGGCCAGGCTGAGCCCGTCGAGGATGCGGGCGGTCTCGTCCCGCACCATCAGCATCACCCGGTGCAGCCGGCACCTTTCCTCGGTGATGCAGTTCCGGCAGCTCTCATAGGCATGGCGGCTCGCGCACGGCAGCAGGCCGAGCGAGCCGCGGGTCAGCCGCACGATCTCGCCATAGCTGATCGCGCCCGGCGGCCGGGCGAGCCAATAGCCGCCCTCGCGGCCGCGCCGCGTGCCGACCAGCCCCTCGCGGCTCATCTGCGAGAGCATCACGGTCAGGAACTTGGGCGGGATGTTCTGCGCCTCGGCGATCTCGGTGAGCTGCACCGGCCCCTCGCCATAATGGTCGGCGAGGTGCAGCAGCGCTCGGATTGTATACCGGGTCCGTTGAGAAAGCATGGCGGCTCAATGGACGCTGGGCTCCCGCTTGGCAACATCGGCGGCGGCGCGTTCGGCGCCTGTCTCGTCCGCTGCGGCTTGCCCGTTCCTCGCGGCGGCGCGATAAGGGAGTTGCCATCGGAGTCGGTTCGCCACCGGCGATGGACAGTGGGAGCAGATCATGGCCGAGTTCACCGGAGATGGCGGCCCCGACCGGCTTCGCGGCGGCGACGATGCCGACGTGATGCGCGGCCTCGGCGGGAGCGATCGCCTCATCGGCGGCCGCGGCCGCGACGTCGTCAACGGCGGCGCCGGCCATGACTTGCTGCGCGGCGGCGACGGCTCCGACCTGCTCTACGGCGGCGGCGGCGACGACCTGATCTTCGGCCATGGCGGCGGCGGCCGCGATCCGGCTTCGGGAGCGATCGCGGCGACCCGCATCGCCACCGGGCTGACCAACCCCGTTTTTGCGGCCGCCGCGCCCGGCGATCCCGGCCACCTCTACGTCAGCGAGCTCAGGACCGGCGACATCAAGATCCTCGATTTGGCCACCAAAACCGTGTCGCCCACCCCGTTCCTCAACCTCGATTCCGCCCGGCTGGGGCAATCGGGCGAGCAGGGCTTCCTCGGTTTCGCCTTCCACCCCGATTTCGCGACCAACCGCCAGCTGTTCGTCAGCATCGTCGATCCCGACGGCAACACCGAGATCCTGCGCTTCACCACCTTTGCCGGCGATCCGATGCGGATCGACCCGGCGAGCGAGACTCTGGTCTGGACCTTCCCGCGCAACCAGCCTTACACCAACCACACCGGCGGCTGGATCGAGTTCGGGCCCGACGGCTACCTCTACCTCGCTTCCGGCGACGGCGGCCCGGGCGGCGACCAGAACAATTTCGGCCAGGATACGGATACTTTGCTCGGCAAGATGCTGCGGATCGACGTCGACGGCGACGATTTTCCCGGCAACCCGTCCCGCAACTACGCGATTCCCTCGGACAATCCGTTCGCCGACGGCGGCGGCAGGCCGGAAATCTGGGCCTATGGGTTGCGCCACCCGTGGCGCAACAGCTTCGACAGCGCGACCGGCGACCTTTACATCGCCGATGTCGGCCAGGCGCGGATCGAGGAGATCAACTGGCAGCCGGCCGCGAGCGCCGGCGGCGAGAATTACGGCTGGGCGGTGATGGAGGGCGACCAGGTGTTCGACGGCGATCGCCCCGGCAACCCCGCGCCGGGCGATCCGGTCCTGGTCGATCCGGTCCACGCTTACCCGCACAGCGAGGCGAACGGCGTGTCGGTCACCGGCGGCTACGTCTATCGCGGCCCTTCGGCCGGCATGGACGGCTTCTACATCTTCGGCGATTTCGGCTCGGGCCGGCTCGCGACCTTCCGCATGCACGAAGGCGAGGCGGCGGATTTCACCAACCTCATCGACCGCGTCGTGCCGGACGTGGGGGAGATCGGCCGGATCGTCTCGTTCGGCGAGGACAATCGTGAGAACCTCTACGTGGTCGCCTTTTCCGGCCAGGTCTACCGGCTCGATCCGTCGCCCGGCGCGGCCGACGGCGCCGACCAGATCGCCGCCGGCGGCGGCAACGATTCGGTCTATGGCGAGGCCGGCCTGGACATTTTGTCCGGCGAGGCCGGCAACGATTTGCTGTCGGGCGGGCTCGGCGAAGACCGGCTGCTCGGCGGCGGCGGCGCCGACCGGCTGCGCGGCGACGGCGGCGACGATCTGCTGGTCGGCGGGGTCGGCGACGACGACAGCCGCGGCGGCGGCGGTGCGGACACGCTGCGCTTCGCGCCCGGCGCCGGCGCCGACCGGTTCCTGGATTTCGGCGGCGCCGATCTGCTCGACCTCGAGGCGTTCGGCTTTGCCGACGCCGACGAAGCGCTCGGCCATGCCCGCGACCTCGGTAACGGCAACGTCGTCTTCCGGTTCGACGACGGCTCGTCGCTGATCGTCGCCGACGCGCGCGTCGAGACGCTCGCCGACCAGATCCTGATCTGACGCCGCGGCCCACGTGCGGGCTTTACTCCGCCTTAGCGGCCGGACATTAGGCTGGCTTCGGGAAGGGGCCGGCCAGGCTCGGCGAGTCGGGGTGAGCGTAGCGTGAAGAAGTGGCAAAAAGCGTCGGCGGGGAGCGAACGGCGTCATGAGGAGCGCTCGGTCCTGCTCCTGCGCGCGGCGCTGGTGACGCCTTATGGCGAGGTCCGGGTGTACGTCCGCAACCTCTCGCAGGGCGGCGCGCTGGTCGACGGCGACCATCCGGTCTGGCCCGGCATGGAAGTGGTGCTGAAGTGCGGCGACTCGGAAATGCCGGCCCGCGTCGCCTGGTGCGAAGAGCCCCGCTTCGGCCTCGCCTTCGACGCCCCGCTCGACGAGCAGGAAGTCGCCCGCCTCGTCCGCTCGAAATAAGGTCCCCAGCCGGCCTGCACCTCGCCCGCGCTCATGAACACGGTTCGTTCACGCCCAGCTCGTCAATCTGTACGGCAACGCTCTCGGCTCAGAGATACGCTACAGCCCCGCCGTGTGCACCGGCATTCGGAAGCGGAACGTCGACGGAAACCCGGACCCGGCGCACGTCAGCACGTCCTTTGTGGAGCGCCAGTACCTCACTTATGCGGATGCATATGCGCCGCTTCACCCGGCTGACCAACGCCTTCTCAATGAAGGGCGAGAACCACGCTTACGCAGTCGCACTTCACATGGTGTATTACAACTTTGTGCGCATCCATAAGACGCTTCGGGTCACCCCGGCGATGGCCGCCGGCGTCACTGATCGGCTTTGGGAGATCAGCGATATCGTGAAGCTGATCGAGGGGGCCGAGACGGCTCCCGCGAAGCGGGGGCCTTACAAGAAGCGGGAAGCCGACCGTGTTTGAACCGTGGAAGTTTGCTCTCCTGTTCTGCCTCGCCGCGGCTGTTTTCATTACGCGCCGCCGATGGTCGGATCGCAGCATCCTCGTTCAGGTCGCGGTCGGCATCTTAGCGTTCTTCACCGTCGCTGCTGTCATGGGCTTGGTCGTGCTCGTCGGCTCAATG
>DASZDE010000096.1:0-38990 GCA_035942355.1 Allosphingosinicella sp. | reverse complement strand
CCAGCGGGCCGGCCGACAGGCGCTCTACTGCGGGTCCTCCGGATCCTCGGTGGTGTCGGTGGTCTCGGTGCTGGTCTCGGTCATCCCGGTGGAATCGGCCGAGGTGCCGGTCGCGCCCGACGTGCCGGCGCCGCCGCTGGTGGTGGAGCCGCTGGTGCCGGCGGTTGAACCACCCTGCGCGCCGCCGCCGACCGAGCCGCCCGCCGACATTTGCTGCTGCACCACCTGGGCCAGCTCGGGCGAACCGGTCGAGGCCGTGCAGCTCGCCTGGCCGCCGGTCGACACCGACAGCACGTTGACCGACACGCCGCACACATTGGCCGCGATCGCGATCGGGATCTGCGCGTTGACCGGAATGTTGGCGCGGTCGATGTTGAGACGGACGGCGAGGTCGTTGAGCACATTTTCGAGGTTGACGTTGACCAGCGATGGGATGCTCATGCCGCCGCCGCCAGTGCCGCCGCTCGTCCCGGTGCCGCCCGTGGTGCCGCCGGTGTCGCCGGAGGTGTCGGTCGCGGCGGGGGCGTCGCTGCCCGCGCTCGAAACGGAGCCGCCCTGACCGTCGGTCGTGCAGGCCCAGGCGAGCGGCAGCGCGAGGCACGCCGCCGCAAGCGTCGAAAGCTTTCTTCCCATGATATCTCTCCTGTTTACCCCACACGACCAACGCAGCCGCGCCGCGCTTGGTTCAATCGGCGGCTGGCGCGGCGGCAGCACGAGCTTGGCTTGTATCGCAGCGGGTCGATTGGCATCGCGACGGCTTCCCTGCGGCACGGGATTCACTTAGTCTGAGTGCGGGCCTCCTGGGGACGTTCGATGGGGAAATATGACGCGATCCGGCTGGCCGAGGCCCGCCGCGAGCGGCAGACGAGCGCCTCGGTGCTGATGGTCGAGCCGGCCGCGTTCGGCTTCAACCCGGAAACCGCCGCCAGCAATGCCTTCGCTTCGCCGCCCCCATGGAACGGCGCGGCCGAGCTCGCGGCGCGCGAATTCAGGGCGCTGGCCGAGCGGCTCGAGCAGGCCGGGGTTGCGGTCCACCGGCTGCGCGACACGCCGCTTCCCGCCAAGCCCGACGCGTTGTTCCCGAACAACTGGATCTCGTTCCACGCCGACGGCACCCTCGTTACCTATCCGATGGAGGCGGCCAGCCGCCGCTCCGAGCGCCGGCCGGACGCCGTCGCCGACCTGCTTCGCGCCACCGGCTTCGATGTGCGGTGCGAGGTCGATCTCACCGCCAACGAAGCCCAAGGCCGGTATCTCGAGGGGACCGGCAGCCTGGTCCTCGACCGGCCGCGCCGCCGCGCTTATGCGTGCGTCAGCTCGCGCACCGATGCGGGCGCGGTCAGCGAGTTCGACGCGAAGCTCGGCTATGCGACCCTGCTGTTCGAGGCGCGCGGCCCGCAACGCCGGCCGATCTACCACACCAACGTCATGATGAGCCTCGGCACGCGCTTCGCTCTGGTCTGCCTCGACTGCGTGGGCGAGGATGACCGGCGGCAACTGGCCGAGGATCTCGAGATCGGCGGCCGCACGATCGTCGAGGTCGATTACGGCCAGCTCGTCAGCTTCGCGTGCAACGTCATCGAGCTGGAGGACGGCGAAGGGCGGAGAATCGTCGCGATGTCCTCCGGCGCTCATGCCAGCCTCCGCGGGGACCAGAAGCGGGCGCTGGAGGAGCTGGGCGGCGAGCTGGTCCACGTCCCGATCCCGACCATCGAGCGCATTGCCGGCGGCGGCGTCCGCTGCATGATCGCCGATATCCACCTGCCGCTCGCGGCTTGATCTGTTCCTTACCGGGACAGCCGCCGGTTAACCGTCTTGGGCCGCTTGTCGCGGTGGTAAACCAAGCCTTAACGATGGCGCATGAACCGCCTGTCGCCGCTCATCGTCCGCAAGACCGGTCGCTTCGCGCCGGCGGCGGTCTGCGAGCCGGACGCGCCCGTCCTTACCGAGGAGCGGTCGGTCGAGCGGCTCGCCGATCTGAAGCTGTTCGCAACCGCCTGGGCCGGCGGCACCGTCTTCGTCGGCACCTTCCTCAGCTGAGTTTCCGTCCCGGCCGCCACCGGACGGACTAATCGCAGGCCAGGTGCAGCTTCCAGGCGATCCAGGCGGCGCCGAGGCTCGCCACCGCCACCATCAGCAAGGTCTCGGCCACCGACACGCCCGCCTGGACCAGCCCGAACAGCAGCAATGCCGCCATCACCATCGCGCCCGAATTGACGATGTTGTTGGCCGCCACCGTCCGCGCGGTCTCCGATTTCGGCACGGTCGTCGTCAGGAACGCGTAGAGCGGCACCACGAACATGCCGCCGGCGACGGCGACGCCGAACAGGTCCAACATCACCCAATCGGCCTGCGGGATCAGCACGAAGGTGCCAAGGTCCATCAGCTCGCCGCCCGCGACCGGCCAGTGGCTCGCATTCCAGTAGAGGTGGACGATGAACAGTCCCATCGCGATGGCTGCGGCGGGCGAGAATTTGGCGAGCACGCGGCCGGCGAGCAGCCGGTTGATCAGCACCGATCCGACCGCGACGCCGACCGAGAAGATGGCCAGGAAGAGCGTCGCCACCTGCTCGTTGGCGTGGAGCACGTTCTTCACCAGCGGCGGGAATTGGGCGGCCAGGATCGCGCCCATCGCCCAGAAGAAGCTGATCGAAGCGATCGCCAGGAATAGTCGCGGGATGTGCAGGGTCGCCGAGACCAGCGCGATCGAGGATCGGATGATGTGCCAGTCCATCACCGGCACCGGCGCGTCCGCCTCGGGCGGGGCGGGCGGCACCCGGCCGCCGGTGAGCCGGCCGACCAGCGCCACCGCCAGCACCGCGGCGGCGGCGGCGCGCGGCTCGACGAGGCCGCCGGCGATGGTGCCGAGCAGGATCGCGCCGTAGGTGCCGGCCTCGACCAAGCCGGTTCCGCCGAGCACTTCGTCGCGCGCCAGATGCTGCGGCAGGATGGCGTATTTGATCGGGCCGAAGAAGCTCGAATGGACGCCCATCGCGAACAGGGCGGCGAGCATCAGCGGCACATTCTGGAGCAGCAGGCCGCCCGCGCCTCCGATCATGATCACGATCTCGGCGGTCTTCACGAACCGGATGATCCGCGCCTTGTCCATCGAATCGGCGAGCTGGCCGGCCAACGCGGAAAACAGAAAGAAGGGAAGAATAAAAATCCCCCCCGCAATCGCGTTGAACGAGGCTTCTTTGGTGGGGTCGTTATAGACGTGGTAGGTGACCAGGATCACCATCGCGGTCTTGAACAGATTGTCGTTGAACGCGCCGAGGAACTGGGTCGCGAACAAGGGCAGGAAGCGGCGGCGGCCGAGCAGCCGCAATGAAGCTTGCATGAGGCTAGCGGTCCGCCGTCCGGTGGCTGGTCGTCATCGCAGCCGGGTCATAGCCGCTAAACCGGCGCGGTCAAACCGCCGATCCGCTCTCCACAGGCGGTCCCCGAGCGGCTAAGGGTCGCACGCAGATGCTCACCCTCCCGAACCTTCTGACCCTGTCGCGCATCTTCGCGGTGCCGATCCTGGTGTTCCTGCTGTGGAAGCCGAGCTGGTTCGATTACGCGATCACCTTCGTGCTCTACTGCCTGGTCGGCATCACCGATTATTTCGACGGGTATCTCGCCCGCGCCAAGGGCGCGGTCTCGCGGCTCGGAATCTTCCTCGATCCGATCGCCGACAAGATCATGGTGGCGGCGGTGATCATCATGCTGGTCTCGACCCGCCGCTCGAGCGGGGAACCGATCATCCACGGCATCCATATCATCCCGGCGCTCGTGATCCTGCTGCGCGAGATCATCGTCTCCGGACTTCGCGAATTCCTCGCCGGGCTGCAGATCTCGATCCCCGTGAGCCGGCTTGCCAAGTGGAAAACGACCTTCCAGCTGGTCGCTCTGGGCGCGCTCATCCTGGCGGGCGCGGTGCCGCAATGGCCGTGGGTGCACCAGACCGGGCTGGTCAGCCTGTGGGCCGCCGCCTTGCTCACGCTGGTCACCGGCTGGGATTATCTTCGCGCCGGCCTCAGGCACATGGATTGAGGTGAGCGAGCTCGACCTCCTTTATTTCGGGGCGCTGCGCGAGGCGCTCGGCCGCGACGTCGAGCGGATCGACCCGCCGAGCCACGTGCTCACCGTCGACGACCTGATCGCCTGGCTGAGCGAACGCGGCGAGCCTTATGCGTCGTTGCTGGCGGACCGCGATCCTATTTGCGCCGCCGTCGACCGCGAGCACGCCGTCCGCGGCGACAGCTTCTTCGGCGCCACGGAAGTCGCGCTGTTCCCGCCGCCCGGCGCGGCATGATCGACGTGCGCGTCCAGACTGGCGACTTCGACCCCGGCCGGCAGATCGAGCGGCTGCGCGGGCTCGGCGCGGCGGCAATTGTCGGCTCGCTCGCCATCATCGAGGCCGGAGCCGATGTCCAGGAGGTGCGGGTCGAGCATTATCCCGCCATGGCAAAAGCCGAGCTCGCCCGCATCGCCGGGGAAGCCGCCAAGCAGTGGCCGCTGGGCGGCATCGTCGTCGTCCACCGCTACGGTCGCTTCGCGCCGGGCGCCCGCTTGCTGTTGATCGGCGTTGCCGCCGCGCGGCACGGCGCCGCGCTCGAGGCGGTGGCCTACCTCCAGCGCGCTATCCGGGCCCGCGCCCCCTTCTGGCGCAAGGACCTGTTGGCCGGCGGCGGCAGCCGCTGGGTCGGCCCCGCCGAGACCGACTGAGCCGGCTCAGCTCTGGGTCGGGAGCAGCACCGCATCGACGACGTGGAGCACGCCGTTGGCATGGGCGACATCGGCCTGCGTGACCGAGCTCCGCCGGCCGTTGCCGTCGACCAGCACCACCCGGCCGGCCTGCATCGTGACCCGCAGCATCTCGCCGCGCTGGGTGCGGTAGGAGGCGACGCCGCCGCCGGCCTGCAGGTCGGCCATGATCTGCGAGCGGGTCTTGCTCCCGGGCACGACGTGATAGGCGGCGACGCGCACCAGCTCCGGGCGGCTGCGCGGATGGAGCAGCGCCTCGATCGTGCCGTTGGGCAGCAGCCGGAACGCCATGTCGGTCGGCGCGAACAAGGTGTAGGCGCCGGCGCTCGACAGCGTCCGTCCGAGCCCGGACCCGGCCAGGACCGAGATCAGGATGCGGTGGTCGGCGCTCTTGCGGGCGTTCTCGAAGATCGTGAAGCGCGGGTCCATCACCGCGCCGCCCACCATCGGGTAGCTCGGCGCGGCCGGCGGCGGCGGCGGCGGCGCCGGCTGGGGCACGCAGCCCGCGGCCAGCACCAGGCAGAGCGCCATCGCGTGTGCGAACAGCTTGGCCATTGCGGTCTCCGAGGGTCTGGCCGGCCGTGCTAGCGGCTCGCCCGCGCTTTGCAAGGCCGGCCAGGGCCGGGCGCGGTCACACGGGGGCCCCAGACGGGGGCACGCGCCCGCACCGCTCCGGGCTCACCACTGGAACGGGGCCCGCGCCGGCTGGTTTAGCCTGCAGCCCATGGGAGGCTGCCCAATGGATTTTGCCGCCGCGCGCGCGAAGATGGTCGAGCGGCAGATCGCGGCGCGAGGCATTGCCGACCGCCGCCTGCTCGACGCGCTGCGGGCCGTGCCGCGCGAGGAGTTCGTGCCCGCGCACCTGCGCGAGTTCGCGTTCGAGGACGGTCCGCTGCCGATCGAGGCCGAGCAGACCATCTCGCAGCCTTACATCGTCGCGCTGATGGTCGAGGCGGCGCAGATCGGCCCCGGCGACCGTGTGCTCGAGATCGGCGCCGGCTCGGGCTATGCCGCCGCGGTGATGGCGCAGGTGGCGGCCGAAGTGATCGCCGTCGAGCGGCATGCCGAGCTGGTCAGGCTCGCTTCCGAGCGGATGGAGCGGCTCGGCTACGGCAATGTCGCGATCCTCCAGGGCGACGGCAGCAAGGGCCTGCCGGGCGAGGAGCCGTTCGACGCGATCATCGCCGCCGCCAGCGGCCCCGACGTGCCCGACGAACTGCTGTTCCAGTTGAGCGAGGGCGGCCGGCTGGTGATGCCGGTCGGCGAGCCGCACGAGATCCAGCAGCTGGTCAAGATCACCCGCGTCGGCGCCGACCAGTATCAGCGCGAAGAGCTCGGCGCGGTGCGGTTCGTGCCGCTGATCGGAGCGCGCGGCTTCCGCGATGCCAAAGGCGGACGGCACGAGCCGCAATCGCTGCCCGACATGATCCGGGCCGCTGCCGAGCCGTTCCGCGATCCCGACGACCCCACCTTCGCCGCTTTGTTCGACCGCTATGCCGGCGCGCGCGTGATCCTGCTCGGCGAGGCGAGCCACGGCACGTCCGAATTCTACCGCGCCCGCGCCGCCATCACGGAACGGCTGATCGAGGAGCATGGCTTTACCATCGTCGCCGTCGAGGCCGATTGGCCAGATGCCGCGACGATCGACCGCTATGTGCGCCACCGCCCTAGGCGTGAGGGCGAGGAGGCTGCCTTCCAGCGCTTCCCGACCTGGATGTGGCGCAACACCGACGTGCAGGCCTTCATCCGCTGGCTGCGCAGCCGCAACGGCGTCGTCGCACCGGAGGCGATGGCGGGCTTTTACGGCCTCGACCTCTACAATCTCGGCGGCTCGATCCGGGCGGTCATCGACTATCTCGACGATGTCGACCCTGAGGCGGCGGCGGTCGCGCGCGAACGCTATGGCTGCCTCCAGCCATACGCCAAGAATCCGCAGGGCTACGGGCGGATGGCGGTCACCCGCGGCTTCGCGCAATGCGAGCAGCCGGTCGTCGCGATGCTCCGCGAGCTGCTGCAGAGGCGCGCCGAATATGTCGGCGAGGACGGCGACGAGTTCCTGGACGCCGCCGCCAATGCCCGGCTGGTCGCCAATGCCGAGCAATATTACCGCGTCATGTATCACGGCGCCGCCGAGAGCTGGAATCTGCGCGACACCCACATGTTCGAGACATTGTGCCAGCTGCTCGAGGCGAGGGGACCTAATTCGAAGGCGATCGTCTGGGCCCATAACAGCCATATCGGCGATGCCAGCCATACCGAGATGGGCCAGGTGCGCGACGAGCTCAACATCGGCCAATTGTGCCGCGAGCGGTTCGGCGGCGAGGCGGTGCTGATCGGCCTCGGCACGCACAGCGGCACGGTCGCCGCCGCGACCGATTGGGACGATCCGATGGAGGTGAAGCAGGTCCGGCCGTCGCTTGCCGGCAGCTATGAGCGGGAGTCGCACGACGCCGGCATCGAGCGCTTCCTGCTCGACCTGCGCGGCGCTTCGGCGGAGCTGCGCGAGGCGCTGGACGAGCCCCGGCTCGAACGCTTCATCGGCGTCATCTACCGGCCCGAGACCGAGCGCTGGAGCCATTATGCGCAGGCGTCCTTGCCCGGCCAGTTCGACGCGTGGTTGTGGTTCGACGAGACCCGCGCGGTGACCCCGCTGCCCGGCGCGGAGCGCGGCGGCGGCGGCGAGGAAGAGACTTACCCGTTCGGCCTCTGAGCTTCGGGCGCGTCATCGGGCGTCGCCTCCGTCGTCGGCTCTTCCGGCGCCGCTTCATCCGCAGGCGGGTCGGCAGGTCGCGTGGGCCCCGGCCGTCCCGCGTTCGCCGGCGCCTGCCCGGCGGGTGCCCCCGGGGCTTGGGTTGCGCCTGCGGCCGCCTCGGCGGCTGGAGTTTCGGACGCCGGGGGCTCGGCCGCCGCGCCCGCCGCCGGCTCCGGCGCCTGCTCGGCGAGCTTCCTGGCCAGATTCTTGCCGGCCAGCGCCTGCAGCGTCAGCGGGGTCGGCTTCACCTGCCACAGCCGCACGATATCCTCCGCCTCGGCCAGCTCGGCCCGGCTGAGCTTGGCGCGGGTCTCCCTGAGCCACGCCTGGATCCGCTCGGTCGGCTTCTTCTTGGACGCATTGTGGAGCAGCACCAGATAAGCGAGCGACTTGCCCATGTGCCTGGCGACCTTGCCCTCGCCGCTGTAGAGCGAGCTCAGCGCCTGCATCGCCTCCTGGTCGCCCTGCCTCGCCGCCGCTTCGAGCCAGCGCACCGCCTCGCCGGTCTCGCCCTTCGCGTAGAGCAGCCGGGCGACGTCGCGCTGGGCGACCGAATAGCCGGCTCTGGCCGCGACCAGCTTGTGCTGCAGCGCCGCTTCGGGGTCGCCCTCGACCAGGCCGGCGCCCTGGCCGTCATAATAGTCGCCGAGCTTGTACGCGCCGAGCGGGTCGCCGGCCTCGGCGGCCTTGCGGAACAGCTCGAGCGCCTTCGCTTGGTCCTTGGGCGTGCCGTCGAGGCCGAGATGGTACATCATGCCGAGATGGTAGGCGGCCTGGGCATTGCCCGCCGCGGCGAGCCGCTCGAGCCGGGGGCGGACCGCTTCGTCGGCCAGCTGGGCGAAGGCGGATCCGCCCGCCAGCAGAAGCGAAAGCGGAAGCAGCATTTTGACGGCGAGGCGCATGGACGGTCTCTCGGTTCGAAGCATCGGCCTTACCCGCTTCGTTTCGGATTTCGAAGCCCGCATCGCGGTAGCCCTCCGGCGTCAGCCGGTGACCAGGGCGCGTTGGTCCTCGCGGCCCATGGCGAGCAGGAACGGCTCGGCCGCCTGCATCTCCTGGAAGTCGCCTTTCGAGCCCAGCCCGCGCCATCGGATCGCGATCAGCGCCTGGGCGATGGCGCCCCCCAGCGTGTCGCCGGGGCCGAGCAGGATGATCCGGTCGGGCGCAAATTCGCGGACCGCGACCTGCACCGCGCGGGTGAAGTCGTAGGTCTCGAGGATCTGGGTGGCGAAGGTGTAATGGTGCAGCGCGCCGGAGTTGCTGGCGAAGCGCCGCCAGATATGGCCGCGCCCGTCGATCATCGGTACCGCCGGCGAAGCGAACCAGCCGGCCGGCAGGCGGGACAAAGCGAGATCCGAGGAGCCGCGCATCAGCGGCGTGTGGAACGGGCCGTGATTGACGAGGCGGAGCGGCTCCCGGCCGGGGGTCGGCGGCGCCTCGGCAAGCAGTGCCTGGAGTCCGGCCTCGTTGCCGGCGAAGACCAGCATGCCGCCAAGGTCGATCGACACGTAGAGAGCGCAATCGGGCCGGCCGGCGATCGTATCGGCGAGGCCGAGCAAGGCCGCGCGCAGGCCCGCCACTTCGTGCCATTCCTCGTCGACCAGGGTGAGCAGCACCTGTCCGCCGGGCTCGCCCGCCTGGCTGTTCTCGCCCATCGCATCGACGATTTCGAAGCCGTGCCCGGCGCTGACCGCGCCGGCGACGGCGAGGGTGGTGTACCAGCCCATCGAATTGCCGGTGACGGCGGCGACCTCGAAACGCGCGCGGTCGATGGCGAGGAAATCGGCGTAGGACGCGGTGAAAATCAGCGGCGAGGCGATGTCGCCGCGCGTGTGCAGGGCGGCGCTGAAGCGCTCGGCCCCGTCGAGCTCGGAAATCGTCGGCTGCCCCCGATCGGCCCGGAGCCGGTCGACAGTCTCGATCAGCTCGCCTTGGTCGGCGTGGAAGCGCTTCAGATAGCCCAGCTCGGCCTTGCCGTAGGTCCCCCGGCCCGGACAGACGACGAGCGCCGCGAGTTGGTCAGCCACGCACCATCTCCAGCGCCGCCGCGACGATCGAATCGCGGCTCGGCAGCGTCAGGGTCGCCGCCCGCCCGAGCGGGATGAACGAATCTTCGGCCGTGATCCGGCTGCACCTGGCGTGGCGCGCGCGTTCGGCGAACAAAGCCATCAGTGCCTCGCTCTGCGAGCCGGTCCTGCGGCACTCGTCGACGATGAGAATGCGCTCGCAGCCGGCGACGGCGTCGAGCAGGCCGTCCTCGTTCAATGGCGCGAGCCAGCGCAGGTCGATTACCCTGACTTGGAGGCCCTGCTGCTCGCGCAGGATCTTCTCCGCTTGGCGGGAGAGGAAACAGCCATTGCCGTAGGTGACGATCGCCAGGTCGGATCCGTCGCCATGGATGCCGATCGCGCCGAGCCGGATCGGCTTCGCCTCGCCCGGCGCGGCATAGGTCGAGGTCCACAGCCCATCGCCTTCCTCGTGCAGGTCGCGGGTCATGTAAAGCGCGATCGGCTCCAGGAAGACGATCACGCGCTGCTCCTCGAGCGCGAGGCGGACGCATTCGCGCAGCATCCCGACGGCGTCGGCGCCGTTGCTCGGGCAGGCGAGGATCAGCCCGGGTATGTCGCGGAAGATGGCGAGGCTGTTGTCGTTGTGGAAATGGCCGCCGAACCCTTTCTGGTAGCCGAGCCCGGGAATGCGGATGATCGTCGGGTTGGCGTACTGGCCGTTCGAGAAGAAGCTCAACGTCGCCGCCTCGCCCCGTATCTGGTCCTCGGCATTGTGGACGTAGGCGAGGAACTGGATCTCGGTGATCGCGAGCAGTCCGTTATGGGCGGCGCCGATGCCGAGGCCCAATATCGTCTGCTCGTCGAGCAGGGTGTTGATGACGCGGCAGGAGCCGAAGCGCTCGTGGAGCTTGGCGGTGACGTTGTAGACGCCGCCCTTGGGCCCGACATCCTCGCCGGCGACGATGATGTTGGGGTGGGCCAGCATCAGGTCGGCCAGCGCCCAGCTCAGCAGCCGGGCCATGTGCTGCGGCTTGTCCATCATGGTGCGGTCGCGGGCGAACATCGCCGCGCGTTCCTCCGCAGTCGGCGTGTTCACCCTCGCCGGCGGCCGCTTCGGCGGCAGCAGGCTGGCCATCACCGCGCGGCTGCTGGTGAGCTTGGGCCGCGTGATCGCCTGCTCGCCGATCCGGGCGAGCGTCGCCTCGGCCTCGTTGTAGATGTCGAGGATGTCGCTCGCGGAAGCGATGTCCTGCTCGACCAGTAGCGCCGCGCTGTAGAGCAGCGGATCACGCTCCTCGTCTTGCTCGATTTGCGCCTTGGTGAGGTAGGTGGCCTGGACGTCGGAGCCGGCATGGCCGTAGAGCCGCACGCAATCCATGTGGAGGAAGACCGGCCTGCGCCGGGTGCGGGCGTAACGCGCCGCTTCGCGGGCGCCGCGATAGGCATCGGCCATGTCGAGGCCGCTGCACCGGATATATTCGATCGCCGGCCGGCCGCGGAAGCTCGCCTCGATCCAGCCGCGTGGCGTGCGGGTCGAGATGCCGATGCCATTGTCCTCGCACAGGAAGATTATCGGCATCGGCGTGCCCTGATAGGCGGCCCATTGGGCGGCGTTGAACGCGCCCTGCGCGGTCGAATGATTGGCCGAGGCGTCGCCGAAGCTGGCCAGCACGATCGAGTCGCGGGGCAGTGGCGTGTCCTCCAGCTTCAGCGTCTTGGCGATGCCGATGCTGAAGGCGGCGCCGACCGCCTTGGGCAGGTGCGAGGCGATGGTGCTGGTCTGCGGCGGGATGTTGAGCGGCTTGGAGCCGATCACCTTGTGGCGGCCGCCGGAGATCGGGTCCTCGGCCGAGGCGGCGAAACTGAGCAGCATGTCCCAGCACGGCGTCTGGCCCAGCAGCTGCTTCGAGCGGTGGATCTGGAAGGCGTTCGAGCGGTAATGGAGGAAGGCCATGTCGTCGACGCGCAGCGCCTCAGCGACCGCGGCATTGTTCTCATGGCCCGAGCTGCCGATCGTGTAGAAGCCTTCGCCGCGCGCCTGCAGCCGGCGCGACAGTCGGTCCATCTGCCGGCTCGCGCACTGGCTGTGGAACAATTCCACCATCGCCTCGCGGCCGAGGCCGACGTCGCGCGGCAGCACGTCGCTGGGGCGCCGCGGCAGCTTCCCGTTCCGTACCCGGGCGACGAACTTCTCGTGAATGGCTTCGGCGGCGTCCAATTCCAACTCCGTTCGGGCTGAGCCTGTCGAAGCCCTCCCTTGCGGTGCCGGTAAGAGAAGGAGAGGGCTTCGACAAGCTCAGCCCGAACGGAGTGGAGCATCGGCCCACGCGACGGCTTGACCTGACGTTTACGTAAAGTAGGGAGGAGCGAATCCACCGGGAGAACAAGATGACCAAGAGCGAAATGGCCGCCGCCCTCAACGAGAAGAGCGCCTGGCTTCCCGGCAAGCGCGTCAAGCTCGACTTCGGGCCCGAAGGCGCGGTGCTGCTCGATGGCCAGGCCAATCGCGTGACCGAGGAGGACGGCGCCGCCGACACCATTATCAAGGTCGCCTGGGAGGATTGGCAGGCGATGAGCGACGGCAAATTGGACGGCATGACCGCCTTCATGCAGGGCAAGTTGAAGGTCGAAGGCGACATGGCCAACGCCATGCAGCTCCAGGGCGTGCTGGCCAAGCTCAGGGGCTGACGACTAGTCGTCGTTCTGGATCAGCCTGACCAGGGTGCCGTCCACATCGATGAGCGCGCCGATGCGGCCGCCCCACGCTTCCCTCTTCGGCGGATGGAGGCGGGGCTGGCCGACGCGGTCCTCCGGCAGGCCGGCGTTCCTGCAGAGGGCGTAGAAACCGTCGAGGTCGTCCAGCCGCAAGCAGCAGCTGAACCAGCTGGTCAGCGGGTCCAGCGCCGGATGGGGAAAGAATTCCAGCGTGAGCTTGCCGCGGCTGAGGATCATCCAGCCTTCGTCGCGCCAGCCTTCGGTAAAGCCCAGCGCGGCATAGAAACGGGACGTCGCCGCGAAGTCGCGCGAGGGAAGATTGGGCGTGGCATGGTCGGTCATGGCGGTCCTTTCCGGCCGACCCTATGACGGTTGGACGCCGCGATTCAATTGGGCTTCCTTGACCCGGGCCGCCCCGCCCGCTTATCGGCGCGGGGTCCACAGCGGAGCACAGCATGCAGAAAATCTATCCCGACGCCGCGGCTGCGCTCGACGGCCTGCTGTTCGACGGCATGGCTTTGTGCGCCGGCGGGTTCGGCCTGTGCGGCATACCCGAGCGGCTGATCGACGCGATCCAGGCGTCGGGCGTCAAGGACCTGACCATCGCGTCCAACAATGCCGGCATCGACAATGAAGGCCTCGGCAAGCTGCTCCGCACGCGCCAGGTCAGGAAGATGATCTCCTCGTATGTCGGGGAGAATAAGGAGTTCGAACGGCAATATCTGGCCGGCGAGCTCGAGGTCGAATTCTGCCCGCAGGGGACCCTCGCCGAGCGCTGCCGGGCCGGCGGCGCCGGCATTCCGGGCTTCTACACCAAGACCGGCGTCGGCACCCAGGTCGCCGAGGGCAAGGAGCATAAGGAGTTTGACGGCGAGACCTACATCCTCGAACGCGGCATCCGCGCTGACCTCAGCATCATCAAGGGCTGGAAGGCCGATGAGGCGGGCAATTTGGTGTTCCGCAAGACCGCCCGCAACTTCAACCAGCCGATGGCCACCGCCGGCCGCATCTGCGTCGCCGAGGTCGAGGAGATCGTGCCCGTCGGAAGCATCGACCCCGACTGCATCCACCTCCCCAGCATCTATGTGAAGCGGATGATCCTCGGCGCCCCCTACGACAAGAAGATCGAGTTCCGCACGACGCGGCAGCGCGAGGCGGCGTGATGTTCGGAAAGCGTAGTTCGCCTCAACCTGCTGGTGCGATCGATCTGACGGACGCTGCGGCCGAATTGGGCGACGCAAATGAGATTCTGCGCGCGTTCATCCCGCGGGGCGAGGATGAGACGATCAACGGGATCTACATCGATCCGCCGGAAAGCTTCACGCCCTTCATGTTCGGAATCTTGCTCGCGGACCTGGTCCACCACGGGGCCAAAGCCTTCGCCTACAAGTTCGGAGTCGATGAACAGCTCGCCTTGTATGAGATTTCGAACGGCTTGAGCGCGGAGTTGGCCGACCCGACCCACGACGTCAATCAAGCCCAACCGGAGGACCATTGATGCCCTGGGACCGCAACCAGATGGCCGCCCGCGCCGCCAAGGAGCTGCGCGACGGCTATTATGTCAATCTCGGCATCGGCATCCCGACGCTCGTCGCCAACAACATCCCGGAAGGGATGACGGTGACGCTGCAGTCCGAGAACGGCATGCTCGGCATCGGCCCGTTCCCCTATGAGGACGAGGTCGATCCGGACCTGATCAACGCCGGCAAGCAGACGATCAGCGAATTGCCGTCGTCGAGCTATTTCTCCTCGTCGGACAGCTTCGCGATGATCCGCGGCGGCCATATCGACCTCACCGTGCTCGGCGCGATGGAAGTGGCCGAGAATGGCAACATCGCCAATTGGATGATCCCGGGCAAGATGATCAAGGGCATGGGCGGAGCGATGGACCTGGTCGCCGGGGTCAAGAAGATCATCGTGGTGATGGAGCATGTGTCGAAGAACGGCGATCCCAAGTTCATCCCCGAATGCACGCTACCGCTGACCGGCAAGAACGTCGTCGACATGATCGTCACCGATCTGTGCGTGTTCCACCGGCCCGACCATCGCAGCCCGTTCCGGCTGATCGAACTGGCGCCGGGGGTCGCGGCGGACGAAGTCGCGGCGAAGACCACGGCACGCTACGAAAGCTGAGACTGCCGGTCCTTGACACTGGGTCTTGGCGGCCGCATTTTGACCAGAATTGCCTGCAGACAGGTCAAAATGAATGGACGCTCCTTCAAGTGAGTTCGGCGCGGCGGACGCCAAGGCCCGGTTCTCCGAACTGCTCGCCCGCGTTGAGCGTGGCGAGACGATCACCATCCGCCGCCACGGCCGGGTGATCGCCAGGCTGGTGCCCGTGAAGCAGGAAAAGACCGTCGAGGAGAAGCTCAAAGCCTGGGAGGAGTGGGAGGCGTATCGCAGGTCGCAAGACATCAGGCTGGGGCCTGATCTCACGATCAAGCAGCTTATCGAGGAAGGTCGCCGCTATTGACCGCCTTCGTTCTCGATGCCTCCATGACGCTCGCGTGGCACTTCGAGGATGAGGCATCGGCGTTGGTAAGCGCCGTCGCGCGGCGTGCCTTGTCGGAATCGGTCGCCGTTCCGCTGCACTGGCATCTTGAGATCACCAACGCCTTATTGCGAGGCGAGCGCCGCAAGCGGACCTCCACGTCCGCGACAAGCGCTTTTCTCGAGCGGCTGCAGGATTTGGCGATGGAGGTCGAGACGGTGGACCCCGTCCGGGTCGGGCTCGTGCTGTTGCCGCTGGCGCGCTCTCATCGGCTGTCGGTTTACGATGCCGCTTACCTGGATTTGGCGATGCGGCGAGGATTGCCGCTTGCCACGACAGACAAGTCTCTCGCCGCTGCAGCGCGCGGCGTAGGCGTCGCCGTCATTGGGGCTGAAGGAGACCTGGAATGAAGGCACTGCTCTCGAATGAGCCCGGCGGCCCGGAGAGCCTGGCGCTTAGCGAGCTTGCCGACCCGGTGGCCGGCAAGGGCCAGCTGCTGGTCCGGGTCAGAGCGTGCGCGATCAACTATCCGGACGTGCTGATCATCGAGGACAAATATCAGTTCCGGCCGCCGCGCCCGTTCGCGCCGGGCGGGGAGATCGCCGGCACGGTCGCGGCGGTGGGCGAGGGCGTCGAGGGCTGGAGCGAGGGCGACCGGCTGATCTCGATGCTGGGCCATGGCGGCCTTGCCGAATATGTTGTGGTCGACGCGCGTCAGGCGCTGCCGCTGCCGCCCGAGCGCGGCTTCGCGGAAGGCTCGGCGCTGATCCTGACCTATGCGACCTCGATCCATGCTTTGCTCGACCGCGGCCGGCTTAAGGAGGGGCAGACATTACTGGTGCTGGGCGCCGCCGGCGGCGTCGGCCTCGCCGCCGTCGAGCTCGGCAAGGCCTATGGCGCGCGCGTGATCGCCGCCGTCTCCTCCGAGGAGAAGGCCCAAGCGGCGCGGGCGGCGGGCGCCGACGCCGTGACCATCTATCCGCGCGGCCCGTTCGACAAGGACCAGTCGAAGGCGCTGGCGCAGCAGTTCAAGGATGCGGTGGGGCCAAGCGGCGCCGACGTCATCTACGATCCGGTCGGCGGCGATTATGCCGAGCCGGCGCTGCGCGCGATCGGCTGGGAAGGCCGCTATCTGGTGGTCGGTTTCCCCGCCGGCATCCCGCGGCTCCCGCTCAACCTCACCCTGCTCAAGAGCTGCGACGTGTGCGGCGTCTTCTGGGGCGCCTTCGCGGCCCGCGACCCGAAGGCCAACGCGGGGCATATTCAGACGCTCTTCCGGCTGTGGAGCGAAGGCAGGATCGCCCCGAAGGTCAGCCGAACCTGGCCGCTCGATCAGGGTGCCGAGGCGATCGCGCACATGGCGGCGCGAAAGGCGGTGGGAAAGCTTGTTGTAACGATCGGCTGAAAGCGGCTACGCGGCTAAGCGGCTTAGCCCGAGGCTGTCGGCGCCGAGGCTCGGTTGGCGAGGCCGAGCAGCAGACCTCCCGTTGCGGCCAGGGCGGCCAGGTTGAGAAGCCCACTGACGAGGCCGTAGCGCTGCATCAGATCCAGCGATGCGAAGACGGACGAGGCGGGCATCGCGGCCATGAAAACCGCTGCAAGCAGGATCAGTGTCACCAGGCCGGCCGCATCGAGAATGGACCGCGCCACCTCGCGCAGTTTGGCGCCTTGGCTGATGAGCGCTGCCAGGCCGAAGAGCAGGGCCGTCGGAGCAATCATCAGAAGCATCAGCCCGGCCTTGCACCGATAGAAGTCCATCACGGCGAAGGCGATGAGGCCCTCCCCGGTCAGGAAGAGCGTGCCTGCGGCATAGTAGCTTCTCGACAGGCGCCGCCGGAAGTCGTTGCTCCTCGAATTCGCTTCCGCCATCGCAAGCCCCTCCGCCGCGGGCCAGAGCTAAGTCAGGCCGGCCTAAATTGCCGTTAATCCGGAAAGCGCAGCCGCGGCGGGAACGATCGCTCCTTCATTGCGCGGCAATGCAACCGCGCCTATCTGATCGTCCAACATCCGAGCCAAAGGACCACCATGACCACTTTCGACGACCGCGAACGCGCATTCGAGTCGATCTACGCGCGCGATCAGGAGCTGCAGTTCAAGATTATCGCCCGCCGCAACCGGCTGCTCGGCCACTGGGCGGCCGGGCTGATGGGCCTGAGCGACGTCGAAGCGGATTCCTATGCGCGGGACGTGGTCCGCGCCGATTTCGAGGAAGCCGGCGACGAGGACGTGATCCGCAAGGTGCTCGGCGACCTCACATCGGCCGGCGTCGACTGCGACGAGGCCCGCATCCGCGAGGCGCTCGCGGACAAGACGGTCGAGGCGCGCCGCCAGTTCATCGAGGCGCAGGGCTGATGCCGATGCCGGCGCACGAGATCGAGGCCTTGATCCGCGCCGGCATCCCCGACGCCCGGGTCGAGATCACCGATCTGGCCGGCGACGGCGATCATTATGCGGCGCGCGTGGTCGCGGAGAGCTTCAGGGGGATGGCCAGGGTGAAGCAGCATCAGCGCGTCTATCAGGCGCTGGGCGGACGGATGGGCGGCGCGCTCCACGCGCTCCAGCTCGTCACCGCCGCCCCCGAACAGGAGCAGGAAGATGAGTGATACCAGCGCCCGCATCGCCGGGATCGTCGAGGCGAACGACATCGTCCTGTTCATGAAGGGCACCGCTTTGTTCCCGCAATGCGGCTTTTCGAGCCGGGCGGTCGCCATCCTCGACCATCTCGGCGTCAGATATGAGACGGTCGACGTCCTCCAGGACCCGGAGCTCCGCCAGGGCATCAAGGACTATTCCGATTGGCCCACCGTCCCCCAGCTCTACGTCAAGGGGGAGTTCGTCGGCGGCTCGGATATCATGATGGAGATGTTCGAAGCCGGCGAGCTCCAGCAACTGCTCGACCGCAAGCAGGTCGCCAAGGCCTGACCGCGGCTCGGCAACGAAAGGGGCGGGCGGCGCGACCAGAAAAGCGCCAGCCCGCCCCTATGGGTGGAACCGTGTGGACGCCGACAAGGATACATGCATCGTGCCAGAAAGGCGGCGCGGCGGATTTCCGCGGCTTGGGATGGTGAAGCCGAATTAACCTTTTTCTTCGTTGTAAAATCCGCCGACGGCAGCGCTCCCCGTTCCATTAACAGCACGTTCAGCCTTGTCGTGATTACATCTGTAGTCATGGTAGCGACGGAGGCCGGAATGACTGGGGAACGGAAGTGGCAATATGGCAGCCTCGGCGCGATTGTCGTGATCGCGGCCGTGCTGGCGGCGGCTGCTGCGGCCGGCGGGGGCGCCGCCCAGGCGCGACAGGGCGCGGCCTCGGCGGCGATCGAGCGCGGGATCGATCGCGAAGGGCAGGTGGTGACGCCGCAAGAACAGGCGATGATCCGCGCTCGGTGCGGTGATCGCGACGGTTCGAGCTTCCACCTGAGCGACGGTATGCTGGTTTGCGCCAACGGCCGCCGCGTCGACGACCCCGAAATGCAGGCGCTCGGGGAGCGCATCGCCGACCGGGCCGAGGCGCGGGTCGAGGCGGCGATGAGCCGGCCCGACGTCGTGGCCGCGCTCGACGGCGAGGCGACGGCGCGGATGGGCGAGCGGATGCGCCGGTTCGACGCCGTGGAGCGGCCGCGGATCGAAGCCGCGCTACGGCGCGCCGAAGCCCGGATCGGCCGGATCGACGGCGCCGCCATCGATGCCAGGGTGCAAGCGGCGCTCGCCGCGGCGCGGGTCGAGCTCGCCGGATCGCGGCTGACGGCGCGCGAGATGGCGCGGATGCGCGCGGACCTCGCCCGCGCCCGCGCCGAGCTCAACCGCATCGATGCCGGTGAGATCCGCCGGAAGGTCCGTGAGGCGCTGGACCGCGAGCTGAGTGCATTACGCGACAAGGACGAGCTGCGCTGACGCCGGCATTCACTTGCGGTTCACCCCAATCCTGATTACCCGTGTAGTCAAAGGGAGGCGCGAAGGTGGAACGGATCGGAGACGCCGAGTTCGCGGTGATGGAGGTGTTGTGGGACGAGGCGCCGCTGACTGCCGCCGAAGTGGCCGAGCGGGTGCCGCCCGAGCGCGGCTGGAGCGTCCGCACCGTCAAGACGATGCTGTCCCGGCTGCTCGCCAAGGGCGCGCTCGCCCATGAGGAGGACGGCCGCCGCTATCTGTACCGTCCCGCCGTCCGCCGCGAGGATTATGTCGCGCATGAATCGGGCCGGCTGATCGACCGGATGTTCGGCGGCCGGCTGACACCTTTGGTCGCCCACCTGGCCGAGCGCGACCGGCTGTCGCCCGACGACATTGCCGAGATCGAGGCGCTGTTGAAGGCGCTCAGGCCATGACCGCCTGGGCGCTCGACACGGTTATCGGCGTCACTCTGCTGCTGCTGCTGGTGCTCGCCGTCCGCAGGCCGGTCGCGCATTGCTTCGGCGCCGGCTGGGCCTATGCCTTGTGGCTGCTGCCGCTGCTTCGCATCTTCATGCCGCCGCTCGACCTGTTCGAAGGCGCCGTGGGATCGGCGCTTCCGCAATATACGCTGATCGTTGTGCCGGCGGCCGCGGCGGCCGGCGAGGCCGCGGCCGCCTCGCCGCCGGCTGCCTCGCTGGCGGGCTGGCTGCCGCTGCTGCTGGCCTTGTGGGGCGGCGGCGCGGGCGTGTTCGCGATGTGGCAGCAATCGGCCTACAGCGCCTTCCTGCTCAGCCTCGGCAGCCATTGCCGGCCGGCCGACCCGCCGAGCCACGGCGGCGTGCCGGTGGTCGAAAGCGGCGCCGTCGACGGCCCGCTCGCGGTCGGCCTGCTCGAACGCAGGATCGTGGTCCCGCTCGATTTCGCCGACCGCTACAGCCCGGCCGAACGGCGGCTCGCGCTCGACCACGAGCTCGTCCATCACCGCCGCGGCGACATCTTCTGGAACTATGTCGCGCTCGCCTTGCTGGCGCTGACCTGGTTCAGCCCGGTCTCCTGGATCGCCTTCCGCGCGTTCCGCACCGACCAGGAGCTGGCGTGCGACGCGACGGTGGCGGCCGCGGCGCCGGCGGCAACGCGGCTCGATTATGCGCTCGCTTTGGTCAAGTCCGCCAGCCGTCCGGGCGAAGTCGCGGCCTGTCCGCTCAACCGCGCCGACCAGCTCAAGCGGCGGCTGAAGATGATCGGCCGCCACCGCCGCAGCCGCGCTCGCGCGATTGGCGGGGGCGCCGCGCTCGCCCTCCTGCTTGCTTTCGGCATGGCGCTGAGCAGCCCCGGCTTCGCCCGGCAGGAAGAGCCTGCGCTCGCCGGGGAGCCAATGGTGGTCGCCGCGTCGGGCGAGGTTGCTCCGATCCTGGACCAAGGCGACGTCCGCACGCTGGCCGCGAAATGCGACCGGGCCGCCCCCGAGAGCCGTCCGCGCTACCGTTCGCAGCCCGAGCGGCGCCCGGCAGCCATCGTCTGCAGCAACGGCAAGGCACTGGACGACCCCGAGGTTCGCGCGATCGTGGCTCGCACCCTCCGGCGCGCTCGCGGACAGACCGCCCTCAACGCCGCGACCGCCTCCGATCGGGAGCAGCTTGCGGAATTGGCCGAAGATGCCGCGGAAGCGCGCACGGAGGCGGGAATGGAAGCCAGCGAGGCGGAGGAGGAGGCCCGGGAGGCGCGCGCGGAGGCGCAGGAGCAGGTCCGCGAGGCGCAGGAAGCTCGCGCCGAGGCCGAGGAGCGCGTCCGCGAAGGCCGCACGGCCGCCGCGCGGGGCGACCTTGGCCGCCGCATCGCGCTTGCCGAGGCGGCGGTGCAGCGTTCGCAGGCGAAGCTGGCGAGGATCGAGGCGAGAGCAGCGCAGCGCGAGGCGGGGAGGGCGCTCGCTCAGTCCCGCATCCGCATCGTGCATGCGCCGATGACCCCGCGCCAGGCCGCCGCGATCGAAGCGGAGCTCGAGCGGGCGCGCGAGGAAGTGAGCCGGATCCAGATCGACCTCGACGCCGAGATGGACGGGCTCGATGCCAAGATCGACCGCGCGGTGTCGGCGCTGGCCAGGGTGCACACGAGAAGCTAGCCGGCGCCCACTCGGCTCGGCCGTCACACCGCCCGCCCGCCCACCGCTCGGCTTGGTTTTTGCGCCCGCAAATGCGACAGGGCCGGCCATGGACGATTGGCCCACCGGCAGGATCGAGCGCGTCGGGCCGCTGGTGCGCCGCCTGCTCGCGCCCAACCCGTCGCCTTTCACCTTCACCGGAACCCAGAGCTTCATCGTCGGCGACGGCGAGGTGGCGGTGATCGACCCGGGCCCGCACATACCGGCCCATGTCGAGGCCTTGCTCGCGGCCACTGCGGGCGAGCGCGTCGTCGCCATAATCTGCACTCACACCCATCGCGACCACAGCCCGGCCAGCCGCCCGCTCGCCGCCGCGACCGGCGCCCCGATCGTCGGCTGCGCGCCGCTCGCGCTCGACGATGATGGTCCGCGCGCCGATGCTTCGTTCGACCCCGATTATGTTCCCGACCGGGTGCTTCGCGACGGCGAGACCGTCGGCGGCCCCGGCTGGACGCTGGCGGCGGTGGCGACGCCCGGCCACACCCCCAACCATCTGTGCTTCGCCCTCGCCGAGGCCGGCGCCTTGTTCAGCGGCGACCATGTCATGGGCTGGTCGACCACCATCGTGTCGCCGCCGGAAGGCGACATGGCCGCCTACCGGGCAAGCCTCGACAAGCTCCTCGCCCGCGACGAGGCCGTCTACCACCCCGCCCACGGACCGCCCATCGCGGAGCCGCGCGAGCACGTCCGCCGCCTCATCCGGCACCGCCGCCGGCGCGAGGCGCAGATCCTCGCCCGACTGGAGGCAGGGGACAGCCGCCTTTCCGCGATGGTCGCGGCGATCTACACCGACGTCGATCCCGGCTTGCATCCGGCCGCCGAGCGCTCGGTGCTCGCCCATCTGATCGACCTCGAGGCGCGCGGCATCGCCCGGCAGGAGGAGGGCCTATGGAGCCTCGCCGCATGAACAAGGGCCGGCTGGCGGCCGCGCTCGCGCTCGGTCTCGCGCTTGGCGCCTTGCTGATGGGCGTGGTGCGGATCGGCGGCCTGTTCGGCGGCGGTCCCGACCCCGAGACGATCGCTGCCGCCAGCCTCCAGTCGATGCGCGAGCAGGCGCGCCTGACCCCGTTCGCGGCGCGCTACGTCGCCGTCGTCACCTCGCGCCAGTCGCGCTTCGGCCTGACCGCCCAGAAGACTTTGATCATGCCGGGCAATGTCCGCTACGAGCTTGACCTCGCGCGCCTCCGGCAGCAGGATCTGAGCTGGGACAAAGCTTCCAAAACCCTCACTATCATCTTGCCGCCACTTGAAATTTCGGGCCCGGATATCGATCTGGGGCAGGTCCGCGAATATTCGGGAGGCGGGGTCCTGATGGCGCTCACCGATGCCGAGAAGGCGCTCGACGCGGCCAATCGCGAGCGCGGCCGCCGGGAGCTGGTGCGGCAGGCGCGCGAGGCGCTGCCGATGCGGCTGGCGCGGGACGCGGCGAAGCGCGCGGTCGAGCGCAGCTTCGCGATGCCGCTGCGCGCCGCCGGCACCGAGGCGGCGGTGGTGGCGCGGTTCGCCGATGAGCCGGGGCGGGATCCCTCGCAGCTCGATCGGTCGCGCCGGATCGAAGATGTGTTGAACGAACGGCAGAAGAGCCGCTAGGCGCTGCCGCACGGGGAAGACGATGAACGCACCCAATCTCAGCCTCAGGGGCCTCGACATCCGCGCCGAGATCGACCGGCTGCGCCGGGAGCGCAACGCCGTCATCCTCGCCCATTATTACCAGGAGCCCGCGCTCCAGGACATTGCCGACTTCGTCGGCGACAGCCTCGACCTGTCGCGCAAGGCCGAGGCGACCGACGCCGAGGTCATCGCCTTTTGCGGCGTCCGCTTCATGGCCGAGACCGCAAAGATCCTCAGCCCGCAAAAGATCGTCGTGCTGCCGGACATGGACGCCGGCTGCAGCCTCGAGGATTCGTGCCCGCCCGACCAGTTCAGGGCATTCCGCGAGGCCCATCCCGACCATATCGCGCTCACCTACATCAACTGCTCGGCGGCGGTGAAAGCCTTGAGCGACATCATCGTCACCAGCTCGTCGGCCGAGATCATCCTGTCGCAGATCCCCAAGGAGCAGAAGATCATCTTCGGGCCCGACAAGCATCTCGGCGGCTATCTCGCCCGCAAAACCGGGCGCGACATGCTGCTGTGGCCGGGCGTATGCATCGTCCACGAGGCTTTCTCCGAGACCGAGCTGTTGAAGCTCAAGGCGCAGCATCCCGGCGCGCCGGTGCTCGCGCATCCCGAATGTCCGCCGCACATACTCGACCATGCCGACCATGTCGGCTCGACCTCGTCGATCCTGGATTATGCGCTGCGTTCGCCCGACCCGCTGCTGATCGTCGCCACCGAGCCGCACATCATCCACCAGATGGAGAAAGCGGCGCCGCACAAGCAATTCATCGGCGCGCCCGGCGCCGACGGCAATTGCAACTGCAACATGTGCCCGTACATGGCCTTGAACACGATGGAGAAGCTCTACGTCGCCTTGCGCGACCTCGAGCCGCGGATCGAGCTCGACGAAGAGCTGCGGCTCGATGCCAAGAAGTCGCTCGACCGCATGCTCGACATGGCCGGCCGCACGGTGGGGCAGGGCGACGTGGGCAAGCCGATCTTCTCGTCGTGACGTTGCCCCAGCGTAGGCTGGGGCCCCGGCGGGCGAAAAGCGCGGCGCTCAATTCTCGCTGGGGTCCCACTCTGCGCTGGGACGACGGGATTTCGCCCGCCGGGATGCCAGCCGGCGCTGGCATGGCGGGAGGGCACGCGCTAATCCCCGCCCAGAACAGCCTCCGGAGACCGCCCTTGTTCCGCTTCGCTCTTGCCGTCGCCGCCCTCCTCCTCGCCGCCGCGGCCCAGCCCGTTGCCGCCGATCGGCGCACCGCGGCCGCCGAGGACCCCCATCTGTGGCTCGAGGAGATCGAGGGCGAGCGCGCGATCGCCCAGGTCAAGGCGTGGAACAAGGCGACCGAGGACCAGCTCACCAAGGCGCCGCGGTTCGAGGAGTATCGCCGCCGCGCGCGGGAGATCCTCGACGATGAGCGCCAGATCGCGACGCCCGAGGCGGTGATCGGCGACCAGGTCACCAATTTGTGGCGCGACGCGAAGAACCCGCGCGGCCTGTGGCGGGTCTCGCCGCTCGCCGCTTATGCCGCCGGCAAGCCGCAATGGCGGACCCTGATCGACGTCGACGCGCTCGGGCGGCAGGAGGGCAAGAGCTGGGTCTGGCACGGCGCCGACTGCCTCGCGCCCGATTATACGCACTGCCTGGTCGCGCTGAGCCCCGGCGGCACCGATGCGGATGTGGTGCGCGAGTTCGACATCACGACGGGCAAGTTCATCGAGGGCGGGTTCACGCTCCCCGAAGCCAAGAGCAACCTCGCCTGGGTCGATGAGAATACGTTGATGGTCGCCACCGACTACGGTCCTGAATCGCTGACGACTTCAGGCTATCCGCGCATCGCCAAGCTCTGGAAGCGAGGCACGCCCCTGACCGCGGCGAGCACGATCTTCCAAGGCGAGAAGGGTGACGTTTCCGTGCAGCCGGTCTCCTTTCAAGGCGACGGCCGCCGCTGGACCTTCGTCGCGCGCGGCAAGACCTTCTGGACCACCGCATATTCGATGCTGACGCGGGCCGGGGAGTTGGTCAACGTGCCGCTCCCGGAGGATGCGGAGATCGAGGACGTGCTCGGCGGCCGGCTCATCGTAAAGCTGCAAAGTCCGCTCGTCGGCCCGAATGTGTCTCTGCCGGAAGGCTCGATCGTCGCTTACGACCTCGCCGGCATCGAGGCCGCCCGCGCCGGCGTGCCGGAGCTGGTGATGGCGCCGAGCAAGAGCCAGGCGATCGAGGAAGTCGCGGCGTCGGATAACGTGCTTTGGGTCAAAGCGCTCGACGATGTCTCAGGCAAGCTCTTCGGGCTCACCCGCGGTGCCGACGGCCGCTGGTCGGCCAAGGCGATGCCGCTCGCCGACAACAGCACCGTGCACATTGTCGGCGCTGCCGGCAAGCAGGACCTCGCCTTTGCGACCGTCGAAAGCATGCTGACGCCGCCCGCGCTCTACGCGGTTCGCCCAGCGGTCGAGCCGACTTTGGTGCAGAGGCTGCCGGCCTATTTCGACGCCGACCAGTTCCACGTCGAGCAGCGCTTCGCCACCTCGAAGGACGGCACCCGCATCCCCTATTTCCTGGTGCGCAGGAAGAGCGGCAGCGAGGATCCGGTGCCGGCTTTGATCCACGCTTATGGCGGCTTTCGCGCTGCGCAAACGCCGACCTATCTAGCCGGCCAGCCCTATCGCGCCGGCCCGCTCGGCCTGTTCTGGGTCGAGCGCGGCAATGCCTATGTGCTCGCCAACATCCGCGGCGGCGGCGAATACGGCCCTGCCTGGCACGAATCGGTGCTGCGCGAGAACCGCCAGAAGAGCTTCGACGACCTTCACGCCGTCGCCGAGGACCTCGTCCGCACCGGCGTCAGCCGGAAGGGCAGGATCGCGATCTCCGGCCGCTCCAACGGCGGCGTGCTGGTCGGCGCGGCGATGAACCAGCGGCCCGACCTTTATGGCGCGGTCATCTCCGGCTCGCCGCTGCACGACATGAAGCGCTATTCGAAATTGCTCGCCGGCGCCTCGTGGATGGGCGAATATGGCGATCCCGACAAGCCCGAGGATTGGGCGTTCCTGTCCCGCTACTCGCCCTACCAGAATGTCAGGCCGGGCGTGAAATACCCGCCGGTCTTCTTCTACCTCTCGACCAAGGACGACCGCGTCCATCCCGGCCACGCCCGCAAGATGGCCGCCCGCCTCGGCGAATATGGCAATCGCTTCTATTATCACGAATATTTGGAAGGCGGCCACAGCGTCGGCGCCGACCGCAGCGAGGATGCGATGCGCGCAGCCCTGCTCACCGTGTTCCTCGAAAAGGAGCTGGCTGACTAGCGTTCGAAGCTCACGTCATCCCGGCGAAGGCTGGGATCCCAGCGTGAGCCGCAGTGACTTCCTGTCCCGAGACCCCGGCCTCCGCCGGGAGAACGCTCAAGGTCCCGCCACCACTTCGCCCTCGACGAGCCGAGTCGCCGGATGGTGCTTGTCGAGCCAGCGCTTGATGATCCGCAGGTTGCGGGTGTTCGAGCGGAACACGAAGTCGAACAGGTCGCCCACCAACGGGATTGCGCCGATCGCGGTGTCGATGCCGACATTGCCCGCCAGCCGCGCGATGTGGAGCTTCGACATGCCGAGGTTGCGCGCCTCCCACACCAGCCAGGCGCCCATCGAGGCGGTGACCACGTCGCCGAGCACCGGCACCAGGCCGACGATCGAATCGAGCCCGACCGGCCGGTTGATGCCCGGCACCACGAACAGCCGCTCGAGCACGTTCTCCACCGCCTCCAGCCGCCGCCGCACCGAGGCCGGGTCGCGCCCGATCGGCAGCCGGTCGGCGATCGCCTCGAAGCGCTCCTGCGGGCTCGGCATCGTCCTGCTCCTTTTCCGTCATTGTGGCGGGGGAGGGGAGGGGCTACAAGCCCGCCCATCCCCGGGGAAGCGCGCGTGCGCTTGAGAGGCGGCAATCCGGCCGCGACCCGCCGAACCTGATCCGGCTGACACCGGCGTAGGGAGGGAGTTCGGGTCCGCCCGCCCTCCGTCCTTTTTTTGGAGAGCGACACATGGCCGACATCCCTGTCCTGAGCGCAGTCGAAGGGCCTGCCCGAACCGAAACACCCCTCTCCCTGCAGGGGAGAGAAGTTGGGGTTGGCTTGCCCCCGGCAAGCCAAGATCGCGCGGGGCGCGATCGACCCCGACTTGGCGCGCAGCGCCAGGGTGAGGGCCTTCCGGTCACCACCGGCCCGATCCGCGGCAGCCGCAAGGTCCATGTCGGCGCGCTGGGAGTGGCGATGCGCGAGATCGACCTCGAGCCGAGCTCGGGCGAGCCGCCGCTTCGGGTTTACGACACGTCCGGCCCCTATACCGACCCGGCCGTGCGGATCGACATCACGGCCGGCCTCCCCGAGCTCAGGCGCGACTGGATCCGCGGCCGCGGCGACGTCGAGGAGGCGCTCCAGCGCGAGGTCCGGCCCGAGGATAACGGCCAGCTCGGACCGGACCGTTCCGGAGGGGTGCAATCCTTCCCCAACGTGCGGCGCAAGGTGCTGCGCGCGAAGCCCGGCGCCAACGTCAGCCAGATGCACTATGCGCGTAGGGGCATCGTCACGCCCGAAATGGAATATGTCGCCGTCCGGGAAAATCTCGGCCGCGAAATGCTGAAGGAGCGGGGACAGTTACTCGTAACTGTCCCCAATTTGGCCGTCCGGGACGGCCAGGATTTCGGCGCCGCCATCCCCGATTACGTCACCCCCGAATTCGTCCGCGACGAGGTCGCGCGGGGCCGTGCCATCATCCCCGCCAACATCAACCACCCGGAGAGCGAGCCGATGGCGATCGGCCGCAACTTCCTGGTCAAGATCAACGCCAATATCGGCAACAGCGCCGTCGCTTCCGACGTCGCCGCCGAGGTCGACAAGATGGTCTGGGCGATAAGGTGGGGCGCCGACACCGTCATGGACCTCTCCACCGGCCGCAACATCCACGACACCCGCGAATGGATCGCCCGCAATTCCCCCGTCCCGATCGGCACCGTCCCCATCTACCAGGCGCTCGAGAAGGTCGGCGGAGTCGCCGAGGAGCTGAGCTGGGAGATCTACCGCGACACATTGATCGAGCAGGCCGAGCAGGGCGTCGACTATTTCACCATCCACGCCGGCGTGCGCCTCCCCTACATCCCGATGACCGCGAACCGTGTGACGGGCATCGTCAGCCGCGGCGGCTCGATCATGGCCAAATGGTGCCTCTCCCACCACAAGGAGAGCTTCCTCTACACCCGCTTCGAGGACATCTGCGAGATCATGAAGGCGTACGACATCGCCTTCAGCCTCGGCGACGGCCTGCGCCCCGGAAGCATCGCCGACGCCAATGACGAGGCCCAGTTCGCCGAGCTGGCGACGTTGGGCGAGCTGACCCAGATCGCGTGGAAGCATGACGTCCAGGTCATGATCGAAGGCCCCGGCCACGTGCCGATGCACAAGATCAAGGCCAATATGGACAAGCAGCTCGAGGCCTGCGGCGAGGCCCCCTTCTACACATTGGGCCCTCTCACCACCGACATCGCTCCGGGTTACGATCACATCACGTCGGCGATCGGCGCGGCGATGATCGGCTGGTTCGGAACCGCGATGCTCTGCTACGTGACGCCCAAGGAGCATCTCGGCCTCCCCGACCGCGACGACGTCAAGGTCGGAGTCGTCACCTACAAGCTCGCCGCCCACGCGGCCGACCTCGCCAAGGGCCACCCGGCCGCGAAGATGCGCGACGACGCCCTGTCGCGCGCCCGCTTCGAATTCCGCTGGCGCGACCAGTTCAACCTCAGCCTCGACCCCGACACCGCCGAGCAATATCACGACCAGACCCTCCCGGCGGAGGGGGCGAAGACGGCTCATTTCTGCAGCATGTGCGGGCCGAAGTTCTGCAGCATGAAGATCACGCAGGAGGTCAGGGATTTCGCCGCGAAGCAGAACCAGTCGGCGGACTCCTTCCTTGCCGCCACCACCACCGTTCGCCCTGAGCCCGTCGAAGGGCTGTCCTTGGCTTTCACATCAAAGGAGAAAGACACGGCTTCGACAAGCTCAGCCCGAACGGAACTGGTAGAAGCCGAAGCGCACTTGTCCGCCGAAGCCCGGGCCGAAGCGGAAGCCGGCATGGCCGTGATGAGCAAGGTGTTTAAAGAAACCGGTAGCGAACTCTACATGGGTACCGGCGGCCGGGAGCATGACTGACCGCCGGCCCATGTCGCGGGCAGCCTAGCATGCCGCTCCGCATCGGCATCGCCCGCGTCGTCGCCCTGTTCCTGCTGCTCCCGGCAGGACTGATCTGCGTCGGCTTCCCCTTCTACCGGTTCACGCTGCCCGGAGGTTGGGGGATAATCGACGATACGCGCGCAGCGTTGGGCGCCGGAACCGATGCGGGCAAGCTGGAGGCGGCGTCCGTCGATTGCGTGCCCGAACGCTCCGGGTCCAAGTCGAGCCGCGGCATCGGCCTTACCGAATATGCCTGCGTCATCGACATGTCGGAAGCGCAAGACCCTGCGGCGCCCGCCGACGATCCATGGGCCGGTCGAAGCTACGAGGAAGGGATGGCGGAATATAACCGCCGCCTGAATGCGCAGATGGAGGCGCTGGCCGAGCGGTCTCGCTCGGCCGTGTCGAACCGCATAGAGCGCAAGCTCGCCACCGACCGTAGCGAAGCGCTCCCCGCCGTCCGGATCCTGTCGGCAGCGGGCGAACCGCGCCGCGTCGGCCTTGTCTGGGGCTTCGGCGAACTTGCCTGGCGCTGGACAAGCTGGCTGGTCAGCAGCCTGATCTTCTTCGCCTTCGGCGCCGGCTGTCTGTTTGCCGTGCGGCTGAGCTGGAAACGCCGATGACCGCCGCCGCCAGCGTCCGCGACGACGCCCGCCTAAGTACGAGGTTCGAATTCTGCCGGCGCGACCAATTCAATCTGTCCCTCGCCCCCGACACCGCTGAGCAATATCTCGATTTGACCCTCCCCGCGGAAGGCGCCAAGACCGCCCATTTCTGCTCCATGTGCGGCCCCAAATTCTGCTCGATGAAGATCACCCAGGAGGTGCGCGACTTCGCCGCGAAGCAGAATGCGAGCGCCGACACCTTCCTGGCTGCAGAGGATGCGAACAAGGGCATGGCCGAGATGAGCGAGAAATTTCGCGAAACGGGCGGGGAAATCTACGTGCCGGCGGCGCAATAGGTGACCAGATCCGCCTTTCGGAAAGACTGGGTGGAGTCCGGCTATATCTCCCGGCTGGTCGATCGCCTCAACGAAGGGACGGAGCTCAATTCGGAGGGCTCCATAGCATTCCGGGCCGACGACTTCGAGGATCTGTTCTTCCTTCTCGCCGATGGCGTCACTTATCCGGAGGACGTCACCCGATCTGACGTATCGTCCATTTCGTACAGGGCGTTCATCGACCTCAGGAAACTCGGCCGCGTCGACACGCGCACACTAATCAGGGAGATTGCGAAACGCGTAGGCGATCTGCGCTCGTCACCGAGGCAGATCTATACCATGTGGTCGAAGATGCGATTGCGGCAGATGCCGTTCGCAAAGACGGTGCGGTTCAACTTCGACGGAGTGAGCGTTCGCACTGCCGCCCATCTGCCTCGCTGGCTCCAACTTGATGAGCATTTCATCTCAGGCGTAGGCCGTATTAAGCCCGACGTTCTGCCCTTCTTCGGCTACATCATATTTTCGGTGGAGGCTCGAAACGAAAACGAGGCCGCCAAGCGCATTTTCGATGCGTGCGACTTGCTTTACGCCATCGTGAATACCGCATGGCGGTCGATCGAATTGTGGGTGCAGAGGCGACCGGCGGCGAGAGTGTGGCTTGGCCCCAATCAGTTTTTCTTCCGAGATAGAAAGTTTATTGGGAAGGACGCGGTTTGGTACAATCAGGATTACGATGAGGCGACCTGGAACCTTTTTCCGGCCGATGCGCACGAATTTCGCAAGCGGTCTCCCATGTTTCGTAAGGTCCTTGCCCGCCTGAACGCGCATCCGCTAAGGGAGCCATTGAGCAAGGCGCTGCTCCTAATAAGCGAAGGAATGGTCTCTCGCGATCTTGCCTTCAGGCTGATGCGATTCTGGTCGGCATCCGAGGTGCTTTATTCCGAGGACGAGGAGCGCACGAACATAAAGAAGCTGATCTCACGCCTGACATTCGCCTCTGGCGAAGAGGCGTGGCTCGACCGATTGAAGCTGCAGAGAGCGTACCACCTCAGAAACTCCTATGTTCATAGCGGATCCAGGGAGAATGACGATTCGAGCCTTGTCCAGCATTTGCGGGAGAAATTGCTGATCCAGATATATTATTATATTTTCAAAGCGGCCGATATCAGAAGTCACAGAGAGCTCTTGATGATGGTGGATCTTCCGGCCGACGAGACGCTCCTCGATCAACAGGCCTTGGCGATCGAGAGACGAAGAAATTTGGTCCGAACCGGCAGGCACCTCCCCGCCAGTTGAGGCGACCTCTCAGCCCGGGATAATCCGGGACAGTATGCCTTTTCGACACCTCCCTCAAAGATTCCGCTGCACGTCCATTGCCTTGTGCAGGATCCGAACGATGAGGATCCTATCGCCCTCGACGTCATAGAAGATGCGGTGCTGCTGGCACCCAAGCGATCTCGTAAGCGGGCGCACCGCCGGATGCACCGCGCCGATATCCGGAAACTCGACGATCCGCCGGAACGCGCTCTCAAGCGCATCGAGATAGGCGACGGCGCGCTCGACGCCGAACTCGGCCACGCTGTAATCGCGAATGTCGTCTAGATCGGCCTGAGCCCTTCGGCTCAGCTCAAGCCGCATCCTTGCTCCCGCCTGCGAGGCCCGCGCGCAGCTCCGTCAGATACTCAAAGGGATCGCGGTCGCTCACCCCCGACGCCCGCCCCTCGTCGATCGCCGCCCGCAGCCGGCGCAGCTTCTCCTCATTCTCCTGGTCGCGGCGGACGAGGTCGCGGATATAGTCGCTGGTGCTGCTGTAGCGGCCCTCGGCCACGCGGGACTCCGCCCAGCCCTTGAGCTTGTCCGGGATCGAGATGTTCATCTGCGCCATGCCGTAAGTGTACGATTCTGCGCTAAAGCTGGCAACGCCCTCAATAATGATACCGGCACGACAGCACCTCCAGCGCCTGCGCCTCGTCCTTCCCCGTCACCCGGTACACCAGCCGATGCTCGCCCGCGATCCGGCGCGACCACCAGCCGCTCAGCTTCCGCCTGAGGGGTTCGGGCCTACCGGTGCCTCGCAACGGGTCGCGCAGGCACTCGCCGACCAGCAGGTTGATCGGCTCGAGGACCTTCGCATCCTCCCGGCCCAGGCGACGTAATCCTGCCAGGCGCCGGCCTCGGCGCCGCCGCCGGGGTCGGCGTCGAAACGGTGCGCTACTATCAGCGCCGCGGCCTTCTGGAGGTGCCGGCGAGCGCCGGCGCGGTGCGGCGCTAGGGCGCGCAGGACCTCCGGCGGCTGCGCTTCATCCGACGCGCCCAGGCGGCGGGCTTCACGCTCGACACGATCGGCGAATTGCTGGCGCTCGATCGCAGCGACGACCGCGCCCGCGTGCGCGTGCTCGCCGCCGAGCGCCTCGCCGCGCTCGACGCCCGTATCGCCGAGCTGGAGGCGGCGCGCACGGGGCTGGAACGCCTTCGCGCGACCTGCGCGTCCGGCCGAATGAGGCCGTGCCCGATCCTCGAGGCAGTCGACGAAAGCAGAGGCTGAAGGCACGGCTTGTGGAGTCGCGGGACGGGCCGCGACGCCACTGCTTCAACTGTTGCTCCACGCGCTTCGGATCATTGGCCTCGGGCCTCAGCGATGGTCAAGTCACCTTCCAAAATGGTAGATTTGACTCGGCGAATCGGAGAAGACGTAAAATCTGGCTAGGCTTATGGGAGGAGTTGAATGACTTTCAGCAGCGATGGATGGCTCGGCGGTGCGGCACGCCGGCCATCGCCCAACTTCTACAATGACCCTAATCCGCGCGAAATCATCGTTATGCACTATACGGCGGGATACCGCGCAAGCTCGGCGATCAACACTTTCCTCGATGCTTCCAGCCAGGCAAGCGCCCATTTCGTCGTGGATATTGATGGTGCCATCACGCAGATGGTGTCTACGAACAAATGTGCATGGCATGCGGGCGGCGGCTATTATAATGGCCGCCCGAAGGTAAATTACTTCTCGATTGGTATTGAGATCGTCAACCCCGGCTATCACTTTCGTCAGCCAGATGGGTCCTATCTCAACTGGAAGCGTGATCGGCCGGTCGATCCCGAGCTTCTCGCGCCTTACCCCGGGATGACCGATGCGCGCGATGTCTGGGTCGGATCGGCTATGGCTTCCTGGCCGCACTTTCCGCCCGCGCAACTCGACGCCGTGGAGGAGCTCACGCTCGAGCTGATCACCGCCTACGGCTCGATCGGCGACGTCGTCGGGCATCGCGACGTCGATCACGTCCGCAAGCGGAAAGTCGATCCGGGTCCGGCCTTTCCTCTGCGGCGCTACCGGCTCCTTCTCGACGATCGCTCCGACCAGGAGCGGGAGCCCGTCGAAATGCGGGTTGCGATTACCGGCGCGACGCTCAATGTGCGCGGGGGTCCGGGGACGGGCTTCGAAACTCTCGACTGGGGTCCGCTCCGCCACGGCGACCGGGTCCAGCGGCTGGAATCCGTCGGCGATTGGTTCCGCATCCGCCGCTGGTTCGGTGGGGAAGCCAGAGAAGGGTGGGCATATGCCCGCTATGTTGTGCCGCTGACCGATTGAGGCGGCTTGACCGGCGTAGCTTTCGTGCAGCGGCAGCGCACCCCAGCCGAGCGGCGCGGGCCTCGGTCCGGAGCCCCGGGCGCGGCCGGCGCGCGTAGCTTCCGCGCCGCCACAGGCGCGGAAACGATGCCGCGTGAGCGCCCGCCCGGCCTCACTCCACCCGCCGCGCCGCCACGATCCGCACCGGCTCCCTGATCATCTGGCCGCGCATCGCGCCGCGGCCGGCATCCGCCACGGTCGGCGCGGCGAGGATGCGGCGGACGACGTCCATCCCCTCCGCCACCCGCCCGAAGGCGGCATAGCCGGGCTCCCCGGCGCGGGCGTCCATCGAGGGCATCGCCGAGACGGTGATGAAGAACTCGCCCATCGCGTTGCCGGGCGCGGTGTGCGCCATCGAGATCGTGCCCGCCTCGTGCCTGAGCCCGGTCGCGCTGGTCGGCTCGTGCACGATCGGCGGCAGCATGCGCTTATAGTCGCGGCGGATCCCGCCCTGGATGAAGCCGCGCGCGCCCTCTCCGGCCGGCGCGCCCGGGGTCGGCGCGGCGCGGTAGAAGGTGGTGCCGTCGAACCGGCCCTCGTCGACATAGCGGACGAAGTTGGCGGTCGTGACGGGAGCGCTCTTGGCGTCGAGCGCGAGCATTATCGCTCCCGCCTCCGTCTCCAGTCGGACCCGCACGACGTCCGGCAGCGGCGCGGCGGCGGGCGGCTCGGAAACGTTCCCGGCGGCGGCCGAACCATTGGCGGCGGCCGGCTCGTCGGCGGGCGCGGTGTCGCCGCAGCCGGCGGCGGCCGCCAGGAGCACGGCGAGCAGGGCGAGCGCGCGAATCATGCGGGGCAGTCTAGAACGAAGCGCGCTGCGGGCTCAATTCGTCCAGGCCCTGCCGCGGCGCCGCATCGATCGGGCCCTCGGCGCTCCTCTTCCTAGTCCGCGGCGAGCGCGAAATCGGTCCGCACCCGGACCTCGCTGGTCGTCAGCCCGGCCCGCAGCGGCGGCGGCGCCGCGGTCTGCGCGACCGCATCCATGGCGGCGCCCTCGCCATAGAGGGGCGGCGGCGCCGCGCCGTCGCCGGCATCGCGGATCGCCAGCACCCGCGCCACCTTGAGCCCCGCCGCCGCCGCATAGGCCTCGGCCCGCGCCCGCGCCGCCCGATAGGCTCGCGCATAAGCCGATCGGCTGGCGGCCTCCGGGTCGGCGATGGCCAGGTTCGGCCCCGACAGGATATTGGCGCCGGCCTCGGTCGCCGCCGCGATCGCCGCGCCGGCGCGCTTCAGGTCGCGGACCCGTACCTCGATCATGTTGTTGGCCTGGAAACGGCCGCGGTCGCGCCCATAGTCGATCCGCGCGAGCGTGATCGAGCGGGTCTGCATGTCGTCGGGCTTGACGCCGATCCGTTCGAGCGCCGCTGTCACCCGGTTCATCGCCCCGTTATTGCCGGTGCTCGCCGCCGCCGCGCTCGCCGCGATCGTCTGCACCCCGGCGGTGAAGCGCGCCTCGTCGGGCCGTGTGTCGGCGCGGCCCGAAGCGACGATCTGGACCAGCACCTCGTCGCGGCCGACGCCGCGCGGATCAGCCGGCGCCGGGCCGCACGCGGCGAGCGGCAGGCACAGCAGCAAAGTCGAAGCGAAACGGCGCACGCGAGTCTCTCCTTTACACCGAGGGCGAGAAAGCATGATTCCATGATACACTGTAACATGCAAGCGCGCATTGCCGTAGATTCACGGCTCAGCCGAACCGGGCCGCCGGGCCCATCGCGATTCTTGCTCCCCGGAACCGGCGGTCATAGGCCGGGCCGGGCAACCTTCGCCGGCGCCTGGAACCTCGCTCGCCGCTTTGCAGGGGCGGCGGCGCGCGTTACTAGCCTCGCGATGAATCCCGCCGCCTTTCCCGCCCTCCGCCTCCGCCGCACCCGGGCCGCGGCCTGGAGCCGGGCGCTGGTGGCGGAGACCGTGCTGACGCCCGCCGACCTGATCTGGCCACTGTTCGTGGCCGAGGGCCATGGCGTCGAGGAGCCGATCGCGACGCTGCCCGGCGTGTCGCGCTGGTCGGTCGATTTCATCGCCGAACGGGCGCGGGAGGCTCGCAAGCTCGGCATCCCGTGCGTCGCTTTGTTCCCGAACACGCCGCGCGAGCTGCGCAGCGCAGGCGCCGATGAGGCGCTCAACCCCGACAACCTCGTGTGCCGCGCGATCAAGGCGGCCAAGGATGCGGCGCCGGAGGTCGGCGTCCTCACCGACGTGGCGCTCGATCCGTACACCGCCGACGGCCATGACGGCATCACCGACCGCAGCGGCTACGTGCTCAACGACGAGACCAGCAAGATCCTCGCCGAGCAGGCGCTGGTCCAGGCGGCGGCGGGCGCCGACATCGTCGCCCCGTCGGACATGATGGATGGCCGCGTCGGCGTGATCCGCGCCGCGCTCGAGCGCGAGGGCCACCGCAACGTCCAGATCATGGCCTATGCCGCCAAATATGCGAGCGCCTTTTACGGGCCGTTCCGCGACGCGGTCGGCTCGCGCGGCCTGCTCAAGGGCGACAAGAAGAGCTACCAGATGGATCCGTGCAATGCGGACGAGGCGCTGAGGGAAGTGGCGCTCGACCTTGCCGAGGGCGCCGACCATGTGATCGTCAAGCCCGGCCTTGCCTATCTCGACATCGTCCGGCGGGTGAAGGAGCGGTTCGAAACCCCGGTCTTCGCCTATCAGGTGTCCGGCGAATATGCGATGATCGAGGCGGCCGCCGCGGCCGGGGCAGGGGAGCGCGACGCGCTCGTGCTCGAGACCCTGATCGCGTTCAAGCGCGCCGGCTGCTCCGGCATCCTCACCTATCATGCGCCGGCGGCGGCGCGGCTGCTTCGTGACGGCTGACGAAGGCGCGGCGCGCTTCTCGCGCGAACGTTACGCCCGGCCGCTGTTCCTCGCGACGATCGTCACCGGCTCCTTCCTGCTGTTCCTGACCCAGCCGATGGTGGCGCGGATGGCGCTGCCGCGCCTCGGCGGCGCGCCGGCGGTGTGGAACAGCGCGATGCTGGTCTACCAGGCGCTGCTGCTCGGCGGCTATGGCTATGCCCACTGGCTGGCGCGGCTGCGGCCGCGGCGGCAGGCGGGGCTGCATCTCGCTTTGTTCGCGCTCGCCGCCTTGTGGCTGCCGATCGGCCTTGGCGCGGCGCTGCCGCCGGCCGATGTGGCGCCTGCTTTCTGGGTGCCCTGGTTCCTGCTGGGCTCGATCGGGCCCCTCTTCTTCGTCGTCGCTTCGCAGGCCCCGCTGATGCAGCGCTGGTACGCGCTCGAGAACCGGCGGGGCGAGCCCTATACGCTCTATGCCGCCTCCAATCTCGGCAGTTTCGCGGGGCTCGTCTCCTATCCGCTCATGGTCGAGCCGCTGCTGACGCTGGACCAGCAGAGCGCGCTGTGGACGAGCGGCTACGCCCTGCTGATCCTGCTGGTGGCCGGCTGCGCGCTCACCATCCCGCCCGGAGCCGTCGAGATGACAGCCGCCCCCTCCTCGCAGCCGCCGAGCCGGCGAAGGGTGGCGCTGTGGATCGCGCTCGCCGCGGTGCCGTGCGGGCTGATGCTGTCCACCACCACCCATATCACCACCGACATCGTCGCCATGCCGCTGCTGTGGGCGCTGCCGCTCGGTCTCTATCTGCTGAGCTTCGTGGTCGCGTTCGCGCGCCGCCGCGGGCCGACCGCTTTCATCACCCAGGTCGCGCCGCTGGTCCTGTTGATCGCCGGCGGCCTCGCCTTCGTCGACGGCTCGCGCCGTCCGCTCGCGGCGGCCGCGCTCGGGCTCAGCCTGCTGTTCTTCGTGGCGGTCGCGCTGCACGGCGAGATGTACCGGCTGCGCCCGCAGGCGGACCGGCTGACCGGCTTCTATCTCGCCATGTCGGTCGGCGGCGTGCTCGGCGGCGCCTTCTGTGCGCTGGTCGCGCCGCTGCTGTTCGACTGGAGCTACGAGCATCCGCTGCTCATCCTGGCCGCCGCCGCCCTGCTCCCGCAGCGCAATTATTTCGATCGCATCGAGCGGCTCTGGGCGCACCCCGCCAGGGCCCGGGCGATGGCGGGCGCGATTCCCGCCGGCGCGCTGCTGCTCTCGCTGGTCGGCGACGACGGCTTCGTCTTCGATGCCCCGGCCTGGGCGGCCATGGCGGCGAGCGGCGCGATCGGCGTGGCGGCGCTGATCAGCCTCGGCCGGCGCGGGGTGTTCGCCGCCTGCCTCGCCGCTTTGATGATGAGCTATGGCGGCTGGAGCTCGCTCGAACAATCCTATGCCGGGGTCAGGACACGCAGCTATTTCGGCATCTATGCGGTCAATTCCGATCGCGCCCGCAACGCGCTGTCGCTGACCCACGGCACCACCCTGCACGGCCTCCAGAATCTCGCCGCCGGCCGGCAGTTCGAACCGACGACTTATTATGCCCGCAGCTCCGGCGTCGGCCTTGCCTTGGGCTCGGCCGAACGGCTGTTCGGGCCGCGGGCGCGGATCGGCGTGGTCGGCCTCGGCACCGGCACGCTCGCCTGCTATGCGCGCCCGGCGCAGGACTGGCGCTTCTTCGAGATCGACCCGTCGATGGTGCGGCTCGCCTCCGACAGCGGCTATTTCACCTTCCTGCGGCAATGCGCACCCCACGCGCGGATGGTGATCGGCGACGCCCGCCTCACCCTTGCGCGGCAGCCGCCGGCCAGCCTCGACATGCTCGCCATCGACGCTTTCTCGTCGGATTCGGTGCCGATGCACCTGCTCACCCGCGAGGCGTTCGGCGTCTATGCGCGCGCGCTGCAGCCGCGCGGCATCCTGCTCGTCCACATCTCCAACCGCTATCTCGACCTCGAGCCGGTCGTCGCCGCCTCGGCGAGGCAAGGCGGCTGGGCGGCCGCCAAGCTCCACTATTCGCCGCAGGATTCGCCGCGGGAGCTCAACACCACTGCGTCGGTCTGGATCGCGATGGCCCCCCGCCAGGAGGCGCTCGACGACATGTTCTTCGCGATCGGCCGGTTCGCGCAGTGGGAGGATCTGAAGGAGCGGCCGGGCTTTGCCGGCTGGAGCGACGATTTCGCCAGCATCCTCCCGCTCATCGAGGGCTGGACCTGGTAGCGGCCGCCCGGCTAGGCGCGCATCGTCTGCCAATCCCGGTGCTGCAATGGGAGGGACGCGCATGCTGAGCTTCGGCGGCAAGTCGCCGGTCATCGATCCGTCCGCCTTCGTCGCGCCGGGCGTGCGGCTGATCGGCGAGGTCGAGATCGGCGCCGACGCCAGCATCTGGTACAATTGCGTGCTGCGCGGCGACGTCAACCGCATCCGCGTCGGCGCCCGCACCAACATCCAGGACGGCAGCGTCGTCCATGTCGATTCGCCCAGGCCGGGCGCGCCCGATGGTCATCCCACCATCATCGGCGAGGATGTGCTGATCGGCCATCTCGCCATCGTCCACGGCTGCATCCTCCACGACCGCGCGTTCGTCGGCCTCGGCGCGATCGTGATGGACGGCTGCGAGATCGAGAGCGACGCGATGCTCGCCGCCGGCGCGATGCTGACGCCGGGGCGGCGGATCGCGAGCGGCCAGCTATGGGCGGGGCGGCCGGCCAAATATCTCCGCGACCTCGGCGCGGAGGAGTTGGCCGCGCAGCAGGCGGGCGTCGCCCATTATGTCGCCCTCGGCAGGGCGCACCGGGAAGCGCTCAGCCGCCGCTGAGCGAGGCGGTGAGGGCGCTCAGCGCTTCGTCCTGGTCGTCCGCCAGCGCCTGCACCGCCTCGAGCGCGGCGACGGCGGCGGCCAAATCGGCCTGGCTCGCCGGCGGCCGCGCCGCCGCCAGCCGCACCGCCAGCGCATCGAGCTCCGCCAGGGCATTGGCCGTCGGGGTCCGCGCCGCCTGGG
>DASZDE010000095.1:0-9591 GCA_035942355.1 Allosphingosinicella sp. | reverse complement strand
CGTGGCCCGGCGGGCTCGCGCCCGCCTTCCGGGACGTGAACATCGCCATCGCCCGCACCCGCGGCAAGGAAGGCAAGGTCAGCGAAATACGCGAGATCGAGGCATTGTTCGTCGATCTGATCGCGGCGGCCAGGCGGTTCGTCTACGTCGAGACGCAATATTTCGCCTCGCGAATAATTGCCGAAGCGATTGGCACGCGCCTGGAGGAGCCGGACGGCCCCGAATTCGTGCTGGTCAACCCCAAGACCGCCTTCGGCTGGCTCGACGAGACGGTCATGAGTCCCGCGCGCTACGAGCTGATGCAGGCGCTCCGCGAGAAGGACCGGCACGGCCGGTTCCGAATCTATTCGCCGGTCACCGCGGGCGGCGCCGACATCTACGTCCATGCCAAGATCATGATCGTCGACGACGTTGTGTTGCGGGTCGGCTCTGCCAATATGAACAACCGTTCGATGGGGCTCGACAGCGAATGCGATCTCATGATCGATGCCGCGACCGACCCGACGGCGCGGCGGGCGATCGCGGCGATCCGCACCGATTTGCTGGCCGAGCATTTCGAGCTCGAGCCGGCGGCGGTCGCCGAATGTTTCGAGGAGACGGGCTCGCTGATCGCCTGCATCGAAAGGCTGCGCGGCAGCGGCCGTACCCTGATTCCGTTCGACCCGCCCCAGCCGAACGCGGCGGCCCGGGCGATGGCCAGGAGCGAGCTGCTCGACCCCGAGGGGCCGGACGAGCTGTTCGAGCGCCAGGCGCGGCCGGGGCTGCTCGCCCGCCTGCGGCGGCGCCGCAAGCGAAGCTCCGCTTAAGCCGCCTCCCCCACCTTGGGCGGCAGCGGGAACAAGGTGAGAAAGCGCTCAGCCACGGCGCGATCGCCTTCGGCAGCGAGCGCGCCGGCTGCGGCCATCGCATCTAGGGGCTGGCCGCCATAGACGGCGGCGGCGAGGGCGGCGGCGGTGCCGGTGAACACCGTGTCGGCCGCTTCGGTGTCGCCGCGGTCGACATCGAGCCTACCGTCCGCGATCCGGGCGAGGAAGGTCTCTGCGCCGAGGCGAAAACCGATGCGGGCGTCAAAGTCTCCGGCTCGCTGCGGATCGAACATGGTGCGGAAGCTCAGCATCAGCGACACCGGGCTGATCGGCAGCGTCGGGTCGTGGGCGGGCGAGCGGGCCGCCCAGCGGCCGAGCGTCTGGACGATCGGCTCCGCCTCATGGCCCCATTCGGTGAGCTCGTAGACCTGGGCCGAAGCGGGCGGCGGCAGCCGGCGGCGAACGAGCAAGCCCGAAGCCTCCAGCCCCTCCAGCCGCTGGGTGAGCACGTTGGCGCTGATCCCTGGCAGATCGGCGCGGATGTCGCTAAAGCGTTTCGGACCAAGCATGAGTTCGCGCATCACCAGCAGGGCCCAGCGCTCGCCGATCAGATCGAGCGCGTGCGCGGTGCCGCAGGCGTCGTCATAGCGCCGGCGGGAGGCAGGTTCGCGCGGGTCAGTTATGTTTTGTGACTTCATAGTTGCTTTTAATAACTGAAAGGCGCATCACGGTCAAACAGCGATTCGAACGAACCGACGGAGAGGGAGAATGAGCGACCAACATGAGCTGTCCGTGACCCGTTTCATCGAGGCTCCGCCGGAGACCGTCTACCGCGTCTGGACCGAGCGGACCGAGGAATGGTGGGCGCCCAAGCCCTGGGTCACCCGTATCGTCGAGCAGGACCTGCGCGCAGGCGGCCGCTCCGCGATCGAGATGGAAGGGCCGCAGGGCGAGCGTCATCCGGGCGAGGGCGTGTTCCTCGAAGTGGTGCCGGGCGAGCGGATCGTCTTCACCAATGCCTTCACCGCCGGCTGGCAGCCCAAGACGGGGATGGACAGCGACTGCGATTTCGCCATGGTCGCGATCGTCACGTTCGAGCCCGAGGGCACCGGCACCCGCTATACCGCCCGCGTCCGCCACTGGGACGAGGACGCGCAGAATAAGCACGAGGCGATGGGCTTCCAGGAAGGCTGGGGCATCGTCGCCGCCCAGCTCGCGGCGCTCGCCGAGGCCGAAGCGGCCCGCCCCCCCGTCCACGCGTGAAGAGGAGAGAGAAAATGGCTTATGTCGACGGCTTCGTGATCCCGGTGTCTCCCGGAAAGAAGGAAGAGTATCGCCGGATGGCGGCCGAGGCGGCGCCGATGTTCAAGGAATTCGGCGCGATCGAGATCGTCGAATGCTTCGAGGACGACATCAAGGACGGCAAGGTCACCGACTTCCGCCGGGCCGTAGGCGCGGAGCCCGGCGAGCAGATCGTCTTCTCCTGGATCGTCTATCCGTCCAAGGAGGTGCGCGACGAGGCCAACCGCAAGATGATGGAGGATCCGCGCATGCAGCCGAGCGGGGAGATGCCGTTCAACATGCAGCGCATGATCTTCGGCGGCTTCGAGCCGATCTTCCAGACCGGGTCGAGCACGATCGAGGCGCCCGCCGCCGCCGAGCGCGAGCCCGCCTGATCTCCGATTCCACTTCCGGGAGGGGCTGCGCGGCCCCTCCCCCACCCCCGACGCCGCCGACGAAGGGACCCTGACATGTCCGACATGATGACCGATGCCGACACTGCCGCCGAGCCGGCATGCGGGGTTTCCGCCAAGGCGGGAAAATTCATCTGGTACGAGCTGATGTCCAGAGACCGGGAAGCGGCCGAGGCCTTCTACCGCGCCGTGATCGGCTGGACCATGGCCGACGCCGGGCAGCCGGACATGCGCTACACCATCCTGTCGGCCGGCGGCCGCGGCATGGGCGGGCTGATGCAGCTCACCCAGACCATGTTCGACGGCGGCGCCCGCCCCGGCTGGGTCGGCTATATCGGCGTCGCCGACACCGACGCCAAGGCCCAGGAGATCGCCGCCGCCGGCGGCAGGATCCTGATGCAGCCCGGCGACATTCCCGATGTCGGCCGCTTCGCGATGGTCGCCGATCCCGGCGGCGCGGCTTTCTATCTGCTGACGCCGCTGCCGCGCGACGAGGCGCCGCCGCCAGCCGAGCCGACCACGCCAGGGCTGGTGAGCTGGCACGAGCTTTATTCCAGCCTCGGCCAGGAAGCGGCCTTCGCTTTCTATTCGAGCCAGTTCGGCTGGGAGACGATGCAGGAAATGGATATGGGCGCGATGGGAACCTATCGCATCTTCGGCGCGGACGGCGTCCAGATGGGCGGGATGATGGACAAGCCCGCCAATTTGCCGTCCTCGACCTGGGGCTTCTACATCAACGTGGACGGCATCGATGCCGCGGTCGATCGCCTCTCGGTGCATGGCGGCACGGTGGTGATGGGCCCGCACGAAGTGCCGGGCGGAAGCTGGATCGTGCAGGCGGTCGACCCGCAGGGCGCGGCGTTCGCCCTGGTCTCGCCGACGCGCTGACAGAAAGCGAGGAGCAAGGTTATGTCAAAGATCGCGCCGTGCCTGTGGTATGACGGCCAAGCCGAGGAGGCGGCCGAATTCTACGTGTCGCTGCTCCCCGACAGCCGGATCCACAAGGTGCTGCGCGCGCCCGCCGATTATCCGGGCGGATCGGCGGGAAATGTGCTGACGGTCGAGTTCACGCTCGCCGGACAGCGCTTTATCGGCCTCAACGGAGGCCCCGAATTCGGCTTCACCGAAGCGGTCTCCTTCTCGATCGACTGCGAGGACCAGGCGGAAGTGGATCGGCTGTGGGACGCGCTCACCGCGGACGGCGGCGCACCGGTCCAGTGCGGCTGGCTCAAGGACCGCTACGGCCTGTCGTGGCAGATCGTGCCGTCGATCCTGCCCAGAATGCTGAGCGACCCTGACCGCGAGCGCGCCGGCCGGGTGATGGAAGCGATGATGACGATGGTGAAGATCGACATCACGACCCTCGAGCGTGCCTACGAGGGCGAGCCGGTCGCCTGAGCCTAACCGACGGACCAAGGTCAGGCTCGGGCGGCGACCGCCGCCAGCGCTTCGGCGAGGCGGGCGGCATCGCCGCGCTTGAGCCCCGCGATGTTGATGCGGCCCGAAGGCGGCAGATGGATGGCGTGGTCGCGGCCCAGACGCTCAGTATGCTCCGGGCTGAGCGGGAGCATCCGGAAGATGCCGCGCTGCTCGTCGATGCCGCGCAGCATCGGCACTTCGTTGGCATGGCCGGCCAGCTCGCTTCGGAGGCCGGCGATACGCGCGCGCATGGCGGCGAGCTCGTCCCGCCACCAAGCGGACAGGCGGGCGTCGCCGAGGACGACGGTCACAGTGCCGGCGCCGTGCGCGGGCGGCATCGAGACGAGCGTGCGGCCGATCCGGTCGAGCTGGCCCTGCACCCGCGTCCGCTCGGCAGTGTTGGCGCAGAGTGCGAACAGAATGCCGGTGCGCTCGCGGTAGAGGCCGAAAACTTTCGAGCAGGAGACCGCGATGAACGCCCGCTCTAACCTCGCGGCCGCTTCCCGAAGGATGCCAAGATCGGCGTCCAGCCCTTCGGCCAGCCCGTAATAGGCGGCGTCGATCAGCGGCACGGCGCCACGCTCGGTGAGGATCGCGAGCAGGTCGCGCCGCTGCTCGAGGCTGGGGTCGGCGCCGGTCGGATTGTGGCAGGGCCCGTGGATGATGAACAGGTCGCCGGGACTGGCGCCTGAGGCGGCGGCGGCGACCGCATCCCAGTCGAGCTTCTGGGTCGCCGCGTCGAGGTATGGATGCGGGATCACCTGGATTTCCGCCGCGGCCGCGAGCGCGCCGTGATTGGGCCAGCTCGGCTCGCCGAGGTGCAGGCGGCCGTGCGGCGAGGCCAGCGCGGCGGCGTCGAACGCGATCCGAAGCGAGCCGGTCCCGCCGGTGCCCTGGATCGCAGCCAACCGCCCGTCGCGCACCGCCGGGTGATCGTCGCCGAACACCAGCCGGGTCATTGCCGCGATGAAGCGGTCGTCGCCATGCAGCGCCTGATAGGCCTTGCTCTCCTCCTCGCGCAGCAGCACCGCCTCGGCTTCCTTGACCGCGCGCATGATCGGCGACGCACCCGTCGCGTCGCGATAGACGCCGACGCCGAGATCGATCCTGTGCGGACGGGGATCGGCGCGGTAGCGGCCCATCACCGCGTGCAGGGCGTCGGCGGCGGGTTCGGGAAATCGGTCGAACATGAGCCCGTTCCTCTGGCGAACCGACCGGCGAACGGCTATTCGCTGCGGCCGGGGGTCCCAACCCCAGCTATTCAACGGACGGGCGACGGGCAATGGCCGATAATCCTTTCACCAGGCATCCGCACGACATGGGCGAAAGCTATGGCCAGCATATGGGCACCGCCGCCGGCTTCGGGCTGACCATGGTGATGGGCGGCCTGTGCGTTCTCGTCCATGCGGCGCTGCCGTTCCTGTTCGTCGAGACCGGCAGCCGCACGATGGACAAGCTCCACAGGAAGATGCGCAAGCGCTCCGACGTGGTGAATTGGGAGCGGCACCCGATAATCTAGCCGATCAAAGTGGCACTTCAATCGGGGGCGGATCTGCCGATGCTCCCCGGCGAAGGCCGGGGTCCAGCTTCGGCCGCCTCCAGCCCCGGCTTTCGCCGGAGAGCAGTCCCCCTAGCGGAGGAGGCGCTCGGCGTGCCAGCGGAGATGGTCCTCCATGAAGGTGGAAATGAAATAATAGCTGTGGTCATAGCCCTCCTGCAGGCGCAGGGTGAGCGATATGCCTGCCGCGCGGCACGCGTCGGCGAGCAGATCCGGCTTCAGTTCCTTTGCCAGGAAGCTGTCTGAAGTGCCTTGATCCACCAGGATTTCCCCGATGCTGGCGCCATTCTCGATCAGCGCGGCCGCATCGTAGCGGCGCCAGACCCGACGGTCCTCTCCCAGATAGCCGGTGAACGCCTTTTGGCCCCACGGCACTTGTGACGGCGCGACGATCGGCGCGAAAGCGGAAACGCTGGCGAAGCGGCTGGGGTTGCGGAGTGCGATGGTAAGCGCGCCATGCCCGCCCATCGAGTGGCCGGTGATCCCCTGGCGGGCCATGTCGGCGGGGAATTCCGCTTCGATCAGATTGGTAAGTTCATCCACTATGTAGCTGTACATGCGGTAGTTCGCCGCGAACGGCTCCTCCGTCGCATCGACGTAGAAGCCGGCGCCGTGGCCGAAATCATAGCCTTCGTCGTCGGGCACATGCTCGCCGCGCGGGCTGGTGTCGGGGGCGACGAAGATCAGTCCGAGCTCGGCGCAAACGCGCTGGAAGCCGCCTTTCTCGGTGACGTTGGCATGAGTGCAGGTAAGCCCCGACAGGTACCAGACGATCGGCAGCTTGGCGCCGGCCGCCGCCTGCGGGGGGAGGTAGACGCTGAACGTCATCGCGGTGCCGGTTGCGCGGCTCGAATGGCGATAGACGCCCTGGGTGCCGCCGAAGCTTTTGGCGGTGGCGAGGGTTACTAGGGTCATGTTTGTCTCCGTCACCCCAGCGAAGGCTGGGGTCCCAGTGGGTTAGCCGCCCTTCCACGTCCTCGCTGGGGCCCAGCCTGCGCCGGGGCGACGAGGGCTTCAGTAAATCACCACGCTGCGGATGCTCTCGCCGGCATGCATCAGGTCGAACGCGGAGTTGATCTGGTCGAGCGGCATGGTGTGGGTGATGAGGTCGTCGATGTTGATCCGGCCGTCCATATACCAGTCGACGATGCGCGGCACGTCGGTGCGGCCGCGGGCGCCGCCGAACGCGGTGCCGCGCCACACCCGGCCGGTGACGAGCTGGAACGGACGCGTAGCGATCTCCTTGCCGGATTCGGCAACCCCGATGATCACGCTCTCGCCCCAGCCGCGGTGGCAGCATTCGAGCGCCGCGCGCATCACCTCGGTATTGCCGGTGCAGTCGAAGCTGTAATCGGCGCCGCCGTCGGTAACGTCGACGATCGCCTGGACGAGCTTGTCGGCGCCGGCCTCGTTCGGATTGATGAAATGGGTCATGCCGAATTGCTCGGCCATGGCGCGCTTGGCGGGGTTGATGTCGATGCCGACGATCTTGGCCGCGCCGACCATGCGGGCGCCCTGGATGACGTTGAGGCCGATGCCGCCAAGGCCGAACACGGCGACGTTCGAGCCGGGCTCGACGCCGGCGGTCCAGATCACCGCGCCGATGCCGGTGGTGACGCCGCAGCCGATATAGCAGATCTTGTCGAACGGCGCGTCGGCGCGGACCTTCGCGACGGCGATCTCCGGCATCACCGTGAAGTTGGAGAAGGTCGAGCAGCCCATATAATGGTGGATCCTGTCGCCGCCGAGGCGAAAGCGGCTGGTGCCGTCGGGCATCACGCCCTTGCCCTGGGTGGCGCGGATCGCGGTGCACAGGTTGGTCTTCCGCGACAGGCACGACTTACACTGGCGGCATTCGGGCGTGTAGAGCGGGATGACGTGATCGCCGACGGCGACCGAAGTCACCCCTGCCCCGATCTCGCGGACGATGCCGGCGCCCTCATGCCCGAGGATCGAGGGGAAGATGCCCTCCGAATCCTTGCCTTCGAGCGTATAGGCATCGGTGTGGCAGACGCCGGTCGCCATGATCTCGACCAGCACTTCGCCCGCGCGCGGTCCCTCCAGATCGACCTCGTGGATCTCGAGCGGCCGGTTCGGCGCGACGGCGATGGCGGCGCGGGTCTTCATCGAAGCTCTCCCCTGTTTCCGCAAGTTCGAGCCGCTCTCTAGCCGCTCCCCTGGAACCGCGTCGAGGGGCATCGGAATATCGAGTCCGATTAGCCGCGTTCTTCCCCGTCGCTGTCGGGCAGCGGCATATCCAGCGTGAAGAGCAGGCCGGCGGGATGGAAGTTCAGCTCGGCGCGAGCGCCCAGCTCGGCGGCGAGGCCGCGTTCGATCAGCCTGCTTCCGAACCCCCTCCTTGCGGGCGGCACGACCGGCGGCCCCCCTTGTTCCTGCCAGCGAAGCTGGAGCCGCTTGCCTGCCCGCGAATCCGAAATCTGCCAGCGGACCGCGATCCGCCCGCTGTCGCCGGACAGAGCGCCATATTTGACTGCGTTGGTCCAGAGTTCATGCAGGGCCATGGCGATGGACACTGCCGTCCTCGGTTGAACGCGGATGTCCGGCCCCTCGACGGTCACCCGTCCGGCGGGGGCGCCGCAGCCGAAGCCCGATTTGTCGACCACCTCCCGAAGCGGGGCGGCCTCCCAATTTTCGGCAGTGAGAAGGTCGTGCGCGGAGGCCAGGGCGGCGAGCCTGCTTTCGAACGCCTGCCGCACGGCGGCTGCAATGGCTTCTCCCTTGAAGGTTTGCGAGGCGATGCTCTGAACGATCGCCAGCGTGTTTTTAACGCGGTGGTTCAGCTCGTTGACCAGAAGCCGCTGATGCGCTTCGGTGCGCTTCCGCTCGAGCACGCGCGCCACCTGCTCACCGACCGTGCGAACCATCAGCAGAAGATCGGGGTCCGGCGCGGCGGCGCTCTGGGTGAAGAATTCCAGGATCGCCAGGATCTTCCCCTCGCTTTTGACCGGAAATCCGAACGCGGCTTCGAAGCCGAGCCCCTTGCGCGGAAAGTTGAGGTTGTTGTCCGCGTCCGGAACCCAGACGGGCTCACCCGACGCAAGGATCGTTCCCGGGAGGCCGACGCCGGAGCGGAAGATCAAGGATTCGGTCGCCTCGCGCAATCTTGCCGCGGCCCCCGGCCACGCCTCGTGCCAAACTGCGGTTGAGACCAGCTCCGAACTGTCACCCTTTTTCGTGATCAGCGCATGCCCCACCGGCCAGCCGGTAAGGTCGCATATCGCCTCGAGGCAGGCTCTCAGCGCATCCTCGAAAGAGTCGGTCTCCGAAGCGAGGCTGGTCACTTCGAATATCAACTGCGTCTCGCGCGCCTGCCGCTGCAGCTTTGCTTCCGCCTGCCGCCGCTCCGTGATGTCCCGCAGGAAGCCGATGAAGACGCGATCTTTGAGAACGGGCGCGGTCGTGATCGACAGCTCGACCGGAAACTCGCGCCCGTTCTTGTGGAGGGCGGAAATCTCGATCCTGCGGTTGAGCACCCGCTGCTCCCCGGTCTGGTTGAACCGCGCGAGACCATCGCAATGGAGTTGGCGATATTGCGGCGGGATGATGAGGTCCGCCATCGACCGGCCGACCGCTTCTGCGTTCGTCCAGCCGAAAGCCTCCTCCGCCACCCGGTTCCAATCGGCGACGGTGCCATCGCGATGCATCACCACGACCGCGTCGAGCGTGGTGTCGAGGAGCGGACGGAGGGCTTCGAGCGCCGCCTCGGAGGATTGGCTCAGCATCGCACTGCCGGCGGATGGGGAGGAAAGGGACGTATATGCACCGAGGCTCCAAAGTGGCTGAAGGCCAGGATCGAAAGCTGCGGATGATAGCAGGATCCGTTTCCAAGCGGACAACGCCAACCACCAAAGTCAATTCGAGGCAAGACAAGAAGGTTGCGGCAGCCACCGCTGCGGGCCTCTCCCGGCTTCGCGATGATCGTGCTGGAGTTCCTGACGCGGATGCGCGACCGGTTCCGCGTCAGCCGCCACATTAAGGATGGACTGCGTCCCACGCCGGTGTAGCAAGACGGGAAAGGGGGGCTGCATTGCACCAACGCCACGCCCGGCTGATTCTGTGCGCCCTCCTCGTCGCCCTCGGCACATCGGTGATC
>DASZDE010000094.1:0-9385 GCA_035942355.1 Allosphingosinicella sp. | reverse complement strand
TGCCAATCCACCACCGCCACCGCCACCGCCACCGCCGCCGCCACCGCCGCCGTCAGCGCCTGCGATAGAGGGGCAGGCGATCGCCCCAACCGGCGCTCGCATTCCCCCCGGCTATATCCGCAGCCCTGAGAATCGCGAGCGTTATGCCGGCAAGGAAGTGGCCTCCGTGCACGCGGTCGCCGACGCGCCGGTCTCGACCTTCGCTGTCGACGTCGACACCGGCAGCTACGCCAATGTCCGGCGGATGCTGAACCAAGGCGAGATGCCGCCCCAGGCGGCGGTGCGGACCGAGGAGATGCTCAACTATTTCCGCTACGATTATCCGGCGCCCCGCGACCGGACGCGGCCGTTCACGGTCAATGCCGACATGGCGAGGACGCCGTGGAATTCGGAGACCCGGCTGCTCCGCATCGGGCTCAGAGGCTATGACCTGGAACGCAGCGAGCGGCCGCCGGCCAACCTCGTCTTCCTGGTGGACGTATCGGGTTCGATGGACGAGCCCGACAAATTGCCGCTCGTGCAATGCTCGCTCGCCCTGCTTGCCGAGCGGCTTTCGCCGCGGGACCGGGTAGCGATCGTCGTCTATGCCGGCGCCGCCGGGCGGGTGCTCGAGCCGACCTCCGACAAGAGGCGGGTGATCGGCGTGCTGAGCCGGCTCCGGGCGGGCGGATCCACCGCCGGCGCCGCGGGCATCGAGCTCGCCTACCGGACCGCGCGCGAAAATATGAGGGAAGGCGGGATCAACCGCGTGATTCTCGCCACGGACGGCGATTTCAACGTCGGAGTCACCGACCACGAGGCGCTGATCGACCTGGTCGAGCGCGAGCGGAACGCCGGCATCACGCTCACCACCCTGGGCTTCGGGACCGGCAATTACAATGAGGCGATGATGGAGCAGGTCGCCGACCACGGCAACGGCAATTACGCCTATATCGACAGCCCGCGCGAGGCGCAGAAGGTGCTCGACCAGGAGCTGTCCTCGACGCTGTTCACGATCGCCCAGGACGTCAAGATCCAGGTCGAGTTCAACCAGGCTTATGTCAGCGAGTACCGGCTGATCGGCTACGAGAACCGCGCGCTGAGGGAAGAGGATTTCGACAATGACGCGGTCGACGCCGGCGACATCGGCGCCGGCCACCAGGTGACGGCATTGTACGAGATCGTCCCGGCCGGGAGCCAGGGCTGGCTGCCGGGACGGCGCTATCCGCAGAACCAGCGCCAGGCCGAGGGCTCGGCCAATGGCGAGCTCGCTTTCCTGCGGCTGCGCTACAAGCTGCCCGGTCAGCAGGACTCCCGGCTGATCGAGCAGCCGGTGCGGGCGTCGCTGATCCGAACCGCCGGCGCGCCGGCGGGCGACACCGCCTTCGCGGCGGCGGTCGCGGCCTACGGGCAGCTGCTGCGCGGCGACACCAACATGGGCGGCTTCACCTTCGCCGACGCTCGGCGGCTCGCCCAGCGCGCCCGCCTCGCCGATTACTGGCGTGGCGAGTTCCTGCGGCTCGCCGACCTCGCCCAGGAGCAGACCGCCCGGCGCTCGGGCACCGGGGAGGGTGGCAAGCGCTAGCGGGAGCGGGCGATCCGGGCCGGGGTCCAGCGCTCGCGGCGGCGCCGGGCTTTCGCCTCGGCGCTCTCGCCTTCGTAGGAGACGGGCGCCGCCTCGAGCTCCAGATGAGGATCGTCGAACACGTTGAGGTTGAGCGTGGCGAAGGTTGCGCCCTCGATCTCGGCGACCGCTCCGACATAGACCCCGCAGCGCGGACAGATCAGATAGGTCGCGGCTTTCGAAGCGAAGCGATAGGCGAGCGGCTCGATCCCGAAGGTCAGGATCGCCGCTCCTTCGGGGTCGCTCACACTGCGCGCACCATGCTTGCGGCAGAAGCCGCACTGGCAGGCGCGGGGCGAAAGCGGCTTATCGGTCTCGAGTCCGACGCGAAGCGTGCCGCAATGGCATTGGCCTTTGAACTCCACCTTGCGAGCTTACCGTTTCTGGCGACGGCTTGAAACCGCCATGCCGGCAGGTATATACGTTGTAGATACGGAGGCCGGATGAAACACTATGTACGCAAGTGGGGAAACAGTGCGGCGGTGCGTCTGCCCGCATCAGCTCTGGCTGCGGCCGGACTCAAGCCCGACGACCCGGTGGAGGTGCGCGAGGAGAATGGCCGTATCGTGATCGAGCGGGCGCGCCCAAAGCCCGTGACGCTGGAGTGGCTGCTCGACGGCATTACGCCGGATAATCTTCACGAAGAGATCGACTGGGGGCGGCCGGTTGGAAAAGAACTTTGGTGACCGCCACGTGGGTGCCGGATGCCGGTGACATCATCTGGCTGAACTTCGATCCCCAGGCGGGGCATGAGCAAGCCGGCCACAGACCCGCGCTTGTTCTCTCTCCTGCAGCGTATAACGGCCCGACGGGCCTGCTCCTCTGCGTGCCGATGACCATGCGAGCCAAAGGCTACAGATTTGAAGTGACGATCGCCGGAAAGCGTGGTGGTGTCGCGCTCGCCGATCAGGTCAAATCGGTGGACTGGCGCGCTCGCAAGGCAATGAAGAAGGCCAAGGCCACGGCGGCGGAGCTGGAGGAGATCAGGGCACGGGTGAAGGCGCTGGTGGGGTAGAGCATGATCGCTTCGGGCTGACTCTCTTCGTCATTGCGAGCGAAGCGAAGCAATCCAGAGCGGCCTCGGAGGCCCGCTGGATTGCCGCGTCACTTCGCTCCTCGCAATGACGGATCTGTCAATGGCGCTCATGGTCTAGCCGTCACACGTCCAAATTCGCCACGTTGAGCGCATTCTCCTGGATGAAGTCGCGGCGCGGCTCGACGACGTCGCCCATCAGGCGGGTGAAGATCTCGTCGGCGACGTCGGCCTGCTCGACCTCGACCTGGAGCAGGCTGCGGTGGCCGGGGTCGAGGGTGGTTTCCCACAATTGGTCGGCGTTCATCTCGCCGAGCCCCTTGTAGCGCTGGATCGACAGCCCCTTGCGGCCGGCGGCGAGGATCGCCTCGAGCAATTCGCTCGGGCGGCGGACGAGGACGCCCTTGCCGTCAGCCGCCGGCGCTCGGTCGGCAGTCGGGACGCCCTCCACCCGCCGATGGGCCTCGTCCTCCTCGCCCGCCCCGTCTTCGGCCTCGCCGCCCGCGCCGGCGGACTTGAGCGACACCAGCCGCGACTGGGCGGCATAGGTTTCGGCCTGCTCGAGCGTAAGGCCGTGGAGCTTGCGGGCTTCGGCGGAGACCAGGAACTTGTGGTCGACGACGTGGTAATCGGCGACGCCTCGCCACAGCCGCTTGAGCACGTAATTGCCTTCGCCGCTGGCCTCGCCCGACCAGCCGGCGTCGGCATCGCCCGCCTGCAGCCAGGCAGCGGCGCGTTCCGCGGCGCGGCCGCGCTGCCCCGCCTTCAGCGCCGGGTCCAGGGCGCCGGTGAGGGCGAGCGCCTCGATGATGGCGGGATCGTAGCGGCGCGGCACGTAGCGCATCAGCGTGCGCACCCGGCGGGCGTGGTCGGCGAGCGCGCGCAGGTCGTCGCCGAAGCGCACGCCTTCCGCGGTCTCCAGCCGCATCAGGCCGATGCCGGCATCCACCAGATATTCGTCGAGCTTGGCATCGTCCTTGAGGTAGACCTCGGACCTACCCTTGGCGACCTTGTAGAGCGGCGGCTGGGCGATGTAGAGGTGGCCGCGCTCGATGATCTCGGGCATCTGCCGGTAGAAGAAGGTCAGCAGCAAGGTGCGGATGTGGGCGCCGTCGACGTCGGCGTCGGTCATGATCACGATCTTGTGATACCTGAGTTTCTCGATGTTGAAATCGTCGCGGCCGATGCCGGTGCCCATCGCCTGAATGAGGGTTCCCACCTCCTTGGACGACAGCATGCGGTCGAAGCGGGCGCGCTCGACGTTCAATATCTTGCCCTTCAAAGGCAGGATCGCCTGGACCTCGCGGTTGCGGCCCTGCTTGGCGGAGCCGCCGGCGCTGTCGCCCTCGACCAGGAACAATTCGCATTTGGCCGGGTCGCGCTCCTGGCAGTCGGCGAGCTTTCCGGGCAGCGAGGCGATGTCCATCGCGCCCTTCCGCCGGGTGAGCTCGCGCGCCTTGCGCGCCGCCTCGCGGGCCGCGGCGGCGTCGATGATCTTCTGGACGATGGTGCGGGCGTGGGCCGGATTCTCCTCGAGCCATTCGGCCATCTTGTCGGCCATCAGGCTCTCGAGGGGCTGGCGGACCTCCGAGGAGACCAGCTTATCCTTGGTCTGGCTGCTGAACTTGGGGTCGGGCAGCTTGACCGAGACGATCGCCGTCAGCCCTTCGCGCATATCGTCGCCGGTGAGGCTGACCTTCTCGCGTTTCAGCGCGCCGGACTTCTCCGCATAATTGTTGAGCGTGCGGGTCAGCGCCGCGCGAAAAGCGGCGAGATGGGTGCCGCCGTCGCGCTGCGGGATGTTGTTGGTGAAGCAGAGCACCTGCTCGTAATAGGAATCGTTCCATTCGAGCGCGACCTCGATGCCGATGTCGTCGCGCTGGCCGGTGACCGAGATCGGGTCGGGGATGAGCGCCGTCTTGGTGCGGTCGAGATAGCGGACGAACGCAGCGATGCCGCCTTCATAATAGAGCTCGACCTGCTTCGATTCCTCGTGCCGGTCGTCGCACAGTAGCAGGCGCACGCCGGAATTGAGGAAGGCGAGCTCGCGGAAGCGGTGCTCCAGTTTGTCGAAGTCGAAATCGGTGATCTTGAAGGTGGCGGGCGAGGGCAGGAAGGTGACCTTGGTGCCCTTCTTCCCGTCCGGCGCCGGGCCGAGCACCTTCAGCGGCGCTTCCGCGTCGCCGTTCAAGAAGCGCATCCAATGCTCCTCGCCATCGCGCCAGACGGTGAGCTCGAGCCATTCCGACAGGGCGTTCACCACCGATACGCCGACGCCGTGGAGGCCGCCCGACACCTTATAGGCATTGTCGTCGGAGGTGTTCTCGAACTTGCCGCCGGCGTGGAGCTGGGTCATGATCACCTCGGCCGCCGACACGCCTTCGCCCTGGTGGATGCCGGTCGGAATGCCGCGGCCATTATCCTCGACCGAAACCGAGCCATCCGGGTTCAAGGTGATCTGGATGAGGTCGCAATGGCCGGCGAGCGCCTCGTCGATGGCGTTGTCGGAGACCTCGAACACCATGTGGTGGAGCCCGGAGCCATCGTCGGTATCGCCGATATACATTCCGGGCCGCTTGCGGACCGCGTCGAGGCCCTTCAGCACCTTGATGGATTCGGCGCCGTAGCTGCTTTCGTTGGGGGATGATGCCATGCCGATTGTATAGCGGGCGAGGTGCGGAAACCCAAGGGAAAAGGCCGGTTTCGGGCGGGCTATGTCAGCCGATCCGCCCTTCGGCCACCTCCAGCCACGTGGCCTCGCCGACCGCTTCGAACAGCCTGCGTTCGGTGCCGGTCAGCCAGACCTGGCCGCCGGCCGCCGCGAGGCGATCGAACAGGGCGGCGCGGCGGGAACGGTCGAGATGGGCCGCCACCTCGTCGAGCAGCAAGACCGGGCGGCGGGCCAGCCGCTCGGCGACGAGATCGGCATGGGCGAGGATGATCGCGAGCAGCAGCGCCTTCTGCTCACCGGTCGAGCTGGTCGCCGCGGGCCGATGCTTGCCGATATGGGTGACGTGAAGGTCGGTGCGGTGCGGACCGGTCAGGGTGCGGCCGGCGGCGGCGTCGCGGGCGCGGCCGCGCGCCAGTTCCACCGCGAGGTCGCCTTGGCTCCAGCCGCCGAGCGTGAGGCCGGCGCGGGCGAACGGGCCTTCGGGCGCTTCGGCGAGCCGCGCGGCGAGGGCGGCGACCGCGGCGGCTCGGGCTTCGGCGAGTGCGGCGCCATGCTCGGCCATTCGCGCTTCGAGCGCGGACAACCAGACCGGATCGGCACGCTGGCCGGCGAGCAGCTTGTTGCGCGCCCGCATCGCCGCCTCATAGCGCGCGGCATGGACCGCATGGCCGGGGGCCAGCGCCAGCACGAGCCGGTCGAGAAAGCGGCGGCGGCCGCCGGCGCCCTCGGTGAACAGCCGGTCCATGGCCGGGGTAAGCCAGAGGACGGAGAGCCATTCGGCCAGCGCGGTGGCGGAAGCGGGCGCGCCGTTGATGCGGACCTGGCGGCGCTCAGGAGCAGTGGCGCTGGTGCCGGTGCCGATGCTTAGGCTGCCCTCCGGCTCGCGGGAGGGGGTCGGCGGAGAGGCTTGGCTGTCGGGCTCTGCGGGCGAGCTTTCATCGCCTCCACACCCTGCCTCTCCGGCAAGCGGGAGGGGAGAAAGCGCTGCGGCGACGGCGAAGCCGCCGGGGCCGCCGCTCCTCGCCATTTCCGCCAGGTCGGCGCCGCGGAGGCCGCGGCCGGGAGAAAGCAACGAGACGGCCTCGAGCAGATTGGTCTTGCCGGCGCCGTTCTCGCCGGTGAGCACGACCAGCCCCGGCCCAGGTTCGATCAGCGCATCCGCATAGGAGCGGAAATCGGCGAGGGACAGGCGGGCGATGCGCACCGCCGGCTTCTAGCCGCGGCGGCGCCGCCGCGCCACCGGTGGACGGAGACCGGCAGCGGGCGTAGGCTGCGCCGCATCGGGGCTGATCCGGGGGACCTCTCATGCGCTTGATCGCCGCACTCGCCATCCTGCTGGCGCCGCAGGCCGCCCTTGCGGGCACCCGCGCCACCTATGTCGACGACCAGCAGAAAAGGATCGTGATCGAGGTCGCCGACAACGGTGACGCCCGGATCACGCCCGAAGGCTCGGAGCAATACGGCATCCTGCGCGGCGGCGAGCTCTACGCGATCGGGCGCGACGAGGGAAAGGTCGAGGTGGCGCGGATCGTCGATGTTGCGGCAGCCCTCGATCAGGTCATGCCGCCGGTCTTCAAGCAGATATTCAGCGCCGCGGGCAAGGCGGCCCGGCCGTCGAAGATGCGGATCGAGCCCAAGGGGAGCCGCAGGGTCGGCGGCCGCGGCGGCTTCGCCTATGCGGTCTACGGGATGGATTCCGAAAAGCCGAACGAGCCCGCCGAAATCGTCGTCAGCAAGGACCCGGCGCTGCGGCCGGTCGGCCGGGCGATGGAGGAGTTCATGATCGGCTCGACCCTGATGATGGCGAGCTTCATCGGCCCCGCGGCGGCGGACATGGCGGCGGACATGCGGGCGGTATTCGCTTTGGGCGCGCCGCTCGACATGGCCGGCAAGATGAAGCTCGTCGAGCTCGGCTCCGCCGACATCCCCCACGAAGCGACGGAACTGCCCGCCAAGCCTCGAACCGTGGACGAGCTGGTCGCGGGGATGAAGAAGGACCTGGCCGGGCAAGCGGCGGAGGCGGAACCGGCCGAGTCCGTGAGCCCTGAAAAAGGCCAAGCCACCGATGGCATGGAGGAGCCGGAGCCTACCTCCGATCCCTAACCTCACGACATTCAAACAATGCCAAGATGCTCGCGAACCTTCTTCGATACCTCCCGAATCGATTCGGCTGCGAGCCTCAATCCGTTTGGGGCCTACACCCGCATCGGCATCAGCACGTAGAGCGCGGGGGCCTTGTCGTTCTCGCGCAGGAGAGTGGGGGCAGCGGCATCGGCGAGGTGGACCTCGACGGTGTCGCCGTCGATCTGGCCGAGGATGTCGAGCAGGTAGCGCGCGTTGAAGCCGATCTCAAACGCATCGGAGCCGTAATCGCCCGGCACTTCCTCCGCGGCGGTACCGTTCTCGGGGCTGGTTACCGACAGGGTGACGCGATCGCGGTCCAGCGCCATCTTGACCGCACGGGTCTTTTCGCTGGCGATGGTGGCGACGCGGTCGACGCCCTCCTCGAAGCTGCGCGGATCGATCCTGAGGAGCTTGTCGTTGGCGGTCGGGATGACGCGGCTGTAATCCGGGAAGGTGCCATCGATCAGCTTGGAGGTGAGGATCGCGTTGCCGAGCCCGAAGCGGATCTTCGATTCCGACAGCGACACCTGGACCGTGCCGTCGACCTCGTCGAGCAGCTTCCTCAATTCGCCGACGCATTTGCGCGGGATGATCACGTCGGGCATGCCCTGGGCGCCGTCGGGGCGCGGGACGGTGACGCGGGCGAGGCGGTGCCCGTCGGTGGCCGCCGCCTTCAGCACCGGCTGCGCTTCGTCCGAGACGTGCAGGAAAATGCCGTTCAGATAGTAGCGCGTCTCCTCGGTCGAGATCGCAAAGCGAGTCTTGTCGATGATCTGGCGGAGCGTCGCGGCGGGAAGCTCGAACCGCGTCGGCAGGTCGCCCTCGGCGATCACCGGGAAGTCGTCGCGCGGCAAGGTCGAGAGATTGAAGCGGGCGCGGCCGGCATTGACCTGCATCTTCCCTTCGGACGCGCTGAGCTCGACCTGGCTACCCTCCGGGAGCTTCCTGGCAATGTCGAACAAGGTATGGGCCGATACGGTGGTGGCGCCCGCCTGGGTGACATTCGCTTCGACGGTTTCGTTGACCTGGAGGTCGAGGTCGGTCGCCATCAGCCGGATGCCGCCGTCCTCGGTAGCTTCGATCAGGACGTTGGAGAGGATCGGGATGGTGTTCCTGCGCTCCACCACGGAATGGACGTGGCCGAGGCTCCTGAGGAGCGTAGCCCGTTCGATCGTCGCCTTCATTGGGTTCCCCGAAACTGATGTTTGGGAGAGTTGTAGAGCGGCTTCCGACGCGCGGCTAGAGGGTTGTGCAGCGGGGCCAAAAAAGGGGGCCGGAGCGTGTCGCCTGCTCCATTCATTCCACTCATGCAGCCTTCCGGGCGTTAGCGGCGGCCCGACCGGCCGCGTCAGAAACAAACGCGGCCGCCCGCGATTTCATGATGCAGATCGAGGTTGATGTTCCGATCGACTTCGCTGCCCGCGCCATTGAGGATCGAGGTCGTTGTGGTTTGAGCAGCGATATTCGGCAGACAACCCCGATTTTCCGTTGCCAGGAAGCCACAGTGCGTTGATCAGTCACTTCGATGAAGGCACCTTTATTCCTGCTCGGGTTGTTGAGTTTTGCGGCGCCCGCGCAGGCCCAGCGAAGCTCCCTCGGCATTTTCTTTCAATGGGGAGCGTTTCAAGAAAAGGGTATGCGGAGTTGCTACGCGATTGCGGAGCCGGAGCGGGCGCCGCGAGCGCAAGGCTGGCGGCCGTCCGCCGCGGTCGGCTATTGGCCCGAGCGCGGCGTGCGCGGCCAAGTCCACTTCCGCCTCAGCCGGGCCAAGCGCGAGGGGTCGGCGGTGCTGCTGAGGATCGACGGCCGCACGTTCCAGCTGATCGGCGGCGGCGCCGACGCTTGGGCGCCGAACCGGGCCGCCGACGCCGACATCGTCGCCGCGATGCGCATTGGGCTGGACATGACGATCGAGACCCGCTCCGAACGCGGCGCGCTGATCAGGGACTATTAC
>DASZDE010000093.1:0-5675 GCA_035942355.1 Allosphingosinicella sp. | reverse complement strand
CGATCGAGGTGCGCCAGCCCTTGAAGCCGTTCTGCTTCATCCATACGTCGCCATAGCCGGCCGAGCCGCGATAATTGGGCTGCAGCACCGCATAACCCTGGCTGACCAGGAACTGGGTGAGCCACTCGAAGCCCCATTCGTCGCGAGCGGAGGGGCCGCCATGGGGAAGCACGATCGCCGGCAGGTTCTTGGCTTCCTTGCCGGGCGGCAGGCTCAGATAGGCCGGCACCTGCGTGCCGTCGCCGGCCGGGTAGGACATCGGCTTCATCGCGGCGAGCTTCACCCCCTCCAGCTCCGGCCGCGCGAGCATGATCTCGTTCAGCGTCCGCCCCTTCTTGTCGTAGACATAATAGCGGCCGGGATCGGCATCGCTGCCGGCGAAGATCAGCAATTTGTTGTTGTCCGCGCTCGACCCTGCGAAGCGGACCAGCGGCAGGTTGGGGATCGCCTTCGACAGCGCCCTGGCGAGCTTGGCATAGTCCTCGTCGAAATAGACCACGCTGCGCGATTCCTCGGCGAAGGTGACGCCGATCACGCGCGCGCCGCGGCCGATCCGCACGACATTGTCGACGTCGACTTTCTCATTGGCATAGACCAGGTCGGTCTTCTTCGAACCGTCCAGCTTGACCCGGTACAGGGCAAAGCGGCCGTTGAGCTTCTGGAGCGCGTAGGCGGCATCGAGCGAAGCGTCGACCGCGATCGGCTGCATGCCGGCGCCGGTGAGGGTATTGAACTGGGACAAAGGCTCCCACTCGGTCGACCCCTTGCGGCGGTAGGAATAGCTGATCTTCTGCCCCACCATCTCGTCCGACGCACCCGGCAGGGTTTCGCTCACCTCCATGATCCGGATGCGGCCGCGGCCGTCGCTCATGAAGTCCGAAGCGATCCGGCTCGGCGGTTCGACCACCGTCGCCTTCAAAGTCCGCACGTCGACCCGGTCAACGCCGAGCCCGTCCTTGGAGCGAATGAAGCGGGTGCCGATCTTGCCCTCCTCGGGCACGTAGTCGCGGCTCATCAGAACGGCATTGTCCTCGTCCGGCAGCCAGTCGAGCACCGCGCCGTCCCACTGGCGCAGCCGCGAATCGAAATAGGATGAGCGCTGGCCCAGCTGCTTGAGATCGCCGCCGGACGTGTCGACGCTGGTCAGCCGCGACACGCCGAGGTTGAGGCCGCGAAACTCGACGATGCCGCTGACCCGGCAGACCAGCCGGCTGTTGCTGACGAAGTTGCACCACCGCAACTGGTCCGGATTGCCGCTCGACTGCAGCACCGGCGTCGCCGGGCCTCCCGCAAGGCTGCTGACGAGCGCGATCGACGCCGCTCCCCGGCCGGGCGCGATATAGACGATCTTGCTGCCGTCGGGTGAGATGTCGATATGCTCGACCCCCTCGCGCGCCCCGAACAGCACCGCCGGCGACGCCGCCGGCTGGGCCGCGGCCGCCGCGTGCAACGCCACGGCCGCCGTCGAAACGACTAATCTTTTCAGCATGTACCCCCCATTCCCAGATTTGGGGAACTGATCACGCCGCGAGGGATTCGGCAAGAGTGATTCTGCCGCGGCCTTGCGCGGCCGGAGAGGCGCTGCCAAGAGCGCGCCGTCCGCGAGCCCGTTTACGAGGAGAACAGCCATGCGCCGCCGCGACCTATCGCTCCTCATCCTCCCCCTCGCCGCTGCATGCACCGCCACCGCCGGGCGCGAACCCCTGGTTTCGGTCGCGGCCGGGCCGGCGATCTCGGTCGAGACGCTGAAGACGGTGACGCAGCAGCTCTCCTCCGACGAGTTCGAGGGCCGAGCGCCGACCACGGCCGGCGAGGAGAAGACGGTCCGACTGATCGCCGACCGCTTCCGGCGGGCGGGGCTGCGGCCCGGCAACAAGGGCAGCTGGTTCCAGAACGTTCCGCTGGTCGAGACCAACGCGACGCCGACGCCGCTGCGGATCACCGGCGGCAAGGCCCCGCTCGCTCTCCAATATCGAACGGACATGGTGGCCAACACTTATCGGGTGCAGCCGTCCGTGTCGCTCGACGGGAGCGACATCGTCTTCGTCGGCTACGGCATCAACGCGCCCGAACGCGGCTGGAACGACTATGCCGGGGTCGACGTCAAGGGGAAGACGGTCGTCATCCTGGTCAACGATCCGGATTACCAGTCGCCGGGGCTCGAAGGGCCGTTCAACGGCCGGGCGATGACCTATTATGGGCGCTGGACCTACAAATATGAGGAAGCCGCGCGACAGGGCGCGGCCGGCGCCTTCATCGTCCACGAGACCGAGCCGGCCGCCTACGGCTGGAACGTGGTCCAATCCTCCTGGACCGGGGCCCAGTATAATATGGACGCGGCCGACAACCATATGGACCAATCCAAGGTGATCGGCTGGATCACCAGCGACGCCGCCCGCAGGCTGTTCGCCAATTCCGGGCTGGATTATGCCGAGCTGAGCCGGGCCGCCCGTCAGAAGGGCTTCAGGCCGGTGCCGCTCAACAGCAAGGCCTCGATTTCGCTCACCAACCAGATCAAGCGGCAGGAATCGAAGAATGTGATCGGCATCCTGCCCGGCACCAGCCGCCCCGATGAATATGTGATCTACACCGCCCACTGGGACCATCTCGGCCGCTGCAACGCCGACGCCACCGGCGACGACATCTGCAACGGCGCCCTCGACAACGCCACCGGCACCGCCGGCCTGATCGCGCTCGCGGAGGCGCACGTCAAAGCGGGGCCGACGGACCGGTCGATCATCTTCCTGGCGGTGACGGCCGAGGAATCGGGGCTGCTCGGCTCGCGTTTTTATGGCGAGAACCCGATCTACCCGCATGCTCAGACCGCCGGCGGCATCAACATGGACGGGCTCAACGTCACCGGCAACACCCGCGACCTGGTCGTGATCGGCATGGGCAAGTCGGAGCTTGAGGACTATCTCCGCCGCGCCGGAGGCGGGCTCGCGGTCAAGAATGAACCGACCCCCGAGGCCGGCTATTATTACCGCTCCGACCATTTCAGCCTCGCCAAGTTCGGCGTGCCGATGCTCTATGCCGAGGGCGGCGAGGATCTGGTCAATGGCGGCGTCGCCGCCGGCCGGGCGGCGGCGGAGGATTACCGCGCCAACCGCTACCACCAGCCGAGCGACGAATACGATCCGAACTGGGACTGGTCGGGCGCGGTCCGCGACCTCGGCCTTTATTATCGCATCGGCCGCGAGCTGGCGGAGAGCGACGCCTGGCCCAACTGGTACGAAGGCGACGAATTCCGCGCCATCCGCGACAAGTCCCGGGCCGCTGCCGCTGGCCGCGGCGCTCAGTGAGCGCACGCCAGCCGCCCGAATGGGCGCCGCATGAATTCGTGTGGATCGGCTTTCCGAGCCATTCCGACCTGTGGGCGAACGACCTGGACCCGGCCCGCGCGGAGGTGGTCGCCTTCGCCCGCGCCGTCCATGCCGACGGCGCCGGCGAGGAGGTGCGGCTGGTCGCGGCCGACCCTCGATCGGCGGACGCGGCTCGCGCCCACGCGCCTTGGGCGACGATCGTCCAGGAGCCGTTCGGCGACATCTGGCTGCGCGATACCGGGCCGATCATCCTCAAGCAGCGGGGCCTGGTCCGGGCGGCGAGCTTCCGGTTCAACGGCTGGGGCGGCAAATACGATCTCGAGGGCGACGACACGATCGGCCTTCGCCTCGCGGAAACCGCCGACCTGGAGGCGACGCGCCGCGACTGGATCCTCGAAGGCGGCGCGATCGACACCGACGGCACCGGCCTCTACGTCACCACCGAGCAATGTCTGCTCAACCCCAACCGCAATCCCGGCTTGGGCCGCGCGGAGGTCGAGGCGCGGTTGCGCGACGATCTTGGGGCGGAGCGGGTTCTGTGGCTCGGCGAGGGCCTGCTCAACGACCATACCGACGGCCATGTCGACAATCTCGCCCGGTTCGTGGCCGAGGGAATGCTGGCCATTCCCGCCGCCTCGACTCCGGACGACCCCAATGCCGACGTCTTTTCGGACGCGCGCGCGCGCGCGGAGGCGTTCGGCGTCGAGGTGGTCCCCCTGCCCTCTCCCGGCCGCATCGAGCGCGGCGGCGGGATCATCCCCGCTTCCTATATGAACTTCTACATCGGCAATGCGGCGGTCGTGGTACCGCTCTACGGCGCGCCCAACGATGCCGCCGCGGTCGCGGCGATCGGCGCCCTGTTCCCCGGCCGACAAGCGATCGGCCTTCGCGCCGATCACGTGCTGACCGGCGGCGGCAGCTTCCATTGCATCAGCCAGCAAATGCCGGCCTGACCGTCATTCCCGCGAAAGCGGGAATCCAGTAGGGCGTCATCCGCGGGCACTTCGCCCTTTAACCTGGATCCCCGCTTTCGCGGGGATTGACGGAGCAAGAATGACAAGTCTCACCGTCGCCGCGCTACAGCTCGCCTTCACCGACGACATCGACGCGAACATCGCCGCCGTCTCCCAACTCGTCCGCGAGGCGGCCGGCAGGGGCGCCAGGCTGATCCTCCCGCCCGAGCTGTTCGAGGGCCGTTATTTCTGCCGCACCCAGGATGAAGGCCACTTCGCCCGCGCCCTCCCGGCCTCCGAGCATCCGGCCGTGCGCGCGATGCAGGCGCTCGCCGCCGAGCTCGAAGTCTACATCCCGACCAGCTTCTTCGAGGCCGACGGGCATCACCATTATAACAGCCTGGCCATGATCGACGACAAAGGCGCGGTGATGGGCGTCTACCGCAAGAGCCACATACCCGACGGGCCCGGCTATTCGGAGAAATTTTACTTCCGGCCCGGCAATACCGGCTTCCGCACCTTCCGCACCCGCCACGGCACGGTCGGGCCGGCGGTGTGCTGGGACCAATGGTATCCGGAGACGGCGCGCTCGCTGATGCTGGACGGCGCCGAGATCCTGCTCTTCCCGACCGCGATCGGCGCCGAGCCCCACGATCCCGATCTCGACACCAGCCGGATGTGGCGGCGGGCGATGATCGGCCATGCCGTCTCCAACGTCGTGCCCGTCGTCGCCGCCAACCGCATCGGCACCGAGCACGGCCAGCGTTTCTACGGCCACTCCTTCATCTGCGACGAGCGCGGCGACATCCTCGCCGAGTTCGGCGATCAGGAGGCGGGTGTGCTCACGGCGACGCTGGACCTCGACCAGGCCCGAAAGCACCGCGCCGCCTTCGGCTTCTTCCGCGACCGCCGCCCCGAGCTCTACGGCCGGCTGACCGAGGACATGTGAGCCCGAACCTCCAGCGCGCGCTCGAACACCGCCTCGAACATCGCGCGGGTCAGGCGTCCGGTATTCTGGTTGTAGCGCGAGCAATGGTAGCTATCGACGAGGGTGCGCCCGTCGGGCAGCCGGTGCTCGGCGAGGTGGGCGAAGGGATAATCGCCGAGGCGCCCGCCGATCGCGCGCACCGCCGCGTCGTGGGCGATCCTGCCGAGCGCGACCAGCACCCGAACGTTGGCGAGCGCGCTCAGCGTCGGCCGGAAATAGGCGCGGGTGCAGGTGGCGATCTCGTCCGGCGTCGGCTTGTTCTGCGGCGGCACGCATTTGACCGAATTGACGATCGCCACGCCTTTGAGCCGAAGCGTGTCCTCCGGGGTTTCGCGATATTCTCCCTCGGCGAGGCCGAACCTGCTCAGCGTTTCGAAGAGCAGATGGCCCGCATGGTCGCCGGTGAAGGGC
>DASZDE010000092.1:0-5132 GCA_035942355.1 Allosphingosinicella sp. | reverse complement strand
GGCCCGTGCTCCTGTCTGCGCCGCCGGGCATTGCCCGCGGGGAGCGGCATCAGCAGGCCGAACAGCAGGGCGAAGACCAGCGCCAGAGTGGAAGTCCGCATCGGATAATCGACCACGGAATGGCCGAGCAGCACCACGATTCCGACCACAGCCGCTCCGCACAGCAGCCGGTAGGCCCGATCGGCGGGCCCGAGCAGCGCATTCTTCGCAGCCCACAGGAACAGGATGAAGAAGCAGCCGACCAGCAGGATCCCGGGAATGCCCATTTCCAGCGCGATCTCGAGATAATCGTTGTGGGCGTGGTTGAGATAGCGTTCCCCCACCAGGTCGAGATTCTCGATCGCCTGGTAGACCGGCACGAAGGTGCCGAGGCCGGAGCCGAACGGCAGATACATCTGGATCACGCGCAGCACGTCGGGCCACGTCTCCAGCCGCGCATCGTCGCCGGCGGCGCCGAACCGCTCGAATATGTGGGCGAACAGATCGGGGCGCATGATCAGGTAGATGCTGGCGACCACAACTATCCCGAGCCCCGCCGCCAGCGTCGAGGTCTTCCTGAGTTCGCCGCCGAACAGGATCACGGCGCAGGCCGAGAGCGCCGGCAAGGCCATCAAAATGCCGCCGCGCGAGGCCGCCGCCATCAGGTTGAGCCCGATGATCGCGAAGAAAGCCAGGCCGAGCAGGGCCACGGCCGCGGTCGATTGCGGCGACTTTTTCCGGCCCGCGTAAAAGGCGCTTCCGAGCAGCGCGGCGATCAGCGTCAGATCGGCCTGGTGGTTGCGGTTCGAGAACAGGCCGACCGAATAGCCCTCATGCGTGGTTTCATAGGGGTAAAGGCCGGTGCGGCTGGCGAACTGCAGGAGCCCCACCACCACCGAGGCCGCCGCTATGATCAGCACGAACAGCGCGAGCCGCCGCCTGTCCGCGGCGTCCAGCTCGATAACGGCGAGAAACAGCGCGAACGGCGGCAACAGCGTGAGGATGGTCTCGCGGGTGCCGTCGATGTTCAGCGTCAGCGGCCGCAGCCCGATCGATTCTCCGGCGCTTTCCAGGATGTTGGCGGCGACCGGGCCGCCCGACATCGACCGCCACAGCCCTTCCGGCAAGGGGACCAGCTGGAGAGCGGCGACGACCAATGTCGCCACCATCAGGATCAGCGACGCGTTGACCAGCCTCGAGCCGGCCGCGCGGCGGGGCGCGAAGGCCAGCCACACCAGCAGGCCGACGGCGAGGATCCGCATCAGCGCCTCGGACAGCGGCGTGCCACCCGACCTTCCGCCCAGCGCCACCCCGCACACCACCAGCGCGGCGGCAAGCCAGAAGCCGAGCCGCGACGGAGCGCGCTCCGCATAGCTCATATTGGCCGAAGGGCCCGGCCGCGCGCGACGTTTCAACATTGGCTTGCTGCCGACCTTTTCTCCAAGGGGTGCCCGCCCGTCGCGCGCCGCGGCTGCCTTACGACCCGGCGAGCCGGGCGCATCCGGCCCTGCGGGTCAGCCCCATCCTGCCCTCCGGCCCGCCTATATTGCAACTTGGCGGTGAATCAAGAGCGGTCTCCGCCGCCAAACTCCTCAAACCAAACGGATCGGCTGGACGAAGCCTGGGGACCTGGTGCCGGCGAGGCCGCGGCCGCGACGGCAATGGCCAGGCGGAGGGATCGGACCTTGTGCTGAGACGGGTCGGGCTGTTAGCGCGTCGCCTGCGGCAGAGGGAGGCCGCCAAGGATGGCCGAGACCGCCGAGGAAAAGTTCGCGCTCACCACGTCCCGCCACTTTCCGCATTGGCTGGCCGAGAAGCGGAGCGGCATCGCCTTCACCACCTATCAGGCCGGCAAGCTCTTCCTGCTCGGCACCAAGCCGGACGGCAGTTTGTCGGTGTTCGAGCGCACCTTCCCGAGGTGCATGGGCATCGCCGTCAGCGAGGACGGCCGCAGCCTTGCCCTCGCCACCCAATATCAGCTGCAGCGCTTCGACAACGTACTGCCGCCGGGCCAGGCCAATGAGCAGGGCTTCGACGCCGTCTACGCCCCGCACGCCGCCTGGGTGACGGGCGACCTGGACGCCCACGATGTCGGTTTTGGCGCCGACGGCCGTCCGCTGTTCGTGAACACGCTGTTCGCCTGCATTGCCGAGGTCAGCGACGGCCACAGCTTCCGGCCGGTATGGACGCCGCCATTCATCTCGCGGCTGGCGGCCGAGGACCGCTGCCACCTCAACGGCATGGCGATGGAGAATGGCCGCCCGCGCTACGCGACGGCGGTGTCCCGCTCCGACGCGGCCGACGGCTGGCGCGACCGGCGCCGGGACGGCGGGGTGGTGGTCGACGTCGAGAGCGGCGCGGTGGTGGCCGAAGGCCTGTCGATGCCGCACTCCCCGCGGCTTCGCCAAGGCAGGCTGTGGCTGCTCAATTCGGGCGCCGGCGAGTTCGGCTATGTCGACCTCGGCTCCGGTCGCTTCGAGCCGGTCGCCTTCTGCCCCGGCTATGCCCGCGGCCTCTGCTTCGCGGACGGGCATGCGGTGATCGGCCTGTCGCTGGCCCGCGAGAACCGCACCTTCTCCGGCCTCCCGCTGGATGAGGCGCTGGCGAGCCGCGACGTCGAGCCCCGCTGCGGGCTGGCGGTGATCGACCTCGCCAGCGGCGACATGACCGGCTGGGTGCGGATCGAGGGGGTGGTCCGCGAGCTGTACGACGTCGCCATGCTGCCCGGCGTCCGCCGCCCCTCGGCGATCGGCTTCAAGACCGACGAAGTGAAGCACATCATCTCGATAGCCGACTGAGATCCGGCGGCGGGCGCAGCAGCCCGACCGTCGCGATCGTGCGGAGTTGCAGGAGGGACGCCTCTATGATGGGGCGGCGCTCGCAAAGGCTCGTGCGAGCGCCGAGCAGGCGGCGGCGGCCTGGCGCTTCCGGTCCACTTCCTGCGCGACCTGTTGCGCCGCCCGCTCGGCTTCCTCAGCTGAACCTCCGCAGGCGGCAACCGAATCATGAGGATTCGGTTGGCTGGGGCGGCAGGATTCGAACCTGCGAATGCCGGTACCAAAAACCGGTGCCTTACCACTTGGCGACGCCCCAATGCGGAGCGGCCTTATAGCCGCGGCGCCGGCAAGGTCCACATCCGATCCCGCGGGGCTGCCGCGCCTATGCTCCCCAGCCGGAACCAGGTCACGCATTGGCCAGCCGGCGGTTGACCAGGTCGAGATAGTCCTTGCGCAGCTGGAGGGTGAGCTCGCCGACCTCGAACCGCCACGGCCCCGCCTCGGCGACCGGCGTCACCTCGGCGGCGCTGCCGGTCAGGAAGAATTGCTCGAAGCTCTCCAGCTCCTCCGGCCAGATCGCGCGCTCGACCACCTCGATGCCGCGGCGCCGGGCGAGGTCCATCACGGTGCGGCGGGTAATGCCGTCGAGGAAGCAGTCCGGCGTGGGCGTGTGGAGGGCGCCGTCGCGGACGAAGAAGGCGTTGGCGCCGGTCGCCTCGGCGACCCGGCCGCGCCAGTCGAACATCAAGGCGTCGTCATAGCCCTTCGCCTGCGCCTGATGGCGCGACAAGGTGCAGATCATGTACAGGCCCGAGGCCTTGGAGCCGGTCGGCGCGGTGTAAGGCGCTGGGCGGCGGAAGCGGGCGATATCGAGCCGCAGCCCCTTCCTCACCGCTTCCTCGCCGAAATAGGCGCCCCACGGCCAGGCGGCGATGGCGAGGTGGATCTTCGAGCGCTGCGCCGACACCCCCATCTGCTCCGAGCCGCGCCACGCGAGCGGCCGCATATAGGCGTCCTCGAGGCCGTTGGCGGTCAGCACCTCGCGGCAGGCCGCGTCGATCTGGTCGACCGTCCACGGTATCTCGAAGCCGAGCAATTCGCCGCTGCGGCGGAGCCGCGTGCTGTGCTCCGACAGCTTGAAGATCTCGCCGCCATAGGCCTTCTGGCCCTCGAACACCGACGACGCATAATGGAGCGCGTGGGTCAGCACATGGACCCGGGCGTCGCGCCACGGCACCAGCTCGCCATCGAGCCAGATCCAGCCGTCGCGGTCGTCGTAATTGCGCTGGTCGGTCATGCGAGTCCCCGTGCCGAGATGCGCGGTGGGATAGGGCCGACCGCCGGGTCGGTCAAATCCGCGGCCGCGCGGCCTCCGGGACGCGCCGGAAGGAGCTGACCAAAGCCCTAGCGGGGCCCCGTCCGCGCAATCTCCGCCAACTCCGCCCCGCGGCTGCGCGACGCTTCCAGCGTGCGCAGCACCAGCCGGCGCAGTGCGTCCCGCTCATCCAGCACCGCCAATCCCGCTTCGGTGGTGCCGCCGGGGCTGGCGACGCGGCGGGCGAGTTGCTCCGGGCTCTCGCCGGACGCGGCGGCCAGCGCCGCGGCGCCTTCGGCCATGGCGGCCACGAGGCGGGCGGCCTGGGCGCGGGGAAGGCCGAGCTCGGCGCCCCCGTCGGCCAGCGCGTCGAGGAACCGGAACAGGAAGGCGGGGGCGGCGGCGGTCAGATGGCCGGCGAGGGCGAAGTCGGCTTCGTCGTCGAACCATTCGACCTGGCCGAGCGCGGCCATCAAGCGCTCGGCCGCCGCCCGCGCAATCCGGTCGCCGCTGTCGGTCAGCAGCTCGGTCACGCCCTTGTTCAGGCCGACGGGGAGGTTGGGCATCGCCCTGACGATGGTGCGCGGCGCCGGGAAGCGGGCGCGGAGGGCGGCGAGGCCGGTGCCGGCGAGGATCGAGATCAGGAGCGTGCCGGGCTCGAGCACCGGGGCGAGGACGGGGGCTACGTCGTCGAGCCTCTGCGGCTTGACGCCGAGCAGGACGAGGGCCGGCACTTCGTCCTCCGGCGGGACGGCGAGGGTGCGGACGCCGTCGGCGGGCGGGCGGCCGCTGGGACGGACCACCGTGATCAGCCGCGGGTCGGCGCCCTTCGCCAGCCAGCCGTCGAGCATCGCCCCGGCCATGTTGCCGCAGCCGATCAGCCACAGCGGGGCGGAGAGGAAGGGTTGGGTCATGCGCGTTCCCGTCGCCCCAGCGCAGGCTGGGGCCCCAGTGAGAAAAGGCGCTTACAACGTTGTCGGGCGCCGCTCCACCTTTGTGGGGGCCGGCGCGGCCGGGGTTCGTGCGAGCCGCCGGCGCGGCCCCGGGGTGCGTGCCTCATC
>DASZDE010000091.1:0-32844 GCA_035942355.1 Allosphingosinicella sp. | reverse complement strand
CAATGTGATCTGATGGCCGTCGATATTGATCGTATCACCGTCGGTGCCCGGGTTGAGGAAACGGATGTAGCCGGTCGCGAACTCACCGGCTTGCGAGGTAAAATCGTAGATCCAAAACTCCCCTCTACCCACTCCGGTTTGGACTTCTGCTATTGTCTCCTCGTTCGGCCCCGGCAATTCTCCGCGCATCTCGATTTTGTTCAGAAACTGTCTTGTCATTTGCGAACGTTCTCCATCATCATCATTTGGTTTTGATGACGCCGTCAGCCGTAGGTTGCAAAGTTGAAGAAGTTGACTTCAGTGCCTGGTTCAACAGTGGCGAAAAGTAGTTGAGCTGCAGGACCTGAACCGTCGCTGTCGTAAAATAGCTCCCCTGTGGTAGCATTATATATGATTCTGTCGTCGGATTCGCTTTCCTCACCTGCTTCGGCGAACGCCTCTTCATCGATTATTCGACCCTCATTGTCGTCCACGTCCGCGAGCGCGGTGAACACACGCACATCGAGCTGGAAGCCGTTACCCTGGCGGAAGTCGGTGCTATCCGCGTCGAAGCTGTCGAAACGGAAGACGTTGCCTCCCTCGCCGCCGATCAGCACGTCGTTGCCCGCTCCGCCGTTCAAGATGTCATTGCCGTCCCCGCCGCGCAGCTCGTCATTGCCCGCGCCGCCCGACAGCCGATCGGTGCCGCCGAGCCCGCGCAACAAATTGTTGCCGCTGTTGCCGGTGAGGCTGTTCTGGACGCCATTGCCGGTGCCGTCGAGGTCGGCGGTGCCGGTGAGGGTAAGGTCCTCGACATGGGCCACGCCGGCCGTGGCGTCGATGTCGCCCGGCAAGGTGAAGCTGATCGAGGCGATCACCCGGTCGAGATTGGGATCGCCGCTAATGTCCTCATCCGCGTCCGGATCGAACTCGAGCCGCCCGACCTCCTCGAACGTGTCGCCTATATTGTCGACATAATAGATGTCGCGGCCGCGCCCGCCGGCCATCACGTCGGCGCCCGAGCCGCCGTCCAGCACGTTGGCGATCGCCCGCCCCCCGGTCTGGCCGGTGGCGTCGATGCGGTTATCGAGGTCGTTGCCGGTGCCGAACTTGGCGGTGCCCCTGAGCTCGAGATGCTCGATGTTGCGCTGGAGCCTGTAGGCCAGCGTGGCGATGACGGTGTCGATGCCTTCGTCGAACCGCTCGCCGGCGCGGTCGCCTGCATGGTCGATCAGGTAGATGTCGTTGCCGGACCGCCCAAGCATCCGGTCGGCGCCGGCGCCGCCGTCGAGCCGGTCGCCGCCGCCGCGCCCGCGCAGCACGTCGTTGCCGCCGAGCCCGTTGATCTCATCCTCGAAGCGGGTGCCGAACAGGGCCTCGCCTTCGCTCGTGCCGTTGATGACCGCCATGCGCCGTCTCCTTGACTACCCTCTCCGCGTGAACCTGAGCCCCGCGGGGTGAACGACGGGTGACCGACCGGTTCGTTCCGGGGCGCGGACCTCCGCCCGCAGCGAAGAATTGCCGCCGCGCGGTTTTCGCACCCGCGGTCGCGCCGCTTCTGTCAATCCGGTCCCATAGGGTGTAACCGGCTGACTCTGAGAAGGGAGCCGCGATGGCGACGATATTCGGCACGGCCGCCGGCGAGACGCTGACCGGCACCCGGCTCGCCGACGACATATTCGGGCTCGAAGGCGACGATATCATCCGCGGGCGCGGCGGCAACGACCAGGTCGACGGCGGGACCGGCGCGGACTTCCTGATCGGCCGGACCGGCAGCGACCATTATTTCGTCGATGCGCAGCTCGACAAGATGGTCGAGCGGCTCGGCGAGGGCGACGCCGACACGGTGTTCGCGACCGTCTCCTTCATCCTCAGGCGCAACGTCGAGCATCTCGAGCTGCGCGGCGAGGCGGTGCGCGGCTACGGCAACGATCTGGCCAACCGGCTCACGGTCGAGGACGGGCAGGACGTCGACAACGTGCTGAACGGCCGCGGCGGCGCCGACTTCATGAGCGGCGGGCGCGGCGACGACATCTATCATGTCGACGACGTGAACGACACGATCGAGGAAGTTGGCTTCGACACGGACACTGTCCGCAGTTCGGTCAGCTTCACGCTCGGCGACGACCGCGATCCCACCGAGCAACCGGCTTTTCTCGAGAATCTGGTTCTCGTCGGCTCGGCCGCCATCAACGGTACGGGCGGAGAGTTGTCGAACCAGATCCGCGGCAATTCCGCCGATAACGTGCTCAAAGGCTTGGTCGGCCTAGACACCCTGAACGGCGGCGCCGGCGACGACAGCCTTTACGGCGGCCGCAACTCCGACACCCTGACGGGCGGCGAAGGCAATGACGGCTTCTACATCACTCAACTGCTCTTCGGCGCCGGCTTCGCCGACATAATCCGCGACTTCACCACCGCCGACGACACTTTCTATCTCGACCGCAGCGTCTATACCGAGCTGCCCGAGGGGCCGCTCCCGGAAAGCGCGTTCGTGCGTGGCAGCCAGGCGCAGGACGCCGACGACCGCATCCTGTATGACAGCGCCACCGGCTACGTTTTCTACGATCCCGACGGCAGCGGCGATCATCTCTCGGCCATATTCGCCCAACTCGTCCCCGGCACCGAGGTCAATTCCAGCGACTTCATCGGCTACTGAGCCGGAGCGGGCGCCGCCGCGCTTGCGGAGGGATAGCGGCCGCCGCCGCGCCGCCGGCGCTCACCTTTTGGACGCCGCGTCACCACAATTTGGCCGCAAGATTCTGCGATCCGGCAAGGCAATGGGGGCTTTTGGACAATTGGGCCGCCGCTCGGTGCGGGCGGCCAAGGCTGTCGGGAGCGAACGTGTCATGATGAAACTGGTGTCACTGGCTGCGGCGGGCGGGCTCGCCCTGGTCGCGCCTGCGACCGCGGCCGGGGCCGCCCACGGGCCGGATGCGGCCGCCTGCCGCGCCGGCTCGAAGTCGCCGGCCCTGCTGGTCAAGGTGAGCGGCTTCAAGAACCGCAACGGCAAGCTGCGGGTCCAGCTCTACGGCCCCAATCCGGCCGACTTCCTCGCCCGCGGCAAGAAGCTGCGCCGGATCGACCTGCCGGTCACCGCCGCCACCATCCCGGTCTGCGTCGCGGTGCCGAAAGCCGGCACCTATGCGATCGCGGTCCGCCATGATGCCGACGGCAACGGCAAATCGGGCTGGAACGACGGCGGCGGCTTCTCGCGCAACCCGGACATCTCGCTGACCGACCTCAAGCCCAAATATAATGAAGTGGCGGTCCCGGTCGGACCGGGGGTGAAGCCGATCACCGTCGTTCTTAACTACCGCCAGGGCCTGCGGATCGGGCCGATCGCCCGCAACTGACCATGGCCCGGGTCGCGCTCCTCTCCAACCCGCGCTCGACCGGCAACCAGTCGCTGCTGCCGCGGGTGAGGAGCTTCTGCGCCAGGCACGGCGACATCTTCCATTACGAAGTCGAGCATGTCGACCAGATCGGCCGGGCGCTGCGGACGATCGCGCGGGTCCAGCCGACCGTGCTGGTGATCAACGGCGGCGACGGCACCGTCCAGGCGGCGCTGACCGAGCTCTACCATGGCGGCCATTTCGGGATGGCGCCGCCGCCGGTCGCGGTGCTGCCCAACGGCAAGACCAATTTGATCGCGCTCGACCTCGGCGCCGAGGGCGATCCGATCGCCGCCCTCGAGCGGGTGCTCGAGCTCGCCCGGAGCGACATGGCGCCGCACATCGTCGAGCGCGAGCTGATCCAGCTGTCCGACGGCAAGGTCGGCGCGCGGCCGGTGCTCGGCATGTTCCTCGGCGGCGCCGGCCTCGCCGACATCATGCTGTTCTGCCGCCACAAAATCTACCCGCTCGGCCTGCCCAACGGCCTCAGCCACGCGCTCACCTTCCTGCTGGTGGCGGTGTCGATCCTGTCCGGCGCCCGCGCCCGCTTCCTGCCGCCGCGGCCCTCGCCGGTGAAGGTGTCGGTGCTGCGCCACGGCGAATTGCAGGGCCAGTTCGCGCTGCTCATGGTGACCACCCTCCAGCGGCTGCTCCTCAACCGCGAGATGCCGGGCGCGACCCAGCGGCTCGGCGCGATGCAGATGATGGCGATCGAGCGCAGCCCCCTGACCCTGCTGCGGGTGGTGGTGGCGGCGATCCGCGGCCGGCTCGGCCGCCACCGCGTGTCCGGCGTCCATGTCGAGCGCGGCGACGAGATCAGGATCGAGAGCGACCGCTCGAGCGTGATCCTCGACGGCGAATTGTTCGAAGCCAGCGCCGACCGCCCGATCGTGCTCAAGCCGACCTCGCCGGTGCCGTTCCTGCGGCTGGCGGCCTGACCCGTCCCGCTTGCCGATCCCGATGCGGCGAAGGTTCAGCACCAGCGACGGCGAGGCTGAACGCCGCCGATCGGGCGAAGCCGAACGTCCCTTGAACGTCGGCGGCGGGGCAGGGCTGCGAAGGCCGTGACCGATGCCCTCGCCTCCCTGGTCGCCGCCGAGCTTGCCGAGCCGGTCGATCCGCGCGTCGCCGCGATGGCGGCGGCGGTCGCGGCTTTGTATCCGGGCGCGGCGCAGGCGGTGCTGTTCTACGGCTCGTGCCTCAGGACCGCCGAGCTCGAAGGGCAGATGCTCGATTTCTACCTGATCGTGTCCTCATACCGCCGCGCCTATAAGAGCCGCGCGCTGGCGGCGGCCAACCGGCTGGTCCCGCCCAACGTCTTCGCGTTCGAGCATGACGGGCTCGCCGCCAAATATGCGGTGCTGAGCGAGGCCGATTTCGCGCGCGAATGCGGGCTCGAGGCGCGCAGCGTCTCGGTCTGGGCGCGCTTCGCCCAGCCTTCGCGGCTGGTCTGGGCGGCCGACGATCTCGCCCGCGCCCGCATCGTCGCCGCGGTCGCCGAGGCCGCGCCGACCCTGCACCAGCTCACCTTGCCGATGCTCGACCCGGCCATAGCCTGGACGCCGCTCGACATCTGGCGGTTCGGGTTTTCGCTGACTTACGGTGCCGAGCTGCGCGCCGAACGCGGTCATCGCTCCGCTTCGCTAGTCGATGCCGATCCCGGCCGCTATCAGCGCTTCGGCCTGGCCGCGGCCGAGGAAATCGCGCGGCGGATGGGCGTCGGGCCGAACGGCCAAGTGCCGCTGATCGAATCGCCCGATCGGATGCGGCGGCGCTGGCGGCGGATGCAGCGCAAGGGCAAGTGGCTGTCGGTGGTCCGCCTCGCCAAGGCGAGCGCGACCTTCGCCGGCGGCGTCGACTACATCGCGTGGAAGATCAACCGGCACGCGGGCACCCAGATCAGGCTCACGCCCCGGCAGCGGCGCTGGCCGCTGCTCGCCGCGATCACTCTGCTGCCGCGCTTGCTGAAGCGGGGTGCGATACGCTGATCCGGTGGGCAAGCGCGGCCGCCACCGCGTCCGACAAAGCGGCGACCGTGAAGGGCTTGCGCAAAATGTCATGGCCGGCCAGCCCCTCGGCCTCGCCGGCCTCGCCGACGAAGCCGGTCACGAACAGGATGGCGATGTGCGGCCAGCGCTCGCCGACGATGCGGACCAGCTCGGGGCCGGTCATTTCGGGCATCATCACGTCGGTGATGACCAGCTCGATCTGGCTGTTCTGCTCGAGTATGGCGACCGCTTCGGCTCCGCTCGGGCAGGCGATCGCGACATAACCGAGCTCCTCGAGCGCCCCGACCGTCGAGCGGCTGACGCGGGGATCGTCCTCGACCACCAGGATGCAGGTGCCGGCGGGCGCGCGCTGCGGCTCCTCCTCGCCGGCCGCGCCCTGCTCGGCCGCGTCAGCGGCGCGGGTCGAGCGCGGCAGATAGATAGCGACTTCCGTGCCTTCCCCGGGAGTGGAGGCGATGGTGACGTCGCCGCCCGACTGGCGCGCGAAGCCGAACAGCTGGCTGAGGCCGAGGCCGGTGCCCTTGCCGACCGGCTTGGTGGTGAAGAAGGGCTCGAACACGCGCTCGAGATGCTCGGGCGGGATGCCGCTGCCGGTGTCGGCGACGCTTATCCGCACATAGTCGCCGGCGGGGAGGGTGCCGACCTCATTGTCGGTCAGCGCGACATTGTCGATGCCGATGTCGAGCCGGCCCTGGCCCTCCATCGCGTCGCGGGCGTTGACGCAAAGGTTGAGGATCGCGTTTTCGAGCAGATTGGTGTCGGCGAAGACGCTCCATTCCTCCTCGGCGAAGCGGGTCCGGACGGAGATGCGCTCGCCGATCGAGCGGTCGATCAGGTCGAGCATGCTTTCGACCAGGGCCGCAGGCGCCACCGGCTTGGGCAGCAGCGCCTCCGAACGCGCGAAGGCGAGCAGCCGCCGGGTTAGCGCGGCCGCCCGGGTCGCGCCCTCCATCGCATTGTCGAGGTGGAACTCGACTTCGCGCTTGGGCCCGCGCAGCCGGCGCTTGGCGAGGTCGAGGCCGCCCACGATCACCGCGAGCATGTTGTTGAAATCGTGCGCGATGCCGCCGGTGAGCTGGCCGACCGCCTCCATCTTCTGGACCTGGCGCAGCCGTGCTTCGGCGGCGGCGCGCTCGGCGGCTTCCGCGCGCAGCCGCTCATTGGCGTCACGCAACTCGCGGGTGCGCTCCTGGACCGCGTGCTCGAGCGCCATCGCCCGGCTGGCCTCGCTGTCGGCCTGCCGCCGCGCGAGCAGCCGCTCGGCCAGCGCCCGATAGGCGAGCAGGCCGAGGCCGATCGCGCCGACGCCGATCAGGATGCCGAGCCAGGCCAGCCACTCGGTGAACTTCTCGGCTTCCTCGGCGAACATCTGGGTCTCCGCCATGCGGCGGCGGAGGCTGTCGCGTTCGCTGCTGGCGATGGCGGCGAGCGTGCCGCGCAGCGCCGGCCCGGTCTCGGACAGGCCGGCTTGGTAGAAGAAGGACAAGGCATCGTTGCCGCGCTTGGCGGCGGCGCGGATCGCGGCCGGCGCGAGCTCCTGGCCGCGCTGCTGGTAGAGCTTTTGCAGCTGCTCGACGCGCGCGCGCTGCTCAGGCTCGCGGACCAGGCGGTGGAGCTGGCCGATCTGGCGGCCGGCGAGGCGCCACTCGTTGTAATAAAGCGTGCCCGAATCCTGGCGCTCGTCGAGGACGAAGCGGCCGAGCGCGGCCTCGGAGCGGGCGACGGTCGCGTCGACCGTGCGGGTGAGCAGCATCACGTCATAGGTGTGCCGCTCCCATTCGAGGGCAGCGTCCCGGTTGCGGTTGGACAGGGTGACCATGACGTTGAGCAGGATGAGGAGGATGGTCGCGACGATCGCACCCGCGCTCGCCCAGCCGCGGCGCCAGGAGCCGGACGTTTCCTCGGCCGCGGCGTCGGTCTCATCATCCGCCATAGCAGCGGCCATCCTAGTCAAAGCCGCGACTCGTGGGAAGCTTTTTGGTCGGTCAGGCGATGCAGCCGGTCGCGCGGCCGGCGGCGGCGAAGCGATCGAGGATCTGGCCGACCTGCTCGGACGAATGGTCGGCGCAGAGCGAGCAGCGGAGCAGGTACATGCCGGCCGGCGTGGCGGGCGGACGGGCCATGTTGACGTAGACGCCGCGCTCGAGCAGCGCCTGCCACATCCGCACCGTCAGGTCCTGATCGGGCAGCAGGATGGCGATGATCGCCGATTCCGCGCTGGCCGTGGCGAGCGTGAAGCCGAGCTCGCGCAGCCCCTGGTGGAGCCGGCGGCTATTCTCCCAGAGGTGCTGGCGCTTGTTGCCGGCATATTTCAATTTGCGGATCGAGGTCGCGGCAGTGGCGACGACGCTCGGCGGAAGCGAGGCGGTGAAGACGTAGGGGCGGCAGACGAGGCGCAGCACCTCAAACTTGGGGTGGTTGGAGACGATGAAGCCGCCGACCGTGCCGACCGACTTCGAGAAGGTGCCGACGACGAAATCGACCTGGTCCTCGACCCCGGCTTCCTCGAACACGCCTCGGCCATGCTCGCCGAAAAAGCCCATGCCATGGGCCTCGTCGACGACCACCATCGCGCCGTTCTTCTTGGCCACCCGCACCATCTGGGCCAGCGGCGCGATGTCGCCGAGCATCGAATAGACGCCTTCCAGCACGACCAGGCGGCCGCCATCGGCCGGAAGGCGCCCGAGGCGCTTGTCGAGATCCTCGACATTGTTGTGGCGGAAGCGGACGATCTGGGCGTCGCCCAGCTTGCAGCCGTCGTAGATGGAGGCGTGGCTGTCGGCGTCGAGGACGATATAATCCTCCTTGCCGGCAATGGTCGACATCAGGCCGAGATTGGCCTGGTACCCGGTGGAGAACACCATCGCGTGAGCGGTGCCGTAATAGTCCTTCAGCGCCTCCTCGACCTCCTTGTGGCCCTGGTAGGTGCCGTTGAGGACGCGGCTGCCGGTGGTGCCCGAGCCGTAGGCGTCGAGCGCGTCCTTGCCGGCCTGGACGACGTCCGGGTCGAACGTCATGCCCATATAATTGTAGGTGCCGAGCAGGATCGTCTCGCGGCCCTGGATGCTGGCGAGGGTGGGCGAATGCACCTCGTCCATGACGATCGCGAACGGATCGCGCACGCCGGTGTCGAGCAACGCCTGGCGCTCGGCGATGAGCGGGTCGAACTTGGCGAACAGGTCGCGGCCTTTGCCGCGGTCCGGCGCCGCCTCCTCGGCGGGGTCGTTCGCATTGAGGAGAGCTTCGGTCATCCGTCGCTCCTGAGCTCTTCGACCGCGTCGACGAGCTCGCCGACGGTCTCGATCTCGGCCTGCATGTTCATGGTGATCAGGATGTCGAACTCGTCCTCGACCGAGGCGACGAAATCCATCACGATCAGGCTGTCCCATTCGAGGTCGGCGGCAAAGCTGGTCGCCTCGGTGAGGGTGACGCCCTTCTTGTTGAACGGCGCGATAAGCTCGGCCACCTTGGCGAAAGTCTCGTCTCTGTCGGTCATCGCCGGTCCTTAATGCGCCTGTCGTCGCTCTGCCAAGCGAATAGGGCGAGAAATGGGCCGCCGGCGGCCGAGCTTGGCAAGGCGGGGCGGGTCATGCCAAGGTCGCGGCACCCGTCCGGAGCCTGACATGCCCGAAGACCAGCTGCCGCCAGCGCCGGAACCGGCCGACGAATATCGCGTCAACGCCGCCCACATGATCAGGACAGCGCAGCTGATCCACGTCCAGCTGTCGGCGATGGCGGACCAGAAGGCGAGCATCCTGATGGCCGCGACGTTCGTGATCTTCACGATCACGCTCGGCCAGGCGCAAGGGGAGGCGGTGCCGCTGCCGCTGCTGATCCTCGGCGGCGCGGCTTTCTTTTCGGCGGTCTGCGCGGTGCTGGCGGTGCTCCCGGCGACCAATTACCGCCGGCCGGGCGGGCTCAACCTCCTGTTCTTCGGATCGTTCGCGCGGCTCGAGGAGGAGGATTATGTCGACCAGCTCACCGACCAGCTCAAGAGCGACGACGGCATGTACCGGATGGTCGCGCGCGACATCTACCAGAATGGCAGCGTGCTTGCCCGCAAGAAGTACCGGCTGCTCGGCTTCGCCTACCGCATCTTCCTGGCCGGACTGGTCGCGAGCGCGATCACCTTTGTGATTACCTATGGCGCCCAACGTGGCTAAAAGGGCCGGCATGGATCAACCGACGACGCCCGACATGGTCAGCAGCAAGCCGCCGGTCGGCCATCCCGATTACGAGTTCCCGAAAGAGGTTCACAACCTCCTCGTCACGGCGCAGACCACCCATGTCGAGCTGTCGGCGATGGCCGACAGCAAAGCCTCGATCCTGATGGGTGCGACCTTCGTCGTGTTCGGCCTCGCCATCGAGGAGATTTCGTCCAATGAAGCGACGGTCCCGCTGGTCGTGCTCGCCACCTTCTCGTTCATTTCGACCGTGCTGTCGGTGCTCGCGATCCGGCCCAAGATCCTGAAGCCGCCGCGCAAGCCGGGGCCGCACACCAACCTGCTGTTCTTCGGGTCGTTCGCCGGCATCCCGGAAGACGAATATGTCGACGACATCATCGAGATCCTGCGTTCCGAGGAAGAAACCTACCGGCGGATGGCGCGCGACCTCTATCAGAACGGACAGGTGCTCCAGCACAAGAAGTACAAATATCTGTCCTACGCCTACAGCTTGTTCCTGACCGGGCTGGTGACCACGTTCGGCGCCTTCCTGATCGAGATGGCGATCAGAAGCTAGACGCTAGCCGAGCCAGCCTGCGGCGCGATACCATTCGGCGGTCGCGCGCAGGCCCGCGGGGGTGCGGACAAGCGGCTGCCACAGGCCCGGCGGCGGGCGCCGTTCGGCGCGGACCACCCAATCGGGATGGCAGAAATAGCGCACCCGGTCGGCGGTGAGCTTGGAGCGCTCGCGCCGGACGATCCGGTCGAGGCGGGCGGCGAGGCCGAGCAAGGGCCGCGGCACCGACACGGTCGTGGCCCGCTTCTGGAAGATGCGGCCGAGGGTCCGCGCGAAGTGGCGATGCTCCCAACCCTCGGCCCGGCCGTCGTCCGGCTCGTAGATTTCGGCGACCGTGTCCGGCTCATCGACGACGGCGAGGATCAGCCGGCACAGATCCTCGACGTGAAGGAGGGAGAAGCGGCCGCGCGGCGGCAGCGCGACGAAGCCGCGCCGCGCCATCTTGAACAGCTCGAGCGTCTCGCGGTCGCCGGGGCCGTAGACGGCGGGCGGGCGGATGATCGTCCATTCAAGGCCGGAAGCGGCGACCAGCCGCTCCGCCCTCGCCTTGGACCAGCCGTAATCGGACAGGTCCGGCTCGCGCGCGGCGAGCGAGGAGATGTGGACGAAGCGCCGCACCCCGGCCTTGCGGGCAGCGTCGATCATGGCCGCGGTGCCGCCGACATTGACCGCCTCGAACGCCTTGCGGTCGCCGCTGATCAGGCCAGCGATGTGGATGACCGCGTCGACGCCGGCGACCAGCTTGCGCAGGCTGTCGGGGCGGTCGAGCGCGCCGTCCACCCAGGCGATCTCGTCCTCGGGCGGCTTCCAGCCGCGGGTGAGCGCGCGCACGTCATAGCCGGATTGGAGCGACATCCTCAGCGAATGGCTCCCCACGAACCCGGTCCCCCCCGTCACGGCCAGGGTGCGGCTCTTGCGCGCTTCGCTCATAGCGGCGACCAGTCGCCCGGCGGCGTCTCCTCCGTTCCCGGTGCCGGCCCGAGATGGTGCAGGATCGCGTCGAGCACGGCCTCCGCGCCGGCGCCGGTCGCTCCCGACAGAAGCAGCGGCGGCCGGCCGCATTCGGTCTCGAGCTCGCCCGCCAGCGCGTCGAGCAGCTCGTCGTCCAGCGTGTCCGCCTTGTTGAGCGCGACCACTTCGGATTTGTCCTCGAGGCCCGCGCCATAGGCCGCGAGCTCGCCGCGGACGATTCGATAGGCTTCGGCCACATCCTCGCTGTTGGCGTCGACCAGGTGGAGCAGCACCCGGCAGCGCTCGACGTGGCCGAGGAAGCGGTCGCCGATGCCGGCGCCCTCGGCGGCGCCTTCGATCAGGCCCGGAATGTCGGCCATTACGAACTCGCGGCCCTTGTGCTGGACCACGCCGAGCTGCGGATGGAGGGTGGTGAACGGATAGGCGCCGACCTTGGCATGGGCGTTGGTGACGGCGTTGAGCAGGGTCGACTTGCCGGCATTGGGGAGGCCCACAAGGCCGGCGTCGGCGAGCAGCTTGAGCCGCAGCCACACCCACGCCTCCTCGCCGGGCCAGCCGGTGCCGTGCTGGCGGGGAGCGCGGTTGGTCGAGCTTTTGTAGCTGGCATTGCCGCGGCCGCCGTCGCCGCCGCGCAGCAGGATCTGGCGCTGGCCGGCAGCGGTGAAGTCGGCGAGGACATGGTCCTTATCCTCGGACAGGATCTGCGTGCCGACCGGGACCCTGACGACGAGATCGTCGCCGCCGGCGCCGGTGCGGTTCTGGCCGGCGCCGCCCTTGCCGCGCGGTGCCTTGAAATGCTGGGTGTAGCGGAAGTCGATGAGGGTGTTGAGGCCATCGACCGCCTCGAAGACGATGTCGCCGCCCTTGCCGCCATTGCCGCCGTCGGGGCCGCCATATTCGATATATTTCTCGCGCCGGAAGCTGACCGCACCGGGTCCGCCCGCACCGGAGCGGACATAGATCTTCGCCTGGTCGAGGAAGTGCATGGCGGGCCCTCTAGACGAAGGCGTTGGCGAAATGAACCGCCGGCTCGTCTTCAGGGGCGGGCGTGATGCGCCTCATAGAGCCCGATCGTGCCGCCGCCCGGCAGCGGGACCGAGGTCGAGCGGCCCCAATCCGCGGTCATCACCTCGCCGGCGGTAACGCCCCTGTCGGACAGCCTGCGCGTGGCTTCGTCGAGATCCTCGCAGATCAGGAAGAGCTGGTGGACGTCGTTGCGCTCGCCGCCATGGACGCCGAGCTCGGCCGGCGGGAGCCTGAAGATCAGCCAGCCGCCGCCCGAATCGATGCACGGGATTTCGAGCATGTCGCGCAGGAACGCGCGGTCGGCCTGCTCGTCCCTGCTGAAGATCATCACATGCGCTCCACTGATCATGCTCGGCTCCTTGCCTAGAGGGATGTCTGATCGACCAGCTGCCGCCGAGCGAGCTCGCGGGCGCGGTCGCGGGGCAGCCCAAGCGCCTCCGCCATCGGCCCGCCCAGCAGCGCATCGCCCAGCGCCGCCAGCACCAGCGCCAGCGTCTTGTCGTGCACCGGCCGGTCCTCATGGCCCCGGCCGAGCCGGTCGACCAGCTGGTGGATGGCATCGAGGATCGGATCGAGCGCGTCGCGGTTGCCGGACAGGATCATCCAGGCGGCGAGCGCGCCGGCGCCCTCGCGGCCGAACGCGTCGAAGGTGCGGTCGACGATCTCGCGCGGATCGGCCTCGCCCTCGCGCGCGCGCTGCACCGCCTCGGCAATGCCGGCGGTGACGCGGGCGCCGATATAGCGGGCGAGCTCGGCCTGGAGTCCGGCCGCCGAGCCGAAATGATGGAGGAGGTTGGCGTGGGTCTTGCCGACCGCCGCGCTCACCGCCTTCAGCGTCACCGCCTGCGGCCCCGACGCAATGAGCAGCCGGCGGGCCGCTTCGAGCGCGGCCGCACGACTCTCCTCGGGGGACAGGCGCTCACGAGCTATTGACATGATTGTAAGTACGCGGCATGGCTCATGCCGAAGGAGATACAGGATGGGGCGCGAAACGACACCCTCAGATCTGACGATCACGCCGCGCGACCGCCGCTTCGGGCGCGGCAGCGACACGGCGCGCTGGTGGAACGGCGGCGATCCGGTCGCCACCGCGCTCTACAACGCGTTGTCGGCGACGTTCCCCAAGGGCGAGGCTTTCTTCGTCGAGAGCGTCCACAAGTTCCGCGACGGCGCCGACGCCAAGCTCGAAGGGGAGATCAAGGCGTTCGTCACGCAGGAGGTGATGCACAGCCGCGAGCATGTCGCGTTCAACAAGCGGGCGCTCGAGGCCGGCTATGATTTGTCGCCGCTGGAGCGGCGGGTCGAGTGGCGGCTCGGCATCGTGCGGTCGAAGCCGCCGATAGCAAGCCTGGCGGCGACCATGGCGCTCGAGCATTTCACGGCCATCCTCGCCCACCAGCTGCTTGGCGACCCGCGCCATCTGGCCGGGGCGGACGCCGAGACGGCGGCGCTGTGGCGCTGGCACTCGATCGAGGAGATCGAGCATAAGGGCGTCGCCTACGACACCTGGCTCCACGCCACCCGCGGCTGGCCGCGCTTCAAGCGCTGGAAGGTCAAGGCGAAGGTGATGCTGCTCGTCACCAGGAACTTCATCGTCGACCGCACCTTGGGTTCGCTCGAGCTGCTGCGGCAGGACGGGATCACCGGTCCGCGCGCCTGGGCGCGGCTATTCTGGTTCGCTTATGTGCGGCCGGGGATGATCCGCAAGATCCTCGGCGCGTGGGCGAGCTTCTTTCTGCCCGGCTTCCACCCGTGGAACCATGACGACCGCGCGCTGATCCAGGCGGAAGAGAAACGCCTGTCGCAGAGTGCGGTCTACGCCTGACCGAAGGGACAGTTACTTTCCTGCACGCCGTCAACGAACGAATTGCCGCCGCGGGTGAAAGTAACTGTCCCCACTCACGCCGCCAACTCCAGCGGCGGCTCCGCTCCCGTTCCCGCGCTCGTCAGATCCAGCTCGAACAATTTGCACGGCGCGTCCTCGCCCCGGCCGCAGCTGAAGCGGGGCGCGACCATGCCGGTCGGCCGGAAGCCGAGCTTCTCGAGCACCCGGCCGGACGCAGGATTGTCGAGGAAATGGCCGGCGGTGAGGCGCTTCAGCCGGAGACCGTCGCGGGCGATCGCGACCACCGCGCGGGCGGCTTCGGTGGCGTAGCCGAGGCCCCAATGCGGCCGCGAAATCCAGTAGCCGAGCTCGACCGCTCCGCTCGGCCGGCGGCCGAGGCCGGCCGAGCCGATCAGCTGCGGCGCCCCCAGGGTGCGGCGGAAGACGAGGAAGCTCGCTTCGTCCGGCCGCCGCGCGGTGGCGAGGAAGGCGCGGGCGTGGCCGAGCTCGTACGGCCAAGGCGCGCTGGCCAGGTTGCGGACGATCGCTTCCTCGGCGATGGCGCGGGCGAGCGCCGGCGCGTCCTCCGCCCAGCCGGGCCGCAGCAGCAGTCTCTCGGTCCTCGCGAACATGGTCTCTTCCTCTCGCTTCGCGGCCCGCTAGCCCGGAAGGGTTACCGAGCGGCTACAGTTTCGAGGGAGAAACAAAAAAGGGGAGAAGGCGACCCTTCTCCCTCTTACGGTACTCGACGAGTACCTGGGGCCGCCCTTTCCAGGACAGCCCGTTACCGACCGTCCTTTATTCCGCCGTGCCGCTGGTCCACATGTCCACGCACACGAACTTGCGGCCGAGCTTGCCGTCACGGAAGGCGACTCGGCCGTCGGTAAGCGCAAAGAGGGTATGGTCCTTGCCCATGCCGACGCCGGAGCCCGGATAATATTTGGTGCCGCGCTGGCGCACGATGATATTGCCGCCGACGACGCTTTCGCCGCCGAACTTCTTCACGCCGAGGCGACGGCCCGCGCTGTCGCGACCGTTGCGTGAGGATCCGCCTGCTTTCTTATGGGCCATCTCGAAAATTCTACCTTGGTCTGTGTTTACGCGCCTTTATCAGCGGCCGGCTTTTTGGTCGAGCCCTTCTTCCGGGCCACCGGCCTGTCGGTCATCTCGCTTTCGGCACCCTCGATCTTCAGCGGCGCCTGGGTATGGGCCTCGGCCTCAGCAGGGGCCTCGGGCGCGGCTTTGCTGGCGCGCGGCTTCTTCGCCGGAGCCTCGGCCGCCGGCGCAGCCTCGGGGGCGGGAGCGGCCGCGGCCGGCGTCTCGGCAGCGGCGGCGGCTTCGTCGACCGGCTTGGCTTCCTTGGCTTTCTTCGGCTTGGCGGCCTTGTCGTCGCCGATCGCGGTGATCCTGAGGATCGTGTGCTGCTGGCGGTGGCCCGCCTTGCGGCGGTAATTGTGGCGGCGGCGCTTCTTGAACACGATCACCTTGTCGCCCTTGGCCTGGGCGATGATCTCGGCCGAGACGGTGAGGCCGTCGGTGGGGCGCAGCTCGGCGCCTTCGCCGGCGAGCAGGACGTCGCCCAGCTGGATGGTGTCGCCCGCTTCGCCCGCGAGCTTCTCGACGACGATCTTGTCTCCGGCGGCGACGCGATATTGCTTGCCGCCCGTGCGCACGACTGCGAACATGGCTGTTTTCCAATTACCTTCGAAGCATTTCCGAACGGAGCAAGGCCGCGGCCGAGAGGCCCCGCACGAGAACCGGGCTGCTACTGGAGGCGGCCCGGAGTGTCAATTACCGTCATGCCGGCGAAGGCTGGCATGCCAGGGAAACAGGCTCATTCCTTCTGATTTGGATCCAGCTTGCGCCGGGGCGGCGGCGTGTCGGGCGGTCAGTGCTTGTGTTCGCGCCGCAACCGGTAGCGCCCGTCGGCATAGGCATCGAAGATGCCCGATATGGCGGGATGATCGACCGGCTCGTCGCTGTCGTCGGGCAGCAGATTCTGCTGGCTGACATAGGCGACATAGCTGCTGTCGGCATTTTCGGCGAGCAGATGGTAGAAAGGCTGGTCCTTGCGCGGCCGAATCTCCTCCGGGATGGCCTGATACCATTCCTCGGAATTGGCGAATACGGGATCGACGTCGAAGATCACGCCCCGGAACTCGAACAGCCGGTGCCGGACGACTTCGCCGATCGAGAAATGGGCGTGCGCGACCGGCGGCGCGGCGACCGCGGCAAGATCGTTGAACAAGGTGTCCTGTGTCGGCATCTCGGCTCCAATGTAGGCCTTAACGCACGAGAGGCAAGGAAGTGCGCTTGGCAAGCGCGGGCGCCTGGGCTAGAGCGCGCGCCTCATCGGCCGGCCCCCGCACATCCGGGGTTTTTCGATCTCGCGGAGAGGTGCCAGAGTGGTCGATTGGGACGGTCTCGAAAACCGTTGTGCCCGCAAGGGTACCGTGGGTTCGAATCCCACCCTCTCCGCCACTCGCCCGTTCGTCAACGCTACCCTAGCGTATGACGAGGCGACGGCGGCCCGCCTCATCCCTGCAAGTCGTGGCGAAGGGTTGGTCCCAAGCCGCTCCCCTCATATTATGAGGAGATCGGTCGCGGTGAGCGCCAGACCGGGATCGACCGCGGCGAAGCGTATTTGGGCCGCACCGCCGGTACCGTCGGGATCGAAAAACAGCACGCCGGTATTGGGATTGTAGATGATCCGATCGGACGAGTCGGCCGCCGCGGTGCCGACGTGAAAGGCAGCCGCGCGCCCGGCATTGGTGAGGCCGGCGAAGATAGCATCGTCGAGGCGGATATCGTCCAGGCCAATTTCGAAGTCGGTAACTCTGTCGACATTGGCCGCCGGGTCGAGCGCGCTGTTGAACAGGAAGTCATCGGCCCCCATCCCGCCCGTGAGGGTGTCGCTGCCGTCCGCGCCGTTGAGGACGTTCTCGCCGGAATTGCCGATGATCAGGTTGTTCAGCGCGTTGCCCCTGCCGTTGATGTCAAGGCTGCCGAGCAGGGTCAGCCGCTCTATATTCTGGCCGAGCGCGTAACCGACCGTGGAACGCACCGTGTCGATACCCTCCCCCGCTTGTTCGCGCGCCTCTCCAGCCGCATCGACCCGGTAGGTATCGCTGCCGACGCCGCCGCGGAGGAGGTCGACGCCGTCGCCGCCGCCGAGCCAGTCGGGGCCGCCCTCGCCGTGCAATTCATCCTCGTTCGCGCCTCCGCGGATCGTATCCGCTCCTGCGCCGCCGAAGACTATGTCGCGCAGCTCGTCGCCAAGGATGAGGTTGCCGGCGGCATCGCCGGTCGAGGTACGGACCGCGGCGAGGACCTGACCGACGATATCGCTGGTACCGGCATCGGTGAAGAAGACGCCGAACCGGCCGAGCGGCATGCCCGCGACCGACGTCTGCGTGTCGAAATTCGGCGTCGAGCCGAGACTGGAGACGGCGAGCACGGCGCCGCTCTCGGAATCGACCAAGGTCCAGGTGATGTCGAAATCGGTGGCGATAACCCCCGAGGGGGTGCTGCTGCCCACCAGGAGCATGCCGTTGGACAGGCTGGTGATACTGGGGAGAGCGTCCTGGCTGCTGTTTTGGGAGATGTCGATCGGCGCGAGGCCGTTGCCGCTGGCGTCGAAGACCGCCAGAGCTATGTCCCGGTCACCCCCGCCAAGTCCGTTATCCTCATAGGCGATTGCGAAGCCGCCGTCCTCGAGCGCGGCCACGCTCGCGTTTCGGTTGATCGATCCGGTCACGTCGTAAAGAGCCGGCGCCTTTCGCACCGATCCGTCGCCATTGTAGACGGCGTAATAGAGGCTGCTATTGGCTCCGGACACGCGGTGCCACGCGATTGCGAAGCCGCCGTTGCGGAGCGCCGCGATCGACGGCGCCTGGTCGTCGGCGCCGGAGTCATCGACGGTGACGCTGGTACCGAAGCTTCCGTCGTTGTGGCGGATGTTGACGAAGATGTCGTTGTCGCTCGGGCTGCTCAGATCCTGGTAGGCGACCGCGAAAAGCCCACCGAAGAGGCCGGCTGCATCGACATCGATGACGCCGGAGAGGCCCAGCGCTGTGGAAGAGCCGGTCGCGGTCAGAAGCAGGTAATAAGCGTCGTCGTTATCGATCGATGCGACCAGCAAAGGGCCGTCGTCGAGCTGCGACGTCGACGGCGACGAGCCGAGGTTGAACAGCGACGTGGCGCCGCCCGCGCCCTCCGCATCGAAGGTGCTGGTGTCGATATGACCGGCGTGGTTGCCAGTCACCGCCACGCCGACACCGGTCACAATCGTAGCGTCGGCTCCGCTGGTGATGTGAGCCGGGTCGATCGCTGTGACGAACTCCAGGCTGTAGCTGATGGAAATAGCCATGCTCGCCTCCCCCCCCCTGTTACGCGATGGCAATCTCGTCGCAGACCGGCGGCAGATGCGCGGCCGGATTTAGCAGGCTCATCAACGTGTCGGCTGCCGGCAATGCCCCCCCGCGCGCCGTCGGGCCGAGTGCGCCAAAGGCGAAGAAATCAGTTTGGTCGAGCGGGGTGCCGGCATCGACGCGGGCGAACAGGGTCTGCGTGGCGCCGCCAGTTCCATCCGGATCGTAGAAGATGCGGCCGCTCGCCCGATCATAGATAATGCGGTCGGAGGCATCACCGGCGGCGGCGGCGGCGCGGAACTCGTCGCCGTCGAGCGTACCGGGCCCGATCGCGGTGAAGAGGCTGCGGTCGAGCATGATAATATCGTCACTAGCGACGAAGTCGGTGATGCGGTCGACATTCGTTGCGGCATTGAGGACGGTGTTGATGACGAAGCGGTCGACGCCGTCGCCGCCGGCCAGCAGGTCGTTGCCGCCGAGGCCGACGAGCGTGTTGTCGCCGCCATTGCCGGTAAGGCCGTTGGGAAGGTCGTTGCCGGTGGCGCGAAGGTCCTTGGCCCCAAGCAACCGCAGACGTTCGAGATTGGAACCGAGCTCATAGTCGACGGACGAGCAGACGATATCGACGCCCTGGTTCGCGCCCTCACGCGCCTCGCCTGCTTCATCGACGATATAGACGTCGCCGCCGGCGCCGCCGCGCAGGACATCGACGCCGGAAAAGCCGTTCAGCCGATCATCGCCACCTTTGCCTATGATCTCATCCGAAAGCTGGGAGCCGACGATTCTTTCGGCATCATCGTCGCCGATGATGACGATCCGGTCGTCCGTCGTCGGGCCAGGGTCGAAACCGACGAACTCGTAGGAAGACAAATCCGCGAGCGAGCCGCTGCCGATCACAATCCGCAACATGTCTGCCGCCGGGCCATCCCTCCCATCGACGATTATGCGAAAGGGCGCCTGGTCCCATCGAAGGGTGACCGAGATCGGATCCAATGTGCCCTCATGATACTCGATCTCGTCGATCTCGTGCACGGTGGCGCCCAGAAAGCTGATCGAAGACAATGCCACGATCCTGTCCAGGCCGGCGCCGCCATCGACATACTCGCCTGCGCCGATATCGCCGGTTCCGAACTGAAACGTGTCGTCGCCACCCTGTCCTTCGACAAAATCCCGCCCCCGACCGCCGGCGATGACGTCGTTGCCGCCGCCGGCGATCACCCAGTCGAACAGGGTGTCGCCTATGAATGCATTGTCGCCGGAGTCGCCCGTGGATTTCCTCCATACCTCAAGCATTTGACCGACGACGTCGCCCGCGCCGATGTTGGAGAAGAAGGCGGCGATACGGCCGAAGCTCATCCCTGCCACGGCGGTCTGGGTGTCCATGCTCGAGGTTCCGCCCCACGCTGCCTCGGCCAGTCTGTGGCCGGTGTTGGCGCCGACCAGGTTCCAGGCCGGGTTGAGATCGCCGGTCGCATCGCTGGTGCTGCCAAGGACGACCAAGCCGTTGCTCAGCAGCGTGGTGGAAGGCAGCGTGTCGTTGTGCGCGTTGCGGGAGACATCATCGATGTCGATGTTCGTGCCCGTCGCAGCGAATCGCGCATAGGAAATGTCGATGTCATTTCCTTGCGACCACCCATTGTCCTCATAGGCGATCGCAAACCCGCCGTCGGCCAGCGCGACAACGCTAGGATTGCGGTTGATGGTGCCGACCGAATCGAGCAGCGTCGGCTCCTTCACTATGCCGCCGCCGGCGTCGTAGACCGCGTACCAGAGCTGCGTTGCCCCGCCTTCGACGGAGCGATGCCATGCCACGGCGAAATTGCCGCTGGCGAGCGCGCCCACGCTCGGCCTCTGGTCATTCGCTTCGGAAGAATCGACCGCGAAACCGGTGACGAAGGTGCCATCGTTGTTGCGGATCGATAGCCCGATATCATTATCCGATCCGCCAAAGGAATCCTGATAGGCGATCACGAACCGCCCGCCAGTGAGCCCTCCAGCGACATCGCATTCGAGGACGTCATCGCCCGCCTCGCCCAAGCCCGTCGAAGCGACGATGGTGCCGCCGCTCGCGTCCAAGATCGTGTAGAAGATGTCGTCGGACCCGTCGGCGGCGATCACGAGATTGCCATTGCTGAGCTCGGCGATGGCGGGATCGAAGCCGACATTGTCGCTCGACGTGCCCGCCACCTCGCCATCGAAGTCGAAAATGGTCTCGTCGTTATGATCGCTCGGCACGAAATGATTGCCCGTCACCGCGGCTCCGCCACCGGCGATGCTGGTTGCATCCGGGCCGGAAGTGATCGATTCAGGGTCAAGGCCGCGCAGAGGCAGAATTGAATATTCTATGGTCACGGCCATAGCCTGTCTCCCCGCAACCGCAGCGCACCCGTGCCGCCGCGGCCACAAAAAAGTTGTGCGACCCTGGGCGCCGATCGAACAGCAGTACGCCGTCCCCTATCGGCACTCCTACATCAAGCGTGGCGCGCCTAAAAGCGCCGACGCCAGTGAGGCGTGCTCGTGCGGGTGGACAAGCGTGAGAGGAGTCAGGATAATCGTTCGGGGGAGAAGGATGAGCAAGCTCACTCCGCAAGCGTATGAAGCGTTGCTGGAGCCGTTGCTCATAGAGCTGAGCAATGCGGCTCGATGGGTGGCTGAGACTGGCCAGCGCCTCGTCATCCTGTTTGAAGGCCGAGACACGGCCGGCAAAGGCGGCACCATTTACACCTTCAGCCGTTCCCTCAATCCTCGGCAGTGCCGCGTCGTGGCACTGGCGGCGCCGACGAGGCGCGAACGGGGGCAATGGTATTTCCAGCGTTACGTCACTCACTTGCCCGCCCGGGGCGAGATCGTGCTGTTCGACCGCAGCTGGTACAATCGCCCCGGTGTTGAACGCGTTATGGGTTTTTGCAGCGATCAGGAAGCGCAGGAATTCCTCAAGGCTGCGCCGGAGTTCGAGCGCCACCTGGTCGACAGCGGCATCCTGCTGTTCAAATATTGGCTCACTTGCGATCAGGAGAACCAGGAAAGACGCTTCGCCGCCCGCCTCGCCAACCCATTGAAGCGCTGGAAGCTATCGCCGATCGATGCGGAGGCGCGCCGTCAATATAACGATTATACCTCTGCTCGGGAGGAGATGTTGCAGGCGACGCACACTGAGTGGGCGCCATGGACGCTGGTGGATTTCAACGATCAGCCGGTCGGCCGCCTCACGTTGCTGCGGAATCTCCTTGATCGGCTTCCCGATACAAAATTGCCGTTGCCGCCGATGGAATGGCCGGAATTGGATGGTGAACCCTGCATTGAAAGGTTCAGCGTCCTGGCGCCGATACCGGCGTTTCAGCTGTCGGCGGCGCTGCAGGAAGCAACGCTGAGGCAAACGCCATCCCTGTTGGCCAATGACGAATTCGTGACGCCGGCCGTGAGTGCGGCGCCTAGCCTGACCAATGCGCCGCCTTCACCAATCACGGAGCAGCCCTCGGAGGAGCGCGCTACGAAGGCACACGCGGCGGCCGCGGCGACGCCTTCCGGGTCGCTCGTTCACGGCGCCACCGCTGTCATGCCCGCGGCTCCGCCCACCGACATCCCAGGAGCAACGTCCAGGAGAGGCACGATGCGCGCCATTAGGCTGTTTACAACGTTGACCGTCTTCTACGCTGTTCTTGCGGGGATCGTCGCCGCGATGATCTTCTTATTTCCCGGCTGGCGTGAATATCTTCCGATTGGCGGCGCGGAGCAATTGTTGACTCAGCAGCCGAGTCGCACGGGACTGGACGGCGCGGCGGTTCAGGTGGCGCAGGTTCGCTCCCTCGGGGAAAGCATCGCCTGGTTGGCGACGGCCGTCGCCGCGGCGCTGCTTACGGCAGTTCCGGTCAGCTGGGTGTACATGGAGGTGCGATCGGAAGACGAATATGATCAGTCGCTGATCAGCACCATCGTCATTCTTCCGGGTATCGTCACCAGTATCGTCGTTATCGTGCAGAACTCCCTCGCCCTCGCCTTTTCGCTCGCGGGAATCGCCGGCGCCGTCCGATTCCGGAATTCGCTCAAGAGCAGCGGCGATGCTCTCTTCATCCTGTGCGCCGTGGGCATCGGCCTTTCCGCCGGTATCGGTGCAACTGAGCTGGCGATCGTTATGTCCGTCGCCTTCAACTATTGTTTCCTTGTCCTTTGGACGACGGAATTCGGCGAACGCCGTTTCATGAATCGCTTCCTCAGCGACTTCCGCCCCGATGAGGCCGGATCGGCTGAGCCGAAGCCCTGAACGTCACCGCAAGCAGGTCTTGAGAAGCCGGGTGGAACCACCGTCTTTGGTGGCGACGATTCTGAAAAATTCATCGAGGTAAGCGGAAGCCCTGCGCCGCCTCGCCGGGTCCAGGCCATCGATGGCTGCAAGGGTGGCTTGCAGCTGCATTTGCCTGGACCGAATCCTGTCGATCGCGGCAAGTGCTTCCGCGTTGTGCCGGCAATAACCCCGGTAGCGCCGTACCCTGACGTTCGGAAGGTTAATCGAATTGGGCGGCACGGCGTAGGGAGCGTCCACCAGGCCTGAGAAATCGAAATCGTAGGGGACCGGTATCAAGGGCCCGTTCGCATCGGCGGGCGTAATGAGCCGGCTGTTATGGCAGCAGCCTTGGCCCTCTGGCCCCCTGTTCATCGACCAATCCAGGTTGCCGATCATGTATTGAAATATGGCGAAGGTCGCCGCATCCGCTGGGCTGAGCCGCGCCGTCGCGACACCGTCGCCTACCGACGCCTCCCTGGCTTGGTTTCGCCAGGCAACATCGTCGATGTCCTCGATGAAAAAACCCCGCCGGGAAGCCTGCAGTTTCCCGTCCTCGCCAATATAATCGATTTGCGCCAACCGGGTACGAAAGCTGAAGGGCGTGATGATGTTGAAGAGGCGGTAGGCCGCATATTCGAGGAGTACGTATTGCTGGAACGCAGCAGTCGGACGACAGTGGGTGACGAGCTTCAGACGCTTTTGGCCGTAAAACAGGGAAACGGCCCCCGGTTTGGTGCTGAATTCGAGCCGTAGCGGAGGAAAGGTGCAGATGTCGCGCCGGCGTCGTGTGATACCGCGTGGCGACAAACGGATGGCGTGCGTCTCAGGAATCTTGCTCTTCAGAGTCAAGGCCGCAGCGACCGGATCTTCATCGCCGCGGAGGATTCCTCTGAACGGGCCTCGTATTTCCAGGTGGATGATCGAGTCCTCCGCGAAGAGCGGGCGTGGCTCCGCAGCTGCGAGCGGCGTCGCAACCCACAGCGAGGCGATCATCAGTGCGTGTCTCCACGCGCGCACGATCATCTTCCGCCTTCCCGAGCCGTGGACCTCTCGACGGCCCGCGGGATGAGGCGTCCTCCTATCACTTCCAGATAGGTGAGCCGACCTCCGTAGTGCTGCGAGATGCCCGTATCGATCCGCGCCAAGCGCCCGCCATTCGAAATCTTTATGCCGCTAAGGTTCGGGGTATGGCCGACGACGATCGCCCTGGCCTGGTATGCGTGCAGCACCGCCGCGAGTTCCTCTTCGGCAGACGCAATTGCTTCATCCTGCTGGTCGGATTCTTCTCGACGGATTAGCCCACGATACCAGAGCGGACCCGAGGGGTCGTTGATGATCGCATTGTCTCGGGCATCGCGATTTGAGAGCGCCGAGCCGACACGGTTATTGATTTCCCTGAGCGAGAGCTTGGAGTAAGCCGAGCTCAATCCGCCGTGGACGAACACAAGGCCGTCCAGCTTCACTGCGGCAGGATTTCTGATGACCCAGGCGCCGATCTCCCCGGTTGGATGCCACGCCTGTCGGTGCTCTATGAACCCCAGGGGCGTTGACCGCTCCCAGGCAGCCCGAATCTCCCGATCCGTGAGGCTGGGCGCGCTGCGGCGCCACGCTTCACTGATAGAATGATGATGGTCGGCAAAGTAGCGCTTGCGTAGCGATGCAGAGTCCGGCCCGCGGAAGGCGGCAAATTCGCCCGAATGCACATAGCGCAAGTCGCCGGTAATGTTCATCGCCTCATGGTTTCCCACGAGTGCGATAACCCTCCCGCCGGCCCGCGATGCTTCTGAACCAAGCCGCCGGATGTCCCTGATGATCTTCAGCGAATCCGGACCTCGGTCGACGACATCGCCTGTCTGAACAAGAATCGTGCGACGGCCCGTCCAGTGACCATCCCGATCGACCAGTCCAGCGGCATGAGCTATGTCCCTCCAAGCTCCATAGTCCCCGTGCAGATCTCCGATTGCTACGATCCGCTGGGGCTGCGGCATCGCTCCGACACTTGGGAAAACCGCCATCATCAGGCCAGCCACGAAAAGTCCTAGCAGGACTGACAGGCGGTGCGGCATCCCCATATCTCCCGCGCGGGAGAGGGCCAGCCAGCCATAGATTTGTCAAGCCGAGCCTTGCCCTCGCAGCCGGCTAGACTGCTCCCTGTGACCGGCAAATGCCCAGATCCGAAAGCGCGTCCGAGTAGCCTATGGAGCGGCTGGCGCCGTTGGAGCGAGGCGCGGCTCTATCTCGCCGGCCGCACCACCGGCAGCTCGACGAAGCTGGCCGCATCCGGGGCGAGGTGGATGCGATGGCTGGCGGGGCGGTAGTCGGCGGGCTGCGCCTTGGCGATGTTGGGGACGAAGGTTTGCGGGTTGCGGTCGTAGAGCGGGAACCAGCTCGATTGGACTTGCACCATGATGCGGTGGCCGGGCAGGAAGCGGTGGTTGGCATGGGGCAGGCGGACGCGGTACTGCGCGACCTCGCCCGGAACGATGGCTTTCGGGTTCGCGGCATCCTCGCGGTAGCGGCCGCGCAGGATGTCGCCGGCGACCATCAGCTGATAGCCGCCGAGCTGCGGGTTCGACTTCACCTCGGGCGGGTAGACGTCGATCAGCTTCACCACCCAGTCGGCATCGGTGCCGGTGGTCGAGGCGAAGAGCTGGGCGGCGACCTCGCCCGAGATGGTGAGCGGCTCGGTCAGCGGCTCGGACACGAAGGTGAGCACGTCGGTGCGATCGGCGAACGGGCGCTGGTCGTCGGCCAGCCAGTTCCGCCAGCTCGAATCGGCATTGTACATGGCGAGCACGGGCCGGACGCGGTAGGGCACGGGCTTGGCTGGGTCGGACACATATTCGGCATAGCCGCCGCCCGCGGGCGGGGCGTGGAAGCCGAGCCGGCCGCCGGGCTGGAGGTGGAGCCGAGTGCGGGCGACGCGGCCGTCGGCGGGCCAGCTTCGGTAGGTCCGCCACTGGTTGGCGCCGGTCTCGAAGGCGAGCACCGGCGGCGTGGCGGGCGCGGCCGCATCGCCCTTGAGATGCCGGTTCCAGAACGGGAGCAGGATAGTCTCTCGGAACCACAGGCTGGTGTCGGAATCCCATTTGACCGCGCCGAGCGCCGAGCCCTCGCCCTGCGACTGGCCGTGGTTCCACGGGCCGATGGCGAGGTGGACGAGGTCGTTGTTCGAATCCTTCGCCTCGAGCGCCTCATAGGCCGCGACGCCGCCGAAATTATCCTCCTGGTCGAACAGGCCGTGGACGATGAGGGTCGGAACCTTGGGGCCCGCGGCGGCGAGCAGATGCTGGACTGCCTGCCCGCGCCAGAAATGGTTGTAGGACGGGTTGTCGACGATCTTGCGCCAGGTCGGAAGCCGGTCGGCCCGGTAGCGGCGGGCGACGCCGTCGGCCGACACGCCCGCCAGATAGGCTTCGTACATGTCGCGATAGCCGTAGGGCGGGCTGTACTCGCTCTTCTTGTCCGCGCCCATCTGGTAGATCCATTCGAACATGGTCTGGCGGAGCGCGCCATTATGATAGAAATCGTCGCCCACCCAGCCGTCGACCATCGGGTACATCGGCACCGCCGCCTTCAAGGCCGGGTGGGGATCGAGGATGCCCATCAGGGTCAGCCAGCCGGGATAGGAGACGCCGGTGAGGCCGACGCGGCCATTATTGCCGGGCACGTTCTTCACCAGCCAGTCGATCGTGTCCCAGGTGTCGGTGGTCTGGTCGACCTTCCACTTGTTGAGCGGGCCGCGCACCGGCAGAGTCATCACATAATCGCCCTCGCTGTCGTAGCGGCCGCGCACGTCCTGATAGACGCGGATATAGCCGGCGCGGACCAGCGGCTCGTCGGCGAGCGGGAGCACCATCGCGGCATAGGGGCTGTGGGCCTGCTCGGTCGGCTTGTCGGCGCCGTAAGGGGTGCGGGTGAGGATGATCGGGGCGGGCCTGGGCGCGGCCTTGGGGATGACGATCACGGTGTGGAGCTTCACGCCGTCGCGCATCCGGATCATCACCTCGCGCCGCTCGTGATCGAACGCGTCGGTGACGGGTGAGAAGCTCTTCGGGATTTCCGACTGCGCCGCCGCCGGCGCCGCGGGCGCGGCCAGCAGCAGGGCCGCCAGCAGACGGATCATCAGCGCGCGGGCCTCGGTCATCCTGGTCTCCCTCTTCGCCGGGACGCTAAGCGGGCGCGGGGGCGCATGCAATATCGCGGCCGCCAGGGCCAGCTCCGGACCATGATCAGCATCGGGCGAGGGAGCAGGGAAGTCACAGCTCCGAGTCGAACCCCGGCGACGGGTGACCCGATCGGGCCTAGAGCGAATAGCCGCCGTCGCTGACCAGGCAGGAGCCGGTGACGAACGCCGCCGGTTCCGACAGCAGAAAGGCGATCTGGGCGGCGATCTCCTCGGGCCGGGCGAAACGGCCGAGCGGGGTGGCCGCCTCGGCCATCGCCTTGAACGCGGCCGCCTCGCTGCCCATGGTTTCGGCCATGTCGGCGAACATCGGCACCGAATGCCAGATCGGCGTCTCGACGCCTCCCGGAGCGATGCTGTTGACGCGGATGCCCTTGGCCGCGCCCTCCTTGGCGGCGATGCGGGCGAGGTGGATGACGGCCGCCTTGGACGCACCGTAGGCGGCCATGCCGGGCTCCGCCTTCACACCGGCGACGGAGGCGGTGAGCACGATCGCGCCGCCATTGCCGCGCATCGCCCGCATCGCCGCCTGGAGGGTCAGGAACGCGCCGTCGAGGTTGACCGACAGCACCCGCCGCCAATCCGCGAAGCTGCACTCGTCGATCGGCCCGCCGGCGCCGATGCCGGCATTGACCAGGGCGTGGGTGAGGCCGGTGAGGTCCGCCTCCGCCCACAAATTCTCGTCCGCGACGTCGCCGATCAGCAGCTGGCGCTCGCACGGCAGCGAGAAGGCGAAGTCGGCGAGCTGGTCTTCGTTCAGATCGGCGAGGATCAGCTTCCGCGCGCCGCGCGCGGCGAGCAGGCTGGCGGCGGCGGCGCCGATCCCTGAGGCGGCGCCGGTAATCAGAATGACGGCTTCGGTGAAGTCCCGCATCGGCCGAGCTTAGCGGGGCCGACGGTCTCCGTCACCCCGGCGATGACCGGGTAGCCGCGATGTGGCCGTGTCGGATCGGCCTGGGCTCCCCGCCTTGGCCGGGACAAGCGGTCAGGCGGCGTCGCCGATGCCGAGCTCGCCCAATTTGCGGTACAAGGTGGAGCGGCCGATGCCGAGGCGGCGGGCGACCTCGGTCATGCGGCCGCGATAATGGCCGATGGCGAGCCGGATCACGTCGGCTTCGATATCCTCGAGCGGGCGGAGGTGGCCGTCGGACGAATAGAGGGTGATGCCGGCGCCGTTGGACAAAGCGGCGCTGTTGGAGGCGCCGTTGAGCACCTTGGCGTGATAATCGTCGGCTCGCTTGGAGAAGGTCGATTCCTGGGCGATGTGCGGGAAATCGGCGGCAGTGAGGGCATTGCCTTCGCACAGCACCGCCGCGCGGAACAAAGCGTTCTGGAGCTGGCGGACGTTGCCCGGCCAGCCATAGGCCATCAGCACCGCGAGCGCGTCATCGGTGATCGACAAGTAACGCATGCCGGGCTGCTCGGCGATTCGTGCCAGCAGGTGGCGGGCGAGCGGCGGGATGTCGCTCTGGCGCGCGCGCAGCGGCGGGATGTCGACGTGGACGACGTTGAGCCGGTAATAGAGGTCCTCCCGGAAATTGCCCTTGGCGACCTCGTCGATCAGGCGGCGGTTGGTGGCGGCGATGATGCGCACGTCGATGGTATGGACGGCGCGGCCGCCGACCCGCTGGATCTCGCCGGTTTCGAGCGCGCGGAGCAGCTTCACCTGGGTTTCGAGCGGCAGCTCGCCGACCTCGTCGAGGAACAGGGTCGAGCCGTCGGCATCCTCGAAGCGGCCGATATGGCGGTCGAACGCGCCGGTGAAGGCGCCTTTCTCGTGGCCGAACAGAACCGATTCGACGAGATTGGCGGGAATTGCGCCGCAATTGACGGTGATGAGCGGCTTTTTCCCGCGCGGCGAGGCGGTGTGGATCGCCTGGGCGATCACCTCCTTGCCCGAGCCGCTCTCACCTTCGATCAGCACCGAGACACGGGCGCGGGCGGCCTTGGCGGCGATCGCCAGCGCGGCGCGAAAGCCGGGCGCGGAGCCGACGATCTCATCGAATGCGAGCGGCTTCGAGATCTTTTCGGAAAGCGGGCGGAGCTCGCCGCTGGTCTTGCGGCGGTCGGTGGCGGCATTCAATGCCGCGAGCAGGCGGTCGGGCGCGATCGGCTTGACCAGGAAATCGTTGGCGCCGGCCCGCATCGCGTCGACCGCCACCGCGACCGAAGTCTGGGCGGTGAGGATCAGCAAAGGCAGGTCGGGCCGGAGCGCGCGGATCTGCGCAATCAGCTCGGTCCCGGCCTCGCCCGGCAGCCAATGATCGAGCATGATCGCGTCGACCTCGCGGCCCTGCTCGCCGGCGAGCAGCTTGGAGGCCGCCTCGACGTCGGGAGCGCCCATCACCCACCAGCCGGCGCGGGCGCCGATCGCCGTGACCAGGCGGCGCTGGGCCGGTTCGTCGTCGATCAGCAGCAGACAACGGGTTGCGTCAGGCCGCATGGGTGCCCCTCTTCCTTCGAACGGCCCGGTCTAGCGCGGGGGTGGTAAAGGCGGACTTAAGGCCGTCCCATTTTCGGGCGCGGGGGACACAAAGGGGGACGGCGGGCGCGCATCGACCGGCGGGAACCCAATGCGGCGGCGGAGCTTCCATCCTCGTTACTTTGCGCTTGGGAGCAGCGCGCGCGCTTGTTAAGGGTGCGGCCCGGCGGGGCCGAAGAGGATGAAGATGGAAGGCGAGACCCAGGTCGAGATGGAGAGCCACGCGAAGAGCTATTCGCTGTTCGCGGCGATGATGAAGTGGGGCGCGATCGCCAGCTTCGTCGCGGCGATGCTCGTCATTTTCCTGATTGCCGAGTGAGCCGGGGCCGCGAGGGTGAAGATCGCGGTCCTCAAGGAAATGGCTGAAGGCGAGCGCCGGGTCGCCGCCACTCCGGAGACGGTCAGGAAGTTCATCGGCCTCGGCGCCAGCTTGGCCATCGAGGCGGGGGCAGGCCTCACCGCATCCATCGCCGACGCCGATTATGAGGCCGCCGGCGCGGCGGTCGGTTCGCGCGGAGCCGTGCTGCAAGGAGCCGACGCGGTGCTGGCCGTGCAAGGACCGGACCCGGCCGGGCTCGGCGGGCTCGCGCCGGGAGCCTTGGTGGTGGCGGCGCTCAACCCCTATGCCGAACGGGCGAGGGTCGACGCCTATGCCGCGGCGGGGGTCGAAGCGCTGGCGATGGAGCTGATGCCACGCATCACCCGCGCCCAGACCATGGATATTCTGTCCTCGCAGTCGAACCTCGCGGGCTACAAGGCGGTGCTCGACGCGGCCCACGAATATGGCCGCGCCTTCCCGATGATGATGACCGCGGCCGGCACGATCGCCGCGGCGCGGGTGTTCGTGATGGGGGTCGGCGTCGCGGGGCTGCAGGCGATCGCGACCGCGCGGCGGCTCGGCGCGATCGTGTCGGCCACTGACGTCCGCGCGGCGACGAGGGAGCAGATCGAGAGCCTCGGCGCCAAGGCGGTGTTCGTCGAGGCGGTGAAGGGGATCGAGGGCGAGGGCAGCGGCGGCTACGCGGCCGAGATGTCGGACGAATATAAGGCCGCGCAGGCCGAATTGGTCTCCGGCCACATCGCCAGGCAGGACGTGGTCATCACCACCGCGCTGATCCCCGGGCGGCCGGCGCCGCGGCTGATCACCGACGCTCAGCTGGCCTCGATGAAGCCCGGCAGCGTGATCGTCGACCTCGCCGTCGAGCAGGGCGGCAACGTCGAGGGCGCGGTCGCCGGCGCGGTGGTCGAGCGCCACGGCGTTCGCATCGTCGGCCACCGCAACGTGCCGAGCCGGCTTGCCGCCGACGCCTCCGCGCTCTACGCGCGCAATCTCTACAATTTCCTGTCGGCCTTCTGGGACGCGGAGACAAAGCGCCCGCTGTTCCCCGACGACGACGAGATCGTGAGGGGCGTGCGGCTGACCCGCGGCGGGCAGGTGGTGAACGAGAGGCTGCTGGGGTGAGCGGCGCGGCATTCCCAATTCCTCCCCTCAAAGGGGAGGATTTTTAGATGCGCGCGATGCTTGTGTTGGCCGCTCTCGCCCTTTCGGTAGGCTGCGGCGCGCCGCCGCCGGGCACCGGCTGGAGCCGGGCACCGGACCTTTCGGTTTATGGCGCGATGGACCTGGCCGGCGAGCTCGCGCGCGAGCAGGAGGTGCTGTGCCTCGGCCGGAACCCGGCCGCCGTCGAAGCGCGGTGGCACGCGCAGTTCGGCGCCCGCGAGGCGTGGATCGCCGCGACGCTGGCCGCCCGCCACGGCGCCGCCGCCGTCGCCGAGGCCGAGCGTCCGATGGTCAGCCGCGAGCCGTGCCCGCTGGTGGTGGACCACAAATGGCGGCGGCACCATCGCGACATGCTGCGGCTGCTCGAGCTCAGGCTTCACCCCCGCATGTCACGGAGCGACGGCTGATGGACTTCATCTCGATCCTGTCGATCTTCGTTCTGGCCTGTTTCGTCGGCTATTATGTGGTCTGGTCGGTGACGCCGGCGCTGCACACGCCGCTGATGGCGGTGACGAACGCCATCTCCTCGGTCATCGTCGTCGGTGCGCTGATCGCCTCGGCCGAAGCGGGCTCAGAGACGGCGAAATGGCTGGGCCTGGTCGCGGTGGTCCTGGCGAGCGTCAACATCTTCGGCGGCTTTGCGGTCACCGAGCGGATGCTGGCAATGTACAAGAAGAAGGAACGGTGATGATCGGCGTTCTTTTTTCCTTGGCTGCTACTGCAGCAGCACCACCACCCCCACCGCCGTTGCCTAGCGCGCCACCGACGGCAATAGCCGACTTAGTGCGGTTAGACGGGAAGTGCAGTCTTTCGGTGCTGACGTCGGGTGACGATGGACTCAGCGCGCGCTTCAACGGCGAGGTACAGGAAGCGGTAGGCCGATCTGAAGCGCCCTTCTGTCGCAGGACCGCGGGGAACTATTTAATTTACACAAATAGCAACGTCGTGCCGACCGGTCGTTTCCAATCCTTCCGTTATCATCTCACCGCGCACGACGCCCGAGAGTTTATCGCACTTTATGACTCCGCCACCTACGCAACCTTGGGTGAAGAAAAGGCCGTCTGCGAGTCAGGCGTTTCATCCTGCGCGAAACGAGCAGTGAAGAGGCTGCTCCAGACGCTGGAGGCGCGCTGATGGACCACGACATAGGGTCCCTTGCTTGGGTGCCGCTCGCTTATCTAATTGCGGGGATCTGCTTCATCCTCGCGCTGAGGGGGCTGTCGAGCCCGGTAAGCTCGCGCCGCGGCAACCGGTTCGGCATGGCCGGCATGGCGCTGGCCGTCGGCACCACTCTCGTCACCCACGATCTCGCCGACCTGTGGGAGATACTCGTCGCGATCGCCATCGGCGGGGCGATCGGCTCCGTCACCGCGCGGCGGATCGCGATGACGGCGATGCCGCAGCTGGTCGCCGCCTTCCACAGCCTGGTTGGCATGGCCGCGGTGCTGGTCGCCGCCGCCGCGTTCCTCAATCCCGGAGCGTTCGGCATCGTCGGCAGCGGCGGCGAGATTCTGCCGGTCAGCCGGATCGAGATGGCCCTGGGCGCCGCGATCGGCGCGATCACCTTCTCGGGCTCGGTGATCGCCTTTCTGAAACTCAACGGCAACATGTCGGGCAAGCCGATCCTGCTGCCGATGCGACATGTGATCAACCTCGGCACGCTCGTGGCGATCATCGCCCTGATCGGCTGGTGGGCGGCCGACGGCCGGCCCGACGACTGGCTGTTCTGGACGCTGACGGCGCTCGCCTTCCTGATCGGCTTCCTGCTGATCATCCCGATCGGCGGCGCCGACATGCCGGTCGTGGTGTCGATGCTCAACAGCTATTCGGGCTGGGCCGCAGCGGCGATGGGCTTCACGCTCGGCAACACCGCGATGATCATCACCGGCGCGCTGGTCGGAAGCTCGGGCGCGATCCTCAGCTACATCATGTGCCGGGCGATGAACCGCAGCTTCATCTCGGTGATCGCCGGCGGATTCGGCGCGGACGCGACCTCCATCGGCGAGGCGCGCGAACAGCGGCCGTACAAGCAAGGCAGCGCCGAGGACGCCGCGTTCATGCTCAAGCAGGCCGAGAG
>DASZDE010000090.1:0-6359 GCA_035942355.1 Allosphingosinicella sp. | reverse complement strand
ATCTCTACAAATGCGGCACCCAGACCGTGTTCGGCGAGGGCCCGGTGGACGCCCGCATCATGTTCGTCGGCGAGCAGCCGGGCGACCAGGAGGACCTCGCCGGCAAGCCGTTCGTCGGGCCCGCCGGGCAGCTGTTCGACCGCGCCCTCGCAGATGCCGGCGTCGACAGCTCCCAGACCTACGTCACCAATGCGGTCAAGCATTTCAAGTTCGAGCGCCGCGGCAAGCGCCGCATCCACCAGAAGCCGGAGGCGCCGGAGATCGACGCGTGCCGCTGGTGGATCGAGCAGGAGCGGATCCTGATCCGCCCGCCGATCACGGTGGCGCTCGGCGCCACCGCCGCCCGATCCCTGTTCGGCAAGGTCGTGACCATAGCCTCGATGCGCGGCCGGCCGCACCCGATCTACGACGGCGGCGAGGGCTGGGTGACGGTCCACCCCAGCTTCCTCCTCCGCGTCCGCGACAACAAGGAAGAGGAATATGCCCGCTTCGTCGAGGACCTCGCCCGCATCGGCGAACGGGCAAGGGCGCTCGCCTAATAATTGGGCCACAGGCCCGGCGTTGCGATCTCGAGGAGATTGCCGTCCGGGTCGTCGAAATAGAGGCTGTGGCCGCCGCGCGGCCAGCGCATTTCGCCTTTGATGCCGATCCCCGCGCCGGCAAGGTGACCGCGCCAGGCATCCAAATGGTCGGGCGCGATGGCAAAGGCGATGTGCACCGGCCCCGATCCGTCCAGCCCCGGCACCAGACCTTCATCGAAGCGCATGTCCTCGGTCGATCGGCCGCTCTGGAAGACGAGCAGCACACGCTTGGCGCCGGCATCGAATGCGATCAGGCGGTCGCTTTCGAACATCGGCGTGAGGCCAAGGACCGTGCGGTAGAAGTGAGCGGCACGGCCGATATCCGCCACGTAGATCGACGTTTCGAGCAAGCCGCCGAGGGGCGGCGGCGGCATCACAGCCGCACCAGCATCTTGCCCATGTTGCCGCCGGAGAACAGGTCGAGGAAGGCCTGCGGGGTCGCTTCGATCCCGTCGCGCACCGTCTCGCGCGACGTGACCGCGCCGCTCGCGATCCAGCCGCCCATGTCGCGGTAGAAGTCGCCCATCTCCGGCAGAAAGTCGGTGTAGATGAAGCCCTTGACGGTGATCCGAGCGGCGATGATCCGCATGATGTAGCGGAAGCTCGGCGGCGGCCCGGCATTATAGCCCTCGATCATGCCGCAGATGGCGAACCGCGCGTTGTTGCGGGCGGCGGCAAAGGCGGCGTCGAGATGGTCGCCGCCGACATTGTCGAAATAAACATCGACGCCCTTGGGCGCGGCTTCGAGCAGCTGCTTGACGACCGGTGCGGCTTTGTAATCGATCGCCGCATCCGCGCCGAGCTCGCGCACCCACGCGCATTTCTCCGCGCCGCCGGCCGAGCCGACCACAATCATGCCCCTCGCCTTGGCGATCTGCACCACCGCCGATCCGACCGCCCCCGCCGCCGCCGACACGAACACGACGTCGCCCTCCTTCGCCTCGGCGACGCGCAGCAGTCCGAAATAAGCGGTCGCGCCGGTGAGGCCGAGATTGCCGAGCCACTGCTCGTCCGGCACGCCGATCGCCGGCACCTTGTTGAACTGCGCCGCCGGACCCACCGCCTGCTCGCGCCAGCCGAGCATGTGGAAGACCGTGTCGCCGACCTGCATGTGCGGCGAGCGCGATTCGACCACCTTGCCGACCGCCCCGCCCTGCAGCGGCGCGCCCACCTCGAACGGCGGCACATAGCTTTTCACGTCGTTCATCCGCCCGCGCATATAGGGATCGACCGACAGCCAGCTATTCTCGACCCGCACCATCCCGTCCTCGAGCGGCGGCAGCTCGAGCTCCTTGAGCTCGAAATGGCTCATGTCGGGCAGGCCCGAAGGCCGCGATGCGAGGTGCCAGGCGCGCGTGCCGGTCATGTCCGTTGTCCTTCCCGATGCCGTGACCCCGGGCATCCCGATGCGCCCCGTCACGGCAGACCGGCTTGCGCCCGAATGGCCCGAGGAGTCAAAAAAGGCCCGGCCGGAAGGGGGCACCGGCCGGGCCAGAGGGAGGTCTGATCGCGCTATTCGTCGCGATCGCGATAGGTGCCCGAGAAGCTGCGGTTCAGCATGTGCGGACCCTCGCTGCCCGGGTCCTCGCGTTCGAACAGCGCCTGGTTGCGCTCCTCGTCGCGCCACGCATTCGTCGCCTCCTCGGCGGTCTTGTCGACCCGCACCTTGTCGTCGACGCTGTCGATCCACGAGCAGGGGATCGAATGGTGCCGGCCGCCCGCATTCTCGTCGCTCTTGGTGAGGATGATGCGGTCGCCGCGGACCTTGTCGACGGTGCCGATATGCTGGCCATCCGAGCCGAGCACTTCCATATGTTCGGTGACGCGGCTCAGCGAGCTGCGCTGGCCCTGCCGCTTCTCGCGCCAGCCGCCGAACTCCTGCTCGAACTTCGACTGATGCTCGCGCCGATATTCCTCATAGTCGCGGTCGAGCTGCTCGATCTGCCGGTTGCGCCATTCGGAATAATGGGGGTCGTGGATGCCGCCGCCCCGGCCGCCGCCGAAGCCGCCGCCGGAAGAGGCGCCGCGGCCGCCGCCGCCGCCGAGCATCGCCGCGGTCCGCGCGGAGCTGCCATAGCCGCCGCCGGCCGAGGCGCCGTAGCCGGCCCCGTAGGCGCCGCCGACCGGCGAGGACATCGGATGCGCGCCGTGGCTGCCGGTGCTGCCGGCGTCGACCCGATCGAACCGGCGGCCATGGTCGGTGCCGCCGCCGAAGCCGGAGCCGCCCCAGGTCTCGCTCGCCCGGCTCTCCTGGCCGAACCCGCCTTCGAAGCGGTCGCTGCCGCCGCCCGAGGCCTGGTAATCGCGGGCATAGCCGCCCTCGTCGGAACGCGAGCGGTCGCCGCTGCCCCAGTCGTTGGCATAATCGCGGCCGGAGCCGTAGCCGCCGGAGGCGACGCCCGGCCGATCGCGGTTCCAGCTCTCGCCCTGCTGGTTGCCCCAGCCGCCGCCGAAGCTGTCGGAGCCGCCCCGCCCGGAAGAGCCGCGCTCGAAGCGCCCGCCGCCGCGGCCGCGCTCGTCGTCATCGTCGCCGAACCAGGAACGGACCTGCTCGCCGGCGCGCTCGAAGAAGCCGCGATCCTCCTCGCCGCGCGGCCTGCCGCCGCTCCAGTCGCCGCCGCCATAGTTGCTGCCCGGGTCGCGATCGCGCCATCGGTCGTCGCCGCCGGAGCGGTTGCCGCCGCCGTAACGGTCATCGCCGCGTTGATTGCCCATGAAATCCTCCTAAGGTTGATGGTTCGCGCTACAGGGCGCGGCCGATCCGCGCCTCGCGATCCGCCCGTTAAACGAAGCGGAGGAGGGCGCCGTTCCGCTGCGAGAGCCAGTGCGTGGCGGCACGGCGGCGGAACGACCAGGGGGCAGGGCGCGGCAAATTGCCGCATTGCGCGGGGCCGGAAGCGCCGCTATTGGGAGCCCCTTCGCCGCGGGCTCCCGGCACGGGATCCAGGTCGGGCGCGGGGCCGTAGCTCAGCTGGGAGAGCGCTGCAATCGCACTGCAGAGGTCAGGGGTTCGATCCCCCTCGGCTCCACCAATTCCACCGCTTGTGCTACCCACGCCGGCATGACCCGCGGCCCGGCGATCGGGTGCCGGCGGCGATGCCGAAAGAAGGTGCTCCGTTGGCGAGCGGCAAGCTGCACAGATGCTGGGCCCGGACCCATGTCGGCCACGTCCGCGAGGCCAATGAAGACGTCTGCGCCGTCCCCGGCTGGACCTCGCGCGGGGACGATGACTCCTGGCACGGCGCGATCGCCGGCGACGGCGGCTGGGCGCTGGTCGCCGACGGCATGGGCGGGCACGCCGCCGGCGAGGTCGCCAGCGCGCTCGCCGTGGCGTTCCTCGCGCCGCTGATGCCGACGTTGGCCGATGCGGCGGACGCGGCATGGGCGCTGGCGGGCGCCAATGCGGCGCTGCACGAGGCAATGGCGCGGGATCCGGCGCTGGGCGGCATGGGCACGACGATGGTCGGCGCGGTGCTCCACGGCGACACCGCATTGGTCTTCAACCTCGGCGACAGCCGCGCCTATCTGATGACGGACAGCCGGCTCGCGCAGATCAGCAACGACCACGCGCTCGGCGGCCATATCCTCACCCGCTATCTCGGGGGAGGGACGGCCGCCGCGTTCGAGCCGTCCGTCGCGCGGGTCGCGGTCATGCCGGGAGCGCGCCTCCTGTTGTGCTCGGACGGGCTCACCAACATGGTCGGCGACGACGGGATTGCGCGGCTGCTGGCAAGCGGCAGCCCCGATCCGGCCGACGCGCTCGTCCGGGCCGCGCTCGACGCCGGCGGCGTGGACAACGTCTCGGTGGTGGTGGTCGAGCTGTGATTCCCGCCCCGGTCGGGCGCCAGGCTCAGCGGCTCGCGGTCGGCGCTCCGCCCGCTTCCGGCGGCGCGGCCTTCGGCGCCGGGAAAGGCGCGGGCGTGGCGTTGAGCGTGCCGAGATAGGCGAGCAGATTGGCCCGGTCGCGCGGGTTGCGGATGCCGTTGAACGCCATCTTGTTGCCCGGGATCGCCTTGGCCGGACTGGCCAGGTAGGCGTCGAGCTGCTCGTAGGTCCAGGCACCGCCATGGCCGGCTAGCGCGGCCGAATAGGCATAGCCGCCCTTGCCGGCGACCGGGCGGCCGACCACCGCCCACAGATTGGGACCGACCCGGTCGGGGCCGCCCGCTTCGAACGTGTGGCAGCTGCCGCAGGTGCGGGCGGCGCCCTTGCCCCGGGCCGGGTCGGCGCCCGCGAGCAGGGTGCCGAGATCGACCGGCGCGGCCGGACCCGCGCCCGCGGCCCCGGTCGGCGGAGCCGGCAGCACCGCTTTCTCGATATTGGCCATATAGCCGCGCAGGTCGCTGGGGTCGTCCGGCTGCTGCATGCCGGCCGGCCACGCCCGCTGCATGGCAGCAAGGTCGACCGGGGCCACGCCCTCCACCTGATAGCCACGCCGCTCGGGATAGTCCGGCGCCACCACCTGGCCGGCAAACCAATAGCCGGCCAGGGCCAAAGCGAGCGCGCCGCCGATCGAGGTGCCGACCTTGGTCCATTCCCAACCGTCCATCAGCCACCCCCGTCGAAGAACAGGATCCGGGTCCAGAAAGTGTAGTCCGATTCGATCAGCATCAGCCAGACCAAGGTCAGCAACGCCAGCGGCGGCACCAGGATGGCATAGATCAGCGCCAGCCGCTCCCACGCCATGTGCATGAAAATGGCGATGATCAGGCCGGCCTTCAGGAACATGAACAGGAGGATCAGCACCCAGCGCATCACCCCCTCGGCCTGAAAATAATCGACCGCGTAGGACAGCGCGCTCAGCACGAACAGCAGGCCCCACACCTTGAAATAGACGCCGAGCGGGTGCTGCTGGCCGGCATCGTGCGCGGCCGGAGCCACGGCCGCATGGGCGGCGTGGGCCGGGGCGGCCGGGGCGGGATGGGCGTGCTCGGGCATGTGATTCATCGCGTCACCCTCACCACAGATAGAAGAAAGCGAAAATGAACACCCAGACCAGATCGACGAAGTGCCAGTAGAGGCCGGCGATCTCGACGGCGCTATAATCGCCCGACCGGTCGTAATGGCCGCGCAGCACCTTCAGCGCGACGATCAGCAGCATGATCACGCCGGCCGAGACGTGGAGGCCGTGAAAGCCGGTGATCATGAAGAAGGACGCGCCGAACTGCGCCGCGCCCATCGGATTTCCCCACGGCCGCACGCCCTCGTGGATCAGCTTGGACCATTCGAACGCCTGCATGCCGACGAAGGTCGCGCCGAGCAGGGCGGTGGCGAGCATCAAGGCGGCGGTGACCTTGCGGTTGCGGCGGTAGCCGAAATTCACCGCCATCGCCATCGTGCCGCTCGAGCTGATCAGCACGAAGGTCATGATCGCGATCAGGATGAGCGGGATCGACTGGCCGGCGATGGTGAGCGCGAACACCTCGCTGGGGTTGGGCCACGGCACCGTCACGGACGCGCGCATGGTCATGTAGGAGGTCAGGAAGCAGGAGAAGACGAAGGTGTCCGAAAGGAGGAAGATCCACATCATGGCCTTGCCCCAGTGGACCTGCTTGAACACCTCCTGATCGGTGGCCCAGTCGCTCGCGAACTCGCGCAGCTTGACGGGCGGCCCCCCTGCCCTTTCGCCTTGATGGATCACGGTCGACATCGGCTACTCCGAACGTTCAGGTCGATATCATCAGCCCCAGCATGATCAGCCAGACCAGCAGCAGGAAATGCCAATAGGCCGCGCACAGATCGACCGGCAGCCGGACCGCCTCGGCCCCTCCCCGCGAC
>DASZDE010000089.1:0-14706 GCA_035942355.1 Allosphingosinicella sp. | reverse complement strand
GAACGAATGGGCCGAAATGAAAAAGCCCCGGCCGTTTCCGGCCGGGGCTCTGTGGCGGTCAGCGGGGGGGGGGCTGACCCCCGTGGGGGGGTAAGGTAGAAACGTACGTCCCTACAAAGGGTTCCGCGAAAAAATGGGAGGTCCGCAAAAACGAAGCGCCCCGGATGGCCCGAGGCGCTTCGCCGACAGCTGCCGTTTCCGGCGACTATCTCCCATCCCCGCGACTCTCATAGCTCAAAGCGGCCGCGCGGGAAAGCCGGCTATGCCGTCGCTTACCCCGCAATAAACCTCTCCAAAGGCCGGCGACCGCCGCGCGTGGCCGGCCGCTTCAGTCGGCTTCGACCGCCGCGAGCTCGTTGCCGTTGGGGTCGACGAAGTGGAACCGCCGCCCGCCCGGAAAGGCAATGATCGGCCGGATGATCCGGGCGCCGGCTCCGCTCACCGCCGCCAGCGCCGCCTCGAGGTCCTCGACCTCAATCACCGCGAGCGGCGCCGCGGTCGCGTCCGCCATGTCGCCTTGCAGCCCGATATCGGTATCGCCGGTCAGCGTCGCCGCATAGCTGGGCCCGAAATCGGTCAGGCTCCAGCCGAAAGCGCGCTCGTAAAACGCCTTGGCCGCGGCGATGTCGCGCGACGGCAGCTCGACATAATTCAGCCTTGCCATGGCGATGCTCCTTTGCCTGGACGTCGCCCCAGCGCAGGCCGGGGCCTCGGAGGGTGACTGCGCCTTTACCCGCCGGGATCCAAGCCTGCGCCGGGATGACGGGTTACGTCCGCCTCAGTAGCGCCGGAGCAGCCCGGAAAGCCGGCCCTGGATCTGGACCTGCTCGGGCCGGTAGCGCTGCGGATCGTAGCGGCGGTTGGCGGGGTCGAGCCGGATCATCTGGCCTTCGCGGCGGAAGGTTTTCAAGGTCGCTTCCTCGTTATTGACCAAGGCCACCACGATCTCGCCGTCGCGAGCCGTGTCTTGGCGCCGGATCAGCGCGAAATCGCCGTCCAATATCCCCTCCTCGACCATCGAATCGCCGGCCACTTCGAGCGCATAATGCTCGCCCGGCCCAAGCAGGGCCGCGGGCACCGCGATCATGTCGGTCCCCTGCAGCGCCTCGATCGGCGTGCCGGCCGCGATCCGGCCGTGGAGGGGAAGCTCGATGACGTCGTTGGCTGCGGCCGGCGGCGTCGCGGCCGCGGTGCGCAGCGGCACGACGTTGCCCCCCGCTTTGTCGGGCATGCGCAGGATTTCGAGCGCGCGCGCCCGGTTGGGCAGCCGCCGGATGAAGCCCCGCTCCTCGAGCGCCGAGATCAGCCGGTGGACGCCCGATTTCGACTTGAGGTCGAGCGCTTCCTTCATCTCCTCGAACGAGGGCGACACCCCCGTCTTTCCAAGCTCTTCGTTGATGTAGACCAGAAGCTCATGTTGCTTGCGCGTCAGCATGTCCGGCACCCCTTCGGAACGTTTAGGGAACGTGTAGGAAACGTTTCGGACGCTGTCAAGCACCCCCTGCAAGTCTCAGGAAATTGCCGAGCAGGGCATGCCCGAATTCGCTCGCCACGCTCTCAGGGTGGAACTGGACGCCGTGGATCGGGAGCTCGCGATGGCGCAGGCCCTGCACGGTTGCGTCTGCCGCCGTGGCATTCACCGCCAGGCAGGCCGGCAGCGAGTCCGCCGCCACGGTGAGCGAATGGTAGCGGGTGGCAGTGAACGGCGACTTTATGCCCTCGAACACTCCGCTGCCGTCATGCTCCACGGGACAGGTCTTGCCGTGCATCGGTTGCGGTGCCGGCACGACGCGGCCGCCGAAATGGAACCCGATCGCCTGGTGGCCGAGGCACACGCCGAGCAGCGGCCGCCGCGCCGCCGCGCAGCCGGCGACCAAAGCGAGCGAAATCCCCGCATCCTCCGGCCGCCCCGGCCCAGGCGAGATCAGCACTGCCCGCGCTCCCCCCGCCATCGCCTCGGCGGCGGTAAGCTCGTCGTTCCGCACCACCTCGACCTCGGCACCGAGCTCGCACAAATAGTGGACGATGTTCCAGGTGAAGCTGTCGTAATTGTCGACGACCAGGATCACGGCACCTCCAGCACGCGCGTCCGGGCGGAGCTCCGGATCCAGCGGTACAGCGCGACGGACCGCCGATCGAGGCGCGACGGCGCCGCTATTGCGCCCCGGGCCCCAGCAGCTGCCGGCGCACGGTGCGGATCCCGTCCGGCTTGCGTTCGACGTCCATCCCGGCCTCGACCGCGCGGCCGAACTGATCGGCATATTCCTCGCCCAGCACGCGCTCGAACTGGGTGCGGGTCGCCTCGACCAGACCCGGCGAGGTCGCCGCATTGCCGGGCACCTGCTTTTCGTGATGGACCACGAACCAGCCCTCGCCGCCGGGCGCCCGCAGGATCCGCGCCTTGCCCTGCGGCAGGCTGAACAGCATCAGCAGCGGCGGCGGCACCGGCTGGTCGGGGCGGGCGATCTCGATCCGGCGCACCGTCACGCTCTCCACCGGCGGCAGCGGCAGCCTCGCTTCGGCAAAGGCCTGGCGGGCGGTCGTGCCGGCGTTGATCTTGGCGACGATCGCGGTCGCCACCGCGCGCGCGCGGTCGGCGGCGCGGCGCGCGATCAGGTCCGCCCGCACCCGCGCCGCGATCCGCGCCAGCGGCGGCGCGGCGGCCGGCACCACCCGGCTCACCGCCACCACCGCGAAGCGCTGGTCCGCCTGGAGCGTCTCGACGATCGGGTCGTCGTCCGGGCTCATGTCGAACGCGGTCTTGAGCAATGGCGTGATCTCGGGCGCGCGCCAGCCTGGATTTTCGACCTGTACCCCGGCGGCGGTGATCGGCGGCGTCTCGCGGACATTGAGCTTTTCCGCCCGCGCCACTTCGTCGAGCGTCGAACCCTCGCCGATCGCATCCTCGATCCGGGCAACGAGCGCGCTCAGCGCGGCGCTTTGCTTCTGCTGGCCGATCTGCCGCTCGATCTCGCCGCGCACCGCCGCCAGCGGCGTCGCCGGCTGGCGCGCGATGCCGTCGACGCGAACGATATGCCAGCCGAGCGGCGACTGGGTCGGTCCGATCGTGGCGCCCTCGGCGGCGGCGAAGGCGGCGTCGGCGATCGCGGCCGAGGTCAGGTTGGTGAAGGCCGACTTGCTCTGCTCGCCGACGCGAATGTCCTCGACGCTGAAGCCGGCCTCCGACGCCGCCTGGGCGAAGCTGGTGCCGGCGGCGAGCTTGGCGGCGAACGCCCGCGCCGCCGCCTGGTCGGGAAGCACCACCTGGCTCAGCGTCCGGGTCTCCTTCGGCCCGTAGCGGGCGGCGCTGCGCTGGTAGAAGGCGTTGACCTCGGCTTCGCTCGGCTGCGCCGCCTGCGCGACCTGCTCGGCTCCGATCGTCGCATAGCGCAGCACGCGCCGCTCGGGAATGGTGTAGCGCGCCTGGTTGTCGCGGTAATAAGCGGCGACCTCGGCGTCGGTCGGGGGCGTGCCGGGTCCCATCGCGCGGGCGGGCACGAGGCCGACCGCGCCGGTCCTTTGCTCGAGCAGCAGCGACGCATATTGCAGCGCCATGCCCTGCGGCACCTTGGGCGATCCGGCCGCGGGCAGCAATATCTGCCGGTGGATAAGCGAGCCGGCCAAATCCTCGCGCAGCACCTGCTCGGTCACCCTCTCGCGGGCGAGCGCGGCGCGGAACGCATTCGGGTCGAACTGGCCGGCAAGGTTGCGGAAAGCGGGGACGGCGGCGATCTCGGCATCGATCATCTTCTTCGACGCGGCCAGGCCCTGCTCCCGCCCGAAGGCGACCAGCGCCCGCGACGCGATCATCTGGCTGAGGATGTCCTCGAGCATGCCGCCTTTGAGGAAGCCGGCCATGTCGAGCTCCGGCTGTGCCTGGCGGGCGGTCTCGAGCTGGCGGTTGGCCTGGTCGATCAGTTCGGCCGAGCTGATCGGCTCGCCCTCCACGCTCGCCACGGTGTCGCCGCTCGCGGCGAGGCCCCCCACGCCCATGCCGTCGGTGCCGAAGCCGGTCGCGACGATCGCGAACAGGCCGAGCGCGAGCACGCCGAGCATGATCTTGGACGTGATGCCGCGGCGGAAGAAGGAGAACATGGCGATCCCGGATGCGAGCTGAAGGCAGGGCCGTCATAGAAAGGCGTCGGGGCCGCGGCAAGCTTGGCGCGGGGCTCGCCGCTTGCTAGGCGCGGGGGCACGGGATGGAGAGAATCGTGCACGTGCGTCGCAAGCTCATCGTCGGCAACTGGAAAATGAACGGCAGCCTCCACCAGCTGAGCGAGGTCGCCGCCATCGCCGCGGCCGCGCGCCGGGCGGCCGGCGCCGACGTCGCCTTGTGCCCGCCTTTCACCCTGATCGCCCCCGCCATCGCCCGCTCGGGCGGCCTGCCAGTCGGCGCCCAGGACTGCCATGCCAAGGACCATGGCGCCCATACCGGCAGCGTGTCGGCTTTGATGCTCAAGGAGGCCGGCGCGCGGCTCGTCATCGTCGGCCATTCCGAGCGGCGGGCCGAGCAGCATGAAAGCGACGACGAGGTTCGCGCCAAGGCCGAGGCCGCCCAGCGCCACGGCCTGCAGGCGATCGTCTGCGTCGGCGAGAGCGAGGCCGAGCGCGAGGCTGGGAGGGCGGTCGAGCGGGTCACCGCCCAGCTCCGCGGCTCGGTGCCGGACGCCGGCGGCGACGGCGAGCTGGTCGTCGCCTACGAGCCGATCTGGGCGATCGGCACCGGCAGGGTCGCCACGCCGGCCGACGTCGCCGAGATGCATGCCGCCATCCGCGCCTTCCTCGCCGACTGGTTCGGCGAGCGCGGCGGCCGCATCCGCATCCTCTACGGCGGCTCGGTCAAGCCCGACAATGCCGCGTCGCTGTTCGCGGTCGGCGACGTCGACGGCGCCCTGGTCGGCGGCGCCAGCCTCACCGCCGCCGAGTTCGTCCCGATCATCGAGGCCGCCGCGAGGCATTGAACGACACTCGTCATTCCCGCGACAGCGGGAATCCCGCTTCTTTTCCTGCTCGAGGTCCGAAAGAATAGCGGGATTCCCGCTTTCGCGGGAATGACGCGACAGGTTGAACAGCACAGCCGCTTCGCCTAGATGCCCCTCAACTCAACTCTAGTCAGGGACCCCATCAAAGTACCACTTTGATGGGATCATCTTATGTTCACCTTCCTGCTCATCGTCCAGACTTTGGTCGCCGCCGCGATGGTCACCGTCATCCTGATGCAGCGCTCGGAGGGCGGCGGCCTCGGCGTCGGCGGCTCGACCTCGGGGCTGATGACCGCGCGCGGCGCCGCCGACTTCCTGACCCGAGCCACCGCCGTCCTCGCCGCCCTGTTCGTGCTGCTGTCGATCGTGCTGGCGGGCTTGGCCGCGGTCGACCGCGCCCCGGCGACGATCGACCCGTCGGTGGCCGCGGCTCCGCCCGCCGCCCCGGCGCCGGTCGGCGAGCTCGCGCCGGTCCCAGGCCAGGTCCCGCTCGCCGAGGGCGATCCGCTCGCCGGCGCCGCCGCCGCCGCCGGCAACGCCGCCGCTCCCGCCAACTCGACCGACGTTCCGCTCGCCCAGTAACGTCACCCCAGCGAAGGCTGGGGTCCCAGAGGGGGCTCGCACAGGCGCTCACCCCCACGACGCTTTCTCGCTGGGGTCCCAGCCTGCGCTGGGACGACGATTAATTTCGCCTCCGGCGATTCTCCCGCTTGCCCTTGCCGCCGCCCGCGCTTTAAGCCTAACCTCCCATGGCGCGGTTCATTTTCATCACCGGCGGCGTGGTCTCCAGCCTCGGCAAGGGCCTGATGGCCGCCAGCCTCGCCGCCCTCCTCCAGGCGCGCGGCTACAAGGTCCGGATCCGCAAGTTCGACCCCTATCTCAACGTCGATCCGGGCACCATGAGCCCCTACCAGCATGGCGAGGTCTACGTCACCGACGACGGCGCCGAGACCGACCTCGACCTTGGCCATTACGAGCGCTTCACCGGCGTCCCCGCCCGCCAGTCGGACAACGTCACCACCGGCCGCATCTACCAGGGCATCATCGCCAAGGAGCGCCGCGGCGACTATCTCGGCGCCACCGTCCAGGTCATCCCCCATGTCACCAATGCGATCAAGGAGTTCGCGCTCGCCGACACCGACGGCCACGATTTCGTGATCTGCGAGATCGGCGGCACCGTCGGCGACATCGAGAGCCTGCCGTTCATCGAGGCGATCCGCCAGCTCCGCAACGACCTCAGGAACGGGCCCGGCGCCGGCAACCGCACCGTCTCGATCCACACCACCCTCATCCCCTATATCGCCGCCGCCGGCGAGCTGAAGACCAAGCCGACCCAGCATAGCGTGCGCGACCTCACCAGCCTCGGCATCCAGCCCGACGTCCTTTTGTGCCGCGTCGACCGGCCTTTGCCCGAAGGCGAGCGCGCCAAGATCGCCCAATTCTGCAACGTCAGGAAGGAAGCGGTCATCCCCGCGCTCGACGCCAAGTCGATCTACGCGGTCCCGCTCCAATATCATCGGGAGGGCCTCGACGCCGAGGTGTTGCGCGCGTTCGGCATCGAGGACGCGCCCGCGCCCGACCTCGAGCGCTGGGACGACATCGTCGACCGGCTCGACAATTTCGAGGGCGAGGTGACGGTGGGCGTGGTCGGCAAATATGTCGGCCTGCAGGACGCCTACAAGTCGCTGACCGAGGCGCTGGTCCATGGCGGCATCGCCAACCGCGTCAAGGTCAACATACGCTGGCTCGACGCCGAACTGTTCGAGCATTCCGACGCCGAGGTCGCCCCGCAGCTGGAGCCGATGCACGCCATCCTCGTGCCCGGCGGCTTCGGCGAGCGCGGCAGCGAGGGCAAGATCGCCTCGGTCCAGTTCGCCCGCGAGCGCCGCGTCCCCTTCTTCGGCATCTGCCTCGGCATGCAGATGGCCTGCATCGAGGGCGCCCGCAACACGGCCGGCATAACGGGGGCGAGCAGCACCGAATTCGGCGCCTGCGCCGAGCCGGTCGTCGGCCTGATCACCGAATGGATGACCCCCGAGGGCCTCGCCCAGCGCCGCGACGCGAACGGCGACCTAGGCGGCACCATGCGGCTCGGCGCCTATGAGGCTCGTTTGGGTGGCAACAGCGTCGCCCGCACCATCTACGGCGAGGACGTCATCTCGGAGCGCCACCGCCACCGCTACGAGGTCAACGTGCACTATAAGAGCGCACTGGAGCGCGGCGGCCTCGTCTTCAGCGGCATGAGCCCCGACGGGGCATTGCCGGAGATTGTGGAGAGGCCGGATCATCCGTGGTTCGTCGGGGTGCAGTTTCATCCGGAATTGAAGTCGAAGCCGTTCGAGCCCCATCCGCTTTTCGCCAGCTTCATCGAAGCGGCGGTGAAGCAGTCACGGCTCGTCTAATTCCTCCCCGAGCAGCTCGGTGAGGGGGACCATGCGTAGCCTTGGCGCAGCATGGTGGAGGGGAGTTCGGGTCGAACATGCGCCGCATGTTCGAGGATCGTCCGGGGGACGATCCGACCCGAACTGGCGCAGCCGCCGTGACAGCGAGCTTGACTTTATACCCAAACAGGCATAAAGGATTGAGCAGGATCAGCGAATGCGCGAGGTTCGATGGCTAGGCAGCAGTCGTGAGGAGTTGATGGCGATGCCGCGCGAGGTCGTCGCGGAGTTCGGTCACGGCCTCTACGTCGCGCAGATGGGCGAGCATCCGGAAGGGGCCAAACCGCTGAAAAGCTTTGGCGCGGCCGTGTTCGAGCTGATCGAGCGGCATGACGGCGACACCTATCGCGCCGTGTACACGCTGCGTTACGCCGGAGTGATCTACGTGCTCCTCTGCTTCCAGAAGAAGTCGCCGCGAGGCAGCGAGCTGCCCCGGCCCGACAAGAAGCTGATCGAGCAGCGCCTCAAGGCAGCGCGAGAGGATGCGGAAGGAAAGTAAGATGACGGTCGCACACATCACGCCGGCGGACGGCAACATTTTCGCCGATCTCGGCCTGCCCGACGCGGAGGAGCTCCAGGTCAAATCGCGGCTCGCGCTGGAGATCCAACGGACCGTCCGCGAACTTGGCCTGAAGCAGGGAGAGGCTGCGGCCCGCATGGGAATCACCCAGCCCAAATTGTCCAACATCCTGCGCGGCCGCTTCGCCGGAGTGAGCGAAGACAGGCTGATGCGCTGCCTCGCGGCTTTGGGACGGGACGTGACCATCCTCGTCGGCCGGCGGCACGAGGGCGCCGGTAAGGTCGAGGTCCGCGAGCATGCCTGAGGGAACGGTTGCCCCGTCGGGTGGTCGACGCCCGGTCTCTTCGCCTGAGCAATGAATCGCCGGCACTTAGCGATTTTCAACTGACGGCGTCCTTCATGCCTTAACGTCTTGCGCGAACGAAGGGGGGTTGCGTGGGCTAACTTCGTTGATCGGCGACGAGCCACCCTCTGATCGCGCTGGCAATGGCCTTGGCGACATTGTCTTTGTAAGGATCAGTCTTCAGACGCGCTTCCTCCGCGGCGATATCCATGAAGCTTATCTCGACGAGGCAGGCCGCGGTGGCGGCGTGATGGAAGCTCGGGCGCAGAACCGCAAACCCCGCCTTCTTGACGCCGCGGTCCTTCAGCGCGGTCGCTTTCTGCACGGCCGCCTGGACAGTGTGCGCCAAGGCGCGTGAGTCGGGAGACGCGCTCCTGTGGTGCCAGGTTTCCGTACCTTGCGCGACCCCATCGAAGCCGTTGAAATGAATCGAAACAAAGGCGTCCGCCTTGGCTGCCTTAGCCACGCCGGCTCGATCCTCTAGCCCGAGATTCTTGTCGGACGATCGCGTCAGGCGCACGTCGATTCCGTCAGCGGCAAGTAGCTTTTGCGCGCGTTTTGCGATGTCGAGGGTGACCGCTTTCTCTTTGAGGCCGCTCTGTCCAGTCGCGTTGTTCGGGCTTGAATCCCCGATCTTCGTGGGTCCGCCATGCCCTGGATCCAGTACAACAATCGCCATGTCCTGCTCTCGCAAAAGTTCAATTTAGTGGAAGACGATTCTTCTATGGCTGTACTCTCGAGCAAAGAATCTTTCTAGTAATAATCAGCCCCCGATCGAAGTACCACTTCGATCCGCACTCACCGAAACGGATTCGCCACCCGCATCCCCTCGACGATCCGGCCGTCGTCCATGTCCTCGGTCCAAACCACCTCGCAGCCATGCGCCTTGCCGGCGGCGAGGATCATGCTGTCCCAGAAGCTGAAGCGGTGCCGCGCCTCGATCGCGAAACGGCGGTCCGGCAAGGCCATCGCCGTCTTGATCCCAAATTGGGATCGGGCTATGCTGGGCCATGCGGGTGATCGCCCTCAAGCGGTCGCGGGAGCATTGGGGAAAGCACGGCCGCGGCGACAGCGAGCAGCCGCTGAAGGCATGGTATGCGATCGTGCGGACCGCGTCCTGGCGGCATTTCGCCGATGTGAAGGCGCAGTTCGGCACGGCGAGCATCGTGGGAGAACGGGTCGTGTTCAACATCGCCGGCAACAAATACCGGCTCGCCGCTTACATCAATTTCGCCTTCCACACGGTCTACATCCGTTTCGTTGGAACGCATGCCGAATATGACAGGCTGGACATAGAGAGGGTCTGATGGTCGAGGTGAGTCCCATCCGCACGGAACAGGATTACGAAACCGCGCTGGCGGAGGTCGCGAGCCTGATCGCGGCGCGGCCCGGCACGCCGCAGGGCGACCGGCTCGACGTGCTCGTCACGCTCGTTCAAGCCTATGAGGCGGAGCATCACGCGATCGAGGCGCCCGATCCGATCGCGCTGGTCCAGTTCGCGATGGAGCAGCGCGGGCTCGACCGGGCGGCGCTGCGGCCGCTGATCGGCGATCGCGGGCGCGTGTCCGAGGTGATGGCGCGCAAGCGGCCGCTGACGCTGGCGATGATCCGACGGCTCCATGACGGCCTCGGCCTGCCGGCCGACGCGCTGGTCCAGCCTTACCCGCTCGACCGATCCGAGGCGGCTTAGCGAAGCGCAATCGTCGCCTCACCGAAACGGATCCGCCACCCGCATTCCCTCGATGATCCGGCCGTCGCCCATCTCCTCGGTCCCAACCGTATCGCACCCCTGCGCCCTGGCGGCGGCGAGGATCATGCTGTCCCGGAAGCTGCAATTCGGGGAATACACACGCCTGAGATGCGCTACCTAACTAGAGTTCAGCCAGAGGATCGCCTTTCGCTGGGCGAACCCCAAACTATTCCCGCCGCGGCTCCGAGATGAAGCCGGTCCAGTTCACGACCGTCGCCCCCGCCCGCTGCAGGACGAACACGGCTCCGCCAATGCATTTGTACGGAATCCTCGGATCGGACAGCTCCAGCGTCACCTTGCGCCCGCGCCAGGCCTGGGAGTCGGGTTCGACCGCGTGGAGCGGAAGGCGGCGGCCTCCGGCCTCTATCCAGCAATGGTCCCGAGGATCGCCGTCCTCCGAAGCGAGCGCGGCCAGATCGGCGCCCGGCCGCACGACCAGCGGCGCGTGCAATGCGCAGGCGCCGAGCGCGGCTGTGGCGGCGAAGGAGAGGGCGAGGCAAAGCGGCGGGTGCATGGGATCATGGTGCCCGAGCGCCGTCCAGTTCGCCAGTACCGGATCGAAGTACCCCTTCGATCCGCTCTACCGAAACGGATTCGCCACCCGCATCCCCTCGACGATCCGGCCGTCGTCCATGTCCTCGGTCCACACCACATCGCAGCCCTGCGCCCTGGCGGCGGCGAGGATCATGCTGTCCCAGAAGCTGAACCGGTGCCGCGCCTGGATCGCGAAGCCGAGGTCGAGCAGCTTGAGCGTCGTCTCCTGCACCGGAAAGCGCCGCCAGGTCTCGATCATCCGCCGTGCAGTCTCAGGGGGCAGCGCCCACTGCCGGTTCGGCTTCGTGGCCTGCCAATAGAATTCCTGCAGCACCTGCATGGAAAGCGCAAAACCGCCCTTGTCGACCAGCGCCTGCGCCCGCTCGGCCTTCGCCCGCTCCCCCGGCCGGTCGCTGATCGAATAAAGCAGGACGTTGGTGTCAAGGAAGGCCGTCAAGACCGGCCTCGCGCCATTCCGTTCGCGCGCGGGCACGATCATGCACCTCGTCGCGGCTCATGCGATCGCTCGCGCTGAAGCCTTTGATCTGCTTGCGCAGCTCCAGCTCTTCGCGGTGCAGCCGCTCGAACTCGCTCTCGCCCGAGCCGAGCCCCTGCAGATAGTCGCGCACCAGCGCCGAGAGCGAGCGCCCGGCCTCCGCCGCCTTGATCCGCGCCGCCCGGTAGGTCTCGTCGTCGAGCGAAACTGTGACGTTCTTCATGGTTTCACAGTAGGACTGGCAGGGTTCGCCGTCAAGCCGAACCGCTTGCATCGCGGCGCCTCCTGTGTCATGTTCATGATATGTTCCAGCGATTTGCCTGCACCTCTTTCGAGGCCGTCGCGCCGCGTCCCACGCCGCCGCCCCTACGAGAGGGAGGAACACGCTCCGGCTTTCCATGTGCCTTTCGTGCCATTGGTGCCATTCAGCCTGCGCCGGACCCCGATCCGGGGTGAACTTCATGAACTTCGCTGCCGCGCCGCAGCTCCCACGCCGCCAGCCGCCGCCCCAAAACCCCGGATGCGCGCCCCTGGGCAAAGGCTCCGAACTCTGTTTCAGCCGTCAACTTCGTCCACTTCCGCGGACGGCATCCGTGCCGAGCCGCGGACCTGCCTGCCACGATCCACGCACGCACCGGCTGCGACCGGTCCGTTATCGGAGGTCGTCCCCCCTGGGCTGCGCCTGGTGGATCGGCGTTACTTTACCGCGAACTGCCCGGCTTCGGCTCCGAAATGCTCCTTGGCATGGGCGCGCGCCGCAGTCGCGGTCTTGAACGCGCCTTCGACCGGGGTCGCGGTGATCAACGGATAGCCTTGGCTGTTGTAGCGCGTCTCCCGCACCGTGATGCGGAAATTGCCTTCCTCATCCTTGGCGAGGAGGTAGGGCTTGACGGGGATTCTCGACATGTCCGGTCTCCAGATCAAAAGCCCCTCCCGCCACTGACGGAAGGGGCCGCTACTCATCCGATCATGCCGGCGACGATGCGCCTCAGCTCATGATCGGTGAGGGTGGGTGAGCGGCGCTCGCAAGCGGCCCCGCCCGGCTGCCTCGTCCCGTAGGGGAGGGAAAGTTTGGCGCGCGCGGCGCCGGTAGTCGGTACGTTCATAATGGTCCTTGGGCGGCTCCTTGCCGCCGTTCGTTGGTGTCGTGCTAGCGCCTGAACCCGCGCCGCTGGCTCGGCCCCTGGCCCGGCGTTTTCTCGCGGAAGATGATCCGGCCCTTGGTCAGATCGTAGGGGGTCATCTCGACGTGGACGCGGTCGCCGACCACCGAGCGGATGCGGAAGCGCCGCATCTTGCCGGCGGTGTAGGCGATGATCCGGTGCTCGTTGTCGAGCATCACGCCGAAGCGCCCATCGGGGTAGATCTCGTCGATCAGCCCCTCGATGGTGAGCAGCTCTTCCTTGGCCAAGGCTCAGGCAGCCTGCAGATTGACGGCGGAGCTCTTGCCGTCCTTGCCGGTTTCGAGGTCGTAGCTCACGCGCTCGTCCTTGTTGAGGCTCTTGAGGCCGGCGGCCTCGACGGCGGTCACGTGGACGAACGCGTCGGCGCCGCCGGCATCGTTGGAGATGAAGCCGTAGCCGCGGTCGTAATTGAAGAATTTGACGGTACCGATCATGGCCCTGTCCTTTCGCTTGAGAATCAATGTCCGCGGCGCGAACCGCGCGAGCCAGGAAGCGAGAAAGGGAAGCGAGGCGAGAAGCCGTCAAATTCCGTCGCAGGCGACGTCAGCCGCACCGATATGGGCGCAAAGCGGTTAACATTCAACCGCGCGCTCGGACGGCGGAGCCGGCGTCCGTCCAGCCGCAGCTCCCCGGCGCCTCCCGCCGCCGCCGCGATTTGCTTCCGCCCATGTGCGCCGGCTGCCTCATTCGTCCGCCGCCGACTCCGGCATCCACGGCGGGTTGGGGATGCTTTCGGTCGCCTGATGGAGATACCGCGCCCAGCGCTCCGACAAATCGCCGAAATAGGGATCGTCCTCGCCGATCCGGCGAGTGAGCACCGGCTCGTTCCGCCGCCGCGGCATCACCATCAGGTCGAGCGGCCGGGCCACGCCGAGGTTCGACCGCATCGCGCTGTCGAACGACAGGAAGCCGAATTTCACCGCCTCGTGCAGCGGCGTCTCATGACCCAGCCCGCGGTCGAGGATCGGCTTGCCATATTTGGTCTCGCCGATCTGGAGGAACGGCACTTCGGGCGTGCATTCGATGAAATTGCCGGCATTGTAGATCAGGAACAGCATTGGCGGCCCATCTCCGATCCGTCCGCCGAGCAGCAGCGACACCCAGCTCTCGATGTTGATCGACTGCAGCGCCGCCCCGACCGTCAGATTGGCGATCTGCACCGCCTCGCCGATCAATTGGGCGGCCCGGAACATCGTGGTGGCGCCCTTCAGCGTCCGCGTCATTTCGCCGCGGATCAGCTCGCCGCCCTCGGTCGCGGGCAACCCTTCCTGGATCAGCCCGATCACCGACTGGCTCATCGACAGGCTGCCGGCGGTGCACGCGAAGATCTGGCGGTCGGGTTCGTCGGCGAGGGTGTGGAGCTTCTTGAACGAGGAGAAATTGTCGACTCCCGCATTGGTGCGAGTGTCGGCGATCATGATCAGGCCCGCGTCCAGCAGCATCCCGAGGCAATAGGTCATCGCGCTCCAGCCTAGTCGCCGAGCCGCCCCGGAGTCGATGGCCAAAAACGCTTCGGCTGGCGCCCGGGCCGGGCAGCCGCAAACTCCCTTGGGACCTGTTTCTCGCCGCCTTGCCGGGGGAACGCGGGCACCGGCCCGGCGTTTCTAATCTGTGTCAATCCCGGCACCGAGGTGAGGAGCCAAGATATGGCCAATCAAGACAATAACGACCAGGGCCGCCAGCAACAGCAGCAAGGCGGCCAGGATCGCCAGCAGCAGCAGGGCGGTCAAAGCGGCCAGGGCGGCCAGGACCGTCAGCAGCAGCAGGGCGGCCAGGGCGACCAGGCCAGCCAGTTCGATCGCGACCAGCAGCAGAGCGGCCAGGCCGGCCAGGGCAGCCAGTTCGAGCGTCAGCAGCAGGCCGACCAAGGCGGCCAGAGCGGCCAGTCGGGTGTCGGCCAGCAGCAGCAGGGCGGCCAAAGCGGCCAAAGCGGCCAGTCGGGCGGACAATCCGGCGGGCAGCAGCAGCAGGGCGGCCAGTCCGGCAGCCCGCAGCAGGGCGGCACCGGCGGTGTGTCGGGCGGCCAGCAGAGCGCCGACCGGGAAGGCCAGCAGGGCGCCGACCGGGGCGACCAGCAGCGCTAGGTCAAATCCGGCAATGATTGGGGCCGCCTCGGTTTCGGGGCGGCCCTTTTTTGCGCCGCGTTCGCCTGCCGTTCACCCGCGGCGTGCGAATCCGCCGAAGTTTCGGGCCGTTTCCGAAATCGATTGACTTCCAACTTTTGGCCCGGGCATGCGGGGCGCGTCGGAAATCAGGAAGGTCCGCGATGAAGGATGAGACGGTCACGATCGAGGCCCTGGAAGGACGCACGCGGCCGCGCGGCGAGCGGCGCGATTTCTTCCGCGCGGCGGCCGGCGCCGCCGCGGCCGCGGCCGGCGGCGCCGCCCGCAGTGGGTCGAGCCCGATCTCGAGGCGGAGGCGCTGGCGAAGCTGGAGGCGGAGCAGCAGGAGGATCC
>DASZDE010000088.1:0-6155 GCA_035942355.1 Allosphingosinicella sp. | reverse complement strand
GCCGTCGGCCTCGCCGCGGCCGGCCGAAGCCGCGCCCGGCGTTGGCGCTCGCGCTCGCCTTCCCCGGCTGGCCGGGCTCGTCCTCGGCCTGTTCGTCTGGGGCCATGTCGCCGGCATGACCGGATGAGCCGGCGAATCATCCCTTATCGCCGCGCCCGCCCTGCTCCTCCCGATACTCCTCACGCTCCTCGGCCACCGCCGAACGCTTGCCATGCGCCGCGTCCGCCACATGCCGCGCCAGGACCTCGTCGATCCGGGCCTGCCACCCGGGCCCGGTCGCGCGGAAATGCTCGATCACTTCGGGCGACAGACGCAGCGACTGCTGCACCTTCGCCCGCCGGCCGAGCGGCGGGCGTCCGCGGCGGGTGAGCGTCCCGTCCGCCGGCCGCAGGACGCGTCCGCCGACGCGGATCTGCGCGCCTTCGAAGAAGTCGCGGCCCAGCTCGGGCATTTCGCCCTCGAATGCGGCGCGCCGTTCGGCTTCGGTCTCAGCCGCCGATTTCCCTGAAATATTCCGCCTGCTCATCCGCCGTCGCCTTCCGCAATGAAATCACCCTCGCCTGCTCGCCCCAGTCCGACCATACGCACACCGCCAGCTGGCCCTCGAGCCATCCGACGCTCACCCAGCGGTCCTCGCCATAATCCCAGCGGTCGTCGAGCCGCTCGAGACAGCGGCCGGCGAGGAGCTTCGCCGCGTCGGCCAGGTCGAGGCCGTGCTTCGCCAGATTCCGCTCGCGCTTGGCGGGATCGAAGCCGATGATCACGACGATTTATGTAGCAGCAAAAAGGAACGGCGGCAAGATTTCTGCAGCAGCAGATTTCTCTCGCGCCCTGCTTTCCAGCAGCGCACCGTCCACGGCCGCGCCCGGCTGCGGCATTTCCGCGCCCCGCTAAGCCCCCGTTCACCCTGATCTCCTACATTGCCAATGCCGGCGGATGTCCTATCTAGGGGCTTCGGCATGGCGCCGAGGTGCTGAGCGGGCCGTCCTTCGTATCCGGGCTCCCGCCCAGGCACCCCATTCGAGGGATGATTCATGGCCGACGACCCCAACAAGCAGGACCCGCAGGGCACCAGCAACCCGTGGATGAAGAGCCTGTTCATCTGGGCCGGGATCCTGCTCGCCCTGGTCCTGTTCGTGCAGATCATCGACGGCGGCGGCCGCACGCCGGCCGGCGACGGGATGGGCTATTCGGAGTTTTTGAACCGGGTCGACGAAGGCTCGGTCAAGCAGGTCGTGATCCAGAAGGACGTGATCTCGGGCGAGCTCACCAACGGCGAGGCGTTCAAGACCTATGCGCCGCAGGACCCGCAACTGGTCGACCGCCTCAAGGAGAAGGGCGTCGCCTTCTCGGCCGAGCCCGAGCAGCAGACCAGCGTGTGGCTGATCCTGCTCTACCAGTCGCTGCCGTTCCTGCTAATCCTCGGCATCGCCTTCTTCGTGATGCGCCAGATGCAGAAGAATGCCGGCTCGGGCGCGATGGGCTTCGGCAAGTCGAAAGCCAAGTTGCTGTCCGAGAAGCACGGCCGCGTCACCTTCGACGACGTCGCCGGCATCGACGAGGCGCGCGAGGAACTGCAGGAGATCGTCGACTTTTTGAAGGACCCGACCAAGTTCGCTCGATTGGGCGGCAAGATCCCCAAGGGCGCTTTGCTGGTCGGCTCGCCCGGCACCGGCAAGACCCTGCTCGCCCGCGCCATCGCCGGCGAGGCCAACGTGCCCTTCTTCACCATTTCGGGCTCGGACTTCGTCGAGATGTTCGTCGGCGTCGGCGCGAGCCGGGTGCGCGACATGTTCGAGCAGGCCAAGAAGAACGCGCCGTGCATCGTGTTCATCGACGAGATCGACGCGGTCGGGCGGCACCGCGGCGCCGGGCTCGGCAACGGCAATGACGAGCGCGAGCAGACCTTGAACCAGCTGCTGGTCGAGATGGACGGGTTCGAGGCCAATGAGGGGATCATCATCATCGCCGCCACCAACCGGCCCGACGTGCTCGACCCGGCCCTGCTGCGGCCGGGGCGGTTCGACCGCCAGGTGGTGGTGCCGCGGCCCGACATCGACGGCCGCGAGAAGATCCTCTACGTCCACATGAAGAAGGTGCCGCTCGCGCCCGACGTCGACCCGCGCACCATCGCCCGCGGCACGCCCGGTTTCTCCGGCGCGGACCTCGCCAACCTCGTCAACGAGGCCGCCTTGCTGGCCGCGCGCAAGGGCAAAAGGCTGGTCGCCATGTCCGAGTTCGAGGAGGCCAAGGACAAGGTGATGATGGGCGCCGAGCGCAAGTCGATGGTGATGACCGAGGACGAGAAGAAGTCGACCGCCTATCACGAGGCCGGCCACGCGCTCGTCTCGCTCCACGTGCCCGGCTGCGACCCGCTCCACAAGGTCACCATCATCCCGCGCGGCCGGGCGCTCGGCGTGACCTGGAACCTGCCCGAGCGCGACCGCTATTCGATGTCGATGAAGCAGATGAAGGCGCGGCTCGCTTTGTGCTTCGGCGGCCGCATCGCCGAGCAGCTGATCTACGGCCAGGACGAGCTCAACACCGGCGCGTCGAACGACATCCAGCAGGCGACCGAGATGGCGCGCGCGATGGTGATGGAATATGGCATGTCGGAGAAGCTCGGCTGGCTGCGCTACCGCGACAACCAGGACGAAGTGTTCCTCGGCCACAGCGTCGCCCGCACCCAGTCGGTCTCGGCCGAGACGTCCAAGCTGATCGACCAGGAGATCCGCCGCCTGATCGAGGAGGCCGAAGCCACCGCCCGCAAGGTGCTCACCGAGCATCTCGACGAGCTCCACCGGCTGGCCGGCGCCCTGCTCGAATATGAGACGCTGAACGGCGAGGAAGCGAAAAAAGCGATCAACGGCGAGGATATCGGCCGCGAGGACCCGGCCAACCGCCGCCCGGCGCTGCCGGCCGCGGGCTCGTCGATCCCGAGCACGCGCAAGCCGCGCGGCCCGTTCGGCGACCCGGCGCCGCAAGGGGCATAGCAAGCCGGTGACGGGAACCGGGACGCGCGGCGCGGCCAGGCTGGCGGCAGCCGCGCTGGCCGTGCTGGCGCTTCCCGCGGCGGCGCAGGCGACCACGGTGGCGGAGTTCCTGGCGCGCGCCGAGGCGCTCGAGAAGAAGGGCGCGATGGCGCTGTTCGCCAAGGACTATAAGGCGCTTCAGGCCGAGCTCCAGGCGGCCGGCAAGGCGCTGCGGGCGGAGCAGAAGGCCGCGCGGGCGGCGGGCCGCGCGCCGGCGACCTGCATGCCGGCCAAAGCGGGGGTCAAGTCGACCGAGCTGCTCGCTTACTTCCGCGCCATCCCGCCGGCGCGGCGCGGAGCGAGCGTCAAGGACGGGCTCGCCGGGCTGATGCGCAGGAAATATCCGTGCCCCGCCTGATCCTCAGGCGAACGCGCCCAGCGCCAGCAGCAAGGTGAAGAACAGGCCCGCCGCGATCATCGACGAGACCAGCAGGAACGCCGTCCGCCACAGCGCGCCGAAGCGGGACAGCGCATAGGCGCCGCGCAGCTGCCGGTACATGTGGATCGGCGGCACGAAGGTGATCGCCAGCCCGGCGATCGCCTCGCTGAAGCCGAACGGCCTGACCAGGCTGAGCGCGATCAGCGCGAGGCTCATGAAGGCGACGGAATAAGTGACGAACACGGTATGGTCGTAGAGCTTGAAGCGGCGCTTCCAGAAGAACAGCAGCCACACGAACGGCACCGAGATCGGGATCAGGGCCCAGGAGAATTTATAGGCGTTGGTCTGGACCTTGTAGAGCAGCAGCGACGGGTTTTCGTTGGCCCGCGCGATCGCGGCGTCGAGCGGCGGCCAGCTGGTCTGGAAATTGGCAACCCCCGGCTCGTCCGGCCAGCCGCTTTCGGCGATCGCGGCTTCGACGGCGTCGGCCGAGCCGGTGGCGATGACCCGGCTGGTCGCCTCCATCACCCCGAGCTCCTGCTCGACGCTGGCGATGCTCATCTCGATCGCCTTGGTCGATCCGCCGGCGGCGCGGACGCGGTCGCGCTCGGCCTTGAGCTGCCCGAGCCGCTGCTGCGCGGCCGCCGTCTCCTCGCGCATCTCCTGGGCCATTTCGGCGCGGCCGGCCGGGCTGTCGCCGAAGCTGAACGGACCGCCCAGCGCGCTGAACACCGCGAACATCATGAACACCGAGAACAGGAACAGGGCCATTGGCGACACGAACCTCGCCCGCTCGCCGTCGATATAGCGCCGCGTCAGCTCGCCCGGCCGCCATGCCAGCAGCGGCAGCGTCCGCCAGATCTTGCCGTCGAGATGGAGCACGCTGTGGGCGACGTCGTGCGCGAACGCGCGCAGCGTGCGGCGGACCCGCGCGGCCTGGCCGCACTGGTGGCAATATTTTCCCACCAAAGCGGCGCCGCAATTGAGACAGGCGGTGCCGGGCTCGCCCGCCTCCCCGGCCTGCGGCTCGACCGCGCGCGCGATCATGCCGCCGGTCACTGCCTCTCCCACCCCTTCCAGGCCCGTCATCCCAACACCATGGCCCCGATCATGCCGCATCCCGCGGAGACCGTCGAGAGCGTTCGCGCGGCGCCGCCGGCAATGCTATCGCGCGGCACATGACGACCACCGGGCTGCTCGGCGGCTCCTTCAACCCGGCCCATCGCGGCCATCGCCAGCTCAGCCTGCATGCGGCGCGCGAGCTGGGGCTGGACGAGATCTGGTGGCTGGTCTCTCCCGGCAATCCGCTCAAGGCGGAAGGCGGCATGGCGCCGCTGGAGGCCCGCTTCGCCTCCGCCCGCCGGGCGGCGCGCGGGCTGCCGATCCGGGTGACCGCGATCGAGCGCGAACTCGGCACCCGCTATACGGTCGACACGCTCCGCCTGCTCCGCCGCCGCTTCCCCGGCCGCCGCTTCGTGTGGCTGATGGGGGCCGACAATCTCGCCCAATTCCACGCCTGGCGCGGCTGGCGCAAAATCGCCGCGGCGGTGACGATTGCCGTGGTCGCCCGGCCGGGATATGATGGCGCTGCCCACGCGGCCCGCGCGATGGGCTGGCTGCGCCGCTTCGTCCGGCCCGCACGCCAGGCTCGGCAGTGGACGAAGTGGAGACCGCCGGCGCTCGTGCTGCTCGACCTGCCGCCCGACCCGACCTCCGCCACCGCCCTGCGCGCTGCCGACCCCGACTGGCACCATTCAGCCGATAAATCGTTCAACCCCGAGGCGCTCCGCGACGGCGTAACGCGGCGGCCTTTGTCCGGAAGGAGGCAATTTGCCCGCACCAGCACCCGCTCCGCATGACCGCGGAGCCCAAGACGAAGTCGAGGCTCTGCATGACCTCGTGCTTCGCTCGCTCGACGACGACCAGGCGGTGGAGGTCGTCACCATTCCGCTCCACGGCAAGTCCAGCATCGCCGACCATATGGTGATCGCCTCCGGGCGCTCGACCCGCCAGGTCGCGTCGATGGCGCACAAGCTGACCGAACGGATCAAGAAGGAGCTCGGCCGCACCGTCCGCATCGAGGGCCTGCCGGTCGCCGACTGGGTGCTGATCGACGCCAATGACGTGATCGTCCACCTGTTCCGCCCGGAGGTGCGCAGCTTCTACAATCTCGAGCGGATGTGGGCGTTCGAGGAGAAAGCGGCCGCGGTCCCGGCCGCCGGCTGAAGGCTTGCTGCTCCACATCGTCGCGCGCGGCCGGATCGGGCGCGGCCCCGAGGCCGAGCTGGTCGAGCGCTACCTCAAGCGGATCGCCTGGCCGACCAAGGTGACCGAGCTGCCCGAAAGCGGCGGCAGGCCGCCCGCCCCGCCTGCGAACGCCGTCACCATCTTCCTCGACGAGAGCGGCGAGCAACTGGGCTCGACCGGCCTGGCGCGAAAGCTCGCCGACTGGCGCGACCGCGGCGTGCGCGAGGCGCGCTTCATGATCGGCGGCGCCGACGGGTTCGACGAAAGGGCGCGGGCCGGCGCCGATCTCCTGCTCGCGTTCGGCAAGGCGACCTGGCCGCACCTGCTCGCCCGCGCCATGCTGGCCGAGCAATTGTGGCGGGCGACGAGCATCCTTGCGAACCACCCCTATCATCGTGAAGGATGAGCGGGTGAACCGGCGCCCCCTCCTCCTCGCCGCGGCCGCCCTCGCCGCTCTGGCCGGCGCAGTCGCGGCCGCCGGCGCGCAGAGCACCGCC
>DASZDE010000087.1:0-2954 GCA_035942355.1 Allosphingosinicella sp. | reverse complement strand
CCTGTCCCTCTCCCCTGCAGGGAGAGGGGGGGGGAGTGACAGTCACTAGGGACAGTCAGCGATCGAGATGCCAGGGTCGCCAACGCCCTTGGGGAACGCGCAGAGCACATGGCCGACATCATCAAGTTTGAAGACGCTATCAACGCCACTGAGGGACAGGACCGCACAACGCCATGCGGGTCTACCGGCCCACGATGCGCTGCGGGTGAGGCCTGATCGCCTCGCCGCCGGCCTCAAGTGAACGTTGTCAGGCTGGAGCCTTGAGCGACCGACGGCGGCGCACTGGCGGGAGTGGTGACGCTGACCGGCGTCAGCGCCGCCAGCATCAAGGTAGAAACGACCGCCGCCCAAAGCGCCGCGCCGCCGATCGTTGAAAGATTGCTCATCGCATTGACCCTTCCCTTCGCGCCACCGGAGCGGTGGCAGCCTCAACTCGGACGAGACTGCCTGTTCCCTCGGCTCCGGATAAGTGCCGTAGGTCGCACCGCGGAACCATGACCTTCGGCCTATGGTAACGGGGCTCACCGTGTGGCAGAATTCCCCCATGACAGAGCATCTCAGATATCGGCATCATTGGACCTTTTGCGTCGCGGCGCTTGGTCTGTGGCTTGCCTATGGGTGGCCCGTCGGCACCCAATTCTTCGCCGGCGGCGAGATACGCGGCGGACCTGTGTCGCCGATTTGGTTTGTCCCGTTCGGGGTGATGGGGGTGGCAGTCCTTGCCGCAATGGCCCTGAAGCTGCGAACGAGCCTGCACTGGGCCTTGCTGTGCGTCCAGCTTGCTGCGGTCGTCGCGATGACGATCATAGTCCCATGGGCAGGGATGTCGTCATTCCTCGTGGTTATCGCGTGGCAGGTTGGGATGTCGACCGGGCCCGTCAAAACGCTGAGCTGGGTCGCCTTTCAGAATTTGGCGATCATCGCCACGCTGGCGCAAGCCCTAAATCCCGATTTGTGTTGGGTCCTCACCAAGTCTGCCGCGCTGCAGCTATTGTTCGTTTTCACGGCGCAGGCGCTGCGAAGGGAAGCGGAAACGGGGCGCGCTTTGGCTCAGACGAACCGGGAGCTGAGGTCCGCGCAAGCCATCATCGCGAACACGGCCCGAAATGCGGAGCGTCTGCGCATCTCCCGCGACCTGCACGATGCCTGGGGCCACGAGCTGACGGCGCTCGGGCTCCAGCTCGAAATCGCAAGCCACGTTGCGGAGCCCGGCCGAGCGAACGATCATGTGATGCAGGCGAAAGGCCTGGCCAGCGCTCTTCTCGGCAAGGTGCGCGACGTCGTCTCCACTTTGCGCGAGGCTGAACGCTGCGATTTGAAGGAGTCGCTGGAGGCGCTGGCGCAAAGCGTGCCGACCCCGGCCATTCACGTGGACATCGCTCCCGGCGTGCGGGTCAGCCCCGACCAGGCCCATGCTTTGATGCGTTGCGCGCAGGAAGCCGTGACCAACGCGGTCAAGCATGCCGACGCATCGAACCTTTGGCTTCAGGTGACTGCGGACGGCGAAGGCGTCCGCCTTGTCGCCCGCAACGACGGGAAGTCCCGGCCCACCGCTTCCGCTCCCGGATCGGGGCTTCTGGGAATGCGCGAGCGGGTGGAAGCGCTGGGGGGCAAGCTGGCGGTGCAGGCGGGAGCCGGGCTCGGCTTCACGGTTGACGCCTGGCTGCCTTCGCGTACGCCCCGAGCCGCATGATCCGGCCAGCATGATCCGGCCAAAATGATACGGGTAGTCCTCGTCGACGACCAGACTTTGGTCCGCCAGGGCGTGCGCGGCCTGCTCGAGCTGGTGCCCGACATCGAGGTGGTGGGCGAGGCGAGCGACGGTGCAGAGGCGCTGGAGAAGGTTCCGGAGCTCAAGCCCGACGTGCTCCTGCTCGACATCCGTATGCCCCGGCTGAGCGGCATCGCCGTCCTCGAGGCTCTCCGCGACGCGGGCACGCTGCCGCCGACATTGGTTCTGACGACCTTCGAGGACGGCGACGCCGCGATCGCGGCGATCAAGGCGGGCGCCAAAGGCTTGATGCTCAAGGATGTGTCGCTTGAAGACCTGGCTCAGGCCATTCGTGCCCTCGCTGACAACAAGACGGCGTTTCAGCCGGCCATGACCGAAAGCCTGATGGCGGCGATCCGCCGCAGCCCTTCGGCTTCGTCCCACGATGAAGTTGCCGAGGCGCTCACCGTTCGTGAAAAAGAGGTGCTGCATCTGATCTGCGCCGGCTACAGCAACAAGGAGATCGCCGATCTGCTGGCGCTGGCCGAAGGGACGGTCAAGAACCACGTCTCCAACCTGCTGCTGAAGCTCAATGCCCGCGATAGAACCCGGGCAGCGCTCAAAGCCTTGCAGGAGGGGCACCTCGGCTAGACGGGCCTGGCGGAAAACTGGCGCGCCCGGCAGGATTCGAACCTGCGACCCCAAGCTTAGAAGTCTCGTCAGGGGCTGTTTCAGGGCGTTTCGTGAGATGCCAAATCCTTTGAGATCAATCGCATAGCGTCCCACGCAATTCCAGCATTTCTCAGCGCTTGTTACCTACGTGTTACCTAGCCGGTCTTTAGGTAACAAACCGGTTTCGTGGACGGTCGACGGCCCCGCTCACTGAAGGGTCGGCGCCGGCGGCGGACTGAGTCCGGGGCCTGCGACGTAGCTTGCCGGCGATCTTCGACACGGAATGCGCGAGCGCCCGGCTGCGGGAGAAGGTGCGGCCTTCGAGCTCGAAATAAGCGGGTTCGGACGAGAAGAATTTGAAGCCTCCGGGAGCGCGAACGGCGACTCCGACCACCCTGCGGTCGGCCTCCACGGCGAAATGGTCTGACATGTCTATTTCCACCTCTCGATGATGCGCATCCTCGCACATCCTCTCGGCACCGGCCGGGCAGGGGATGATGGAGGAAGCAATGCCGGCCGGGCCGGCTGGATCGGGCGGAGCTGGCCCGCCCGGCGGCGCGCGCCCCGGGCC
>DASZDE010000086.1:0-28180 GCA_035942355.1 Allosphingosinicella sp. | reverse complement strand
GCCACGGACCGTGGCAGATCGCCGCGACCGGCTTGCCGGCGTCGACGAACTTCCTGACCGTGTAGACGACCTGCTCGTCCATGCGGAGCCGGTCCGGGCTCTTGGTCCCGCCCGGCAGGAGCAGCGCGTCGAAATCCTTGCTGTCGACGTCGCGCATGGCGAGGTCGGGCCTGATCCTGTAGCCCTTATCGCCCTCGATCTCCTCGGTCTCGATCGAGGCGAGCGTCACCTCGGCGCCGCGCTCCTTCAGCGCCTTGAGCGGGTCGAGCAGCTCCGAATCCTCGAAGCCGTCGGTGGCGATGAACAGGATCCTGGCTTCGGAAAGGTCCGGCATGCCTATGTCTCCTCCATGGGATGGGCTTGCCGATCAACCGCGGCGGGCGGCGCCGCGTTCCGGAACGAAGCGGCGGCGCGAGGATTTAGCGCGCTGAACGAAGAGGATAACGGATGCTCTGCTATGTCGACGACTCGGCGCCCGGCATTACCCGCAAGCGCCGGGGCCGCTACTGGATGTATTTCGGCCCGGAGGGCGAGCGCATCACCGACCGCGAGGAGATCGACCGGCTGAACGCGATCGGCATGCCGCCGGCCTATGAGCGCTGCTGGTTCTGCACCAAGCCCAACGGGCACCTCCAGGCGGTGGGATACGACGCGCGCGGCCGCAAGCAATATCGCTACCATCCCGACTTCCGCGCGGAGCAGGAGACCCGCAAATATGAGCGGCTCGCCGCCTTCGGCCGGGCGCTGCCCAAGCTGCGCAAGAAGGTCGACAAGGATTTGAGCGGCCGCGCGATGCGCCGCGACACCGTGCTCGCCGCGGTGGTGCGCCTGATCGACAGCACCCACATGCGCGTCGGCAGCGAGGAATATGCCAAGGACAACAAGAGCTTCGGAGCGACCACGCTGCGCAACCGCCACGCCCGGGTGAAAGGGAGCAAGCTCGTCATCAGCTATGCCGGCAAGCACGGCATCAAGCGCAGCATCGCGATCGAGGACAAGCGGCTGGTGCGCATCGCTCGCCGCACCCAGGAGCTGCCCGGCCAGCATCTGTTCGAGTTCGTCGACGAAGAGGGGAGCGTCTGCCCGGTCACGTCGAGCGACGTCAACGCCTATATCAAGGAGGCGATGGGCGAGGATTTCAGCGCCAAGGATTTCCGCACCTGGGGCGCGAGCGTGATCGCGTTCGAGGAGATCGTCCGGCGGGCCGAGAGCGCGGAGCGGATCAGGCTCAAGAATGTGATCGAGCCGGTGGCGGAGGCGCTCGGCAACACCCCGGCGATCAGCCGCAAGAGCTACGTCCACCCGGCCTTGATCGAGGCGCTGAAGGATTCCGGCGCGATCGGCGCGCGCAAGCTGCCGCGGTCCACTGCGCAGCTGAGTGCCTATGAAAGAGGCCTGATCGAGTTCCTGGAAGCACTGCCCAAGGAAGAGAAAAAGCTCGCCCTCAAGGCCAAGGCCGTCGCCAAGGCCGGCCGGAAGAGCCGTGCGCAAGCCAAGGCGGAGGTGATTGCGGCGGCCAAGGCCAAGCTCGAAGCCGAGGCCGCCTGACCGGCTTTTTTGAAAGCCGCGCCGCTATCCCCTAATGGCCATGCCATGACCCAGAAAGACAATGCGAGCGTCACCGACGCCGCGCAGAACCTCTCCGAAAAAACGGTCCAGGTCGCCGGCGAAGCCTCGGCCTGGCTGACCGGCAACAGCGTCGACATCCTGATGGCAGCCGCCGCGGGCGCGCTGATCGCGCTGATCCTGCTCGGGATACGCGGCTTCGGCCACCGCCTCGTCCGCGACCGCTCCGAGGGGATCAAGTGGCGGACCATCGTCGGGCGAGTGCTCTCGCGCACCACGATCTTCTTCATCCTGATGTGCTCGGCCGAGCTGGTCGCCGAGCATGCCGCGACGCCGCCGCCGGTCCTGCGCGCGATCAACATATTGTTCGTGATCGCGGCGGCCTTCCAGGCGGCGATCTGGGCGCGCGAGCTGATCCTCGGCCTGGTCCAGCACAAGGTCGGCGAGGAGGAATCGCACAGCACGCTGGGCTCGGCGATCGGCATCATCCGGCTGCTGGTGACGGTCGCTTTGTTCACGATCGCCATCATCCTCATCCTCGACAATCTCGGCGTCAACGTCACCGGCCTCGTCGCCGGCCTCGGCATCGGCGGCATCGCCATCGGCCTTGCCGCGCAGGGCATCTTCTCCGACCTGTTCGCGGCTTTGTCGATCATCTTCGACAAGCCGTTCCGCAAGGGCGACGGCATCAAGGTCGACCAGATCCAAGGCACGGTCGAGCAGATCGGCCTCAAGACGACGCGGATCCGGTCCCTAAGCGGCGAGGAGGTCGTCGTCTCGAACGCCAAATTGCTCGACCAGCAGCTCCACAATTTCACCAACCTCGAGCATCGCCGCTTCGTGCTGATGCTCGGGGTGGTCTATCAAACCCCACCGGACGTGTGCGCGAACATACCGGCCATGATCCGCGGCATCGTCGAGCGCCACGCCGATACCAGCCTGGTCCGCTGCGGGATGGTGAATTTCGGCGCCTCGAGCCTCGATTTCGAGCTCCAGTTCGACGTCCGCACCACCGATTACGAATATGCGTTCGCCACCCGCAGCGCGATCTGCCTCGAGATCCTCGCCGCCTTCAACGAAGCCGGCATCCAGTTCGCCTATCCGACCCAGACCAGCTTCACGGCCGCGCCCGACGGCACCCTGGTAATGCCCTATCCGCACGTCAGGATGGTCGCCACCGAGGATCTGGAGAGCGGTGAATCGTCATTGTGAGGAGCGTAGCGGCGAAGCAATCCAGTACGGCTTCGGGGCTCGATTGAATTGCTTCGCTTCGCTCGCAATGACGGCCCCGAGATGCTCGGCCGCCTCATCTTCTCTCGCCCCGCTTAGGGCCCCACATCCTCCAGCGAGAGCAGCGTGGCGTTGCCGCCGGCGCTGGTGGTGTCGGTGCTGGTCACCCGCTCGGCGCAAAAGCGCGGCAAATAGTGCGGGCCGCCGGCCTTGGGGCCGGTGCCGCTGAGGCCTTCGCCGCCGAACGGCTGCGAGCCGACGATCGCGCCGATCATCGAGCGGTTGACGTACAGGTTGCCGGCCTTGGCGACCTCCTCGACCGCCTCGGCCGCGCGGGCGATGCGGCTGTGCAGGCCCATGGTGAGGCCGAAGCCGGTCGCGTTCACCCGCGCGACCGTCTCGCCGAGCTCGCCCGCCTTCCAGGTGGCGACGTGCAGCAGCGGCCCGAAATGCTCGCAACGGACATGCTCGATCTCGGGCACGCCGATCAGCGTGGGCGGCACGAACAGGCCCTGCTCGGGCACCGGAACGGTCTTGAGCCAGCTATTCTGCTTGGCGGCCCGATGCGCCATCAGCCGGTCGTAGGCGCCTTGGTCGATCACCGGGCCGACGTCGGTCGCGGGATCGGCGGGGTCGCCGATCACGAGAGTATCCATCGCCCCGGCCAGCATTTCGAGAGTGCGCCCGGCAATCTCTTCCTGGAGAAGCAGCACGCGCAGCGCCGAGCAGCGCTGGCCGGCCGAGCGGAACGAGGAGGTGATGACGTCCGCCACCACCTGCTCCGGGAGCGCGGTCGAATCGACGATCATCGCGTTGATGCCGCCGGTTTCGGCGATCAGCGGCACGATCGGCCGCTCGTCGTCGGCGAGCAGAGTGCGGGCGATGCGCTTGGCGGTGGCGGTCGAGCCGGTGAAGGCGACGCCCGCGATGCGGCTATCCTCCATCAGCGCCTGGCCGATTTCCGGGCCGCCGACGGCGAGCACCAGCGCGTCCTCGGGCACGCCGGCGCCGTGCGAGAGTCCGACCGCATAAGCGGCAATCTGCGGCGTCTGCGGCGCCGGCTTGGCCACCACCGTGTTGCCGGCGACCAGGGCCGCGGTCACCTGGCCGAGGAAGATCGCCAACGGGAAGTTCCACGGCGCGATGCACACCCAGGCGCCGCGCCCTTCCATCCGCATCACGTTGCGCTCTCCGGTCGGCCCCGGCAGCTCGACCGGCTGCAGCCCCGTTCGCGCCTGCGCCGCATAATAGCGGCAGAAGTCGACCGCCTCGCGCACCTCGCCGAGCGCATCCGGGATGGTCTTGAACGCCTCCTGGACCGCCAGCGCCATCAAGGTGTCGCGCTCGCGCTCGAGCAGGTCGGCGATCCGGTCGAGGCAGGCCGCGCGCTCCTCGACGCCGCGCAACGACCAGCTCGGGAAGGCGGCGAGCGCGCGATCGACCGCCTGCTCCGCCTGCGCTTTTTCAGGCGTGGCGGCATGATCGGGCCGAGTGACGTTCTCCGCCCCTGTTCCCCGGCGAAGGCCGGGGCCCAGTTCCGGCGCCGCGTCTGGACCCGGGCTTTCGCCGGGGAGCGGCCGGGCCACCGCCTTCGCCACCCGCGCCAGCTCCACCCGGTCGTTGAGGTCGAGCCCTTCGCTGTTTGTGCGCTCCGGCGCGAACAGCTCGGCAGGGAGCGGGATCCTCGGATGGCGCGTGCCGCCCACGGCGGCGATCTTGGCGACCGGATCGGCGAGGATGTCGGCGTCGGTCAGCGTCTCGTCGGCGAGCTGGTGGACGAAGCTCGAATTGGCGCCGTTCTCGAGCAGCCGCCGGACGAGGTAGGCGAGCAGGTCGCGGTGGCCGCCGACCGGAGCGTAGATGCGGGTCCGGTAGCCCTGTTCGCGCACGAGCGCCTCGTAGAGCCCCTCGCCCATGCCGTGGAGACGCTGGAACTCGAAGTCGCGGCTGTCGCCCGCCCATTCGAGGATGGTGGCGACGGTCAGCGCATTGTGGGTGGCGAAGGCGGGGTAGATATTGTTCGCACCGAGCATGTCCCTGGCGCAGGCCAGGTAGCAGACGTCGGTGGCGGCCTTGCGGGTGAACAGCGGATAGTCGCTGAGCCCCTGCTCCTGGCTATGCTTGATCTCGCTGTCCCAATAGGCGCCCTTGACCAGCCGCGCGGCGATACGGCGGCCGGTCGCCTGGCCGACCGAATTCGCCCAGGCGATGGTGGGGCGAGCGCGCTTGCCATAGGCCTGGATCGCCATGCCTAGCCCGTCCCAGCCCTTCAGCGCCGGCAGCCCCGCCACCGTCTCGATGATGTCGAGGCTCATCTCGAGCCGCTCGCTCTCCTCGGCGTCGATCGTGAAGGCGATGCCCACGTCCCGGGCGAGCGTCGCCAGCGCTTCGACCTGCTCGGCCAGCGAGGCGACGCAGCGTTCGTACTGCGCGACCTCGTAACGCGGGTGGAGAGCGGACAGCTTGACCGAGATCGAATGGCCCTCGCTCGCCACCCTCCCGACGGCGCGGATCGCCTCGTCATAGGCGCGGTAGTAGCGCTCCGCGTCCGGGAAGGTCCGCGCCGCCTCGCCGAGCATGTCGAAACTGGCGGTAAAGCCCTTATTCTCGCGCTTGCGCATCCGCGCGATCGCTTCCTCGATGGTGCGGCCCATCACGAAAATCTCGCCCATCATCCGCATCGCCGCGCCCACCGCCTGCCGGACGAACGGCTCGCCGGCGCGCGCGATCAGCCGCTTCAGCGCGCTCGCCTGCTCGGTCTCGCTGACCAGCGCCCGCCCGATCACCAGTCCCCAGGTCGCCGAATTGACCAGGGTAGAATGCGACTTGCCGGCATGGGCGCGCCAGTCGGCATTGCCGAGCTTGTCCGCGATCAGCTGGTCGGCGGTCTCGGGATCGGGCACGCGCAGGAACGCCTCGGCGAGCGACAGCAAGGCGATGCCCTCGGACGTGTTGAGCCGATATTCCTGCAGGAACTGGTTGACCCAGCCCGACGACTGAGCGGTGCGAAGGTCCGCGAGCATCGCCCGCGCCCGGCTTTCGACCCGCCGCCGCGAATCGGCGTCGAGCTCGGCATCGCGCAGCAGCGGCGCCAGCACCTCGGGTTCCGCCGCCCGGTGCAATCGCCGAATTTCCGCACGCGCCGATGCCGTAGCGTCCGCCATATTGCCGCTCCCGAGGGGCTTGAGTCTCGCCGCCAGGCGGCCTTAGGACGGCGCCCTAGCGAACCGGCCGGACCGGGACAATCATGTGGGGAGGCGGAATGCCGGTTGCCAGTCTCGACGACATCCGCGCCAGGATCGGCGCCAGCCTCGGCGCCTCGCCCTGGATCGCCATCGACCAGGCGGCGATCGATACCTTCGCCGAGGTGACCGGCGACCATCAGTTCATCCATGTCGACCCGCAGGCGGCGGCGCGGACGCCGTTCGGCGGGACGGTCGCCCACGGCTTCCTCACCCTGTCGCTGCTCAGCCAAATGGCCGCCGAAGTGATGCTCGTGCCCGACTCGCTCAGCATGGCGGTCAATTACGGCTTCGAGAAGGTCCGCTTCATCGCCCCCGTCCGTGCCGGCAAGCGCGTCCGCGGCCATTTCACTTTGGCCGGGGTGGAGGAGAAGAGGCCCGGCCAATGGCAGTTCCTCCACCACGTCACCATCGAAATCGAGGGCGAGGACCGTCCCGCATTGCAGGCCGAATGGATCGGCCTGATATTCGTATGAATCTCCTCCCCTGCCTTTGCAGGGGAGGGGGACCGCACGCAGTGCGGCGGAGGGGGCGGCGCGAAGCGCCGTGCGGACCGAAGGAGCCCCTCCACCATGCTGCGCATGGTCCCCCTCCCCCGCAAAAACGGGGAGGAAAATAAGAAAGGAAACCAAAATGGCCAGCCGCGACGCCGTCATCGTCACCACCGCCCGCACGCCGATCGGCCGCGCCTATAAGGGCGCGTTCAACGCCACCCCCTCCCCCACCCTCGCCGCGCACGCAATCCGGGCGGCGGTCGAGCGCGCGCAGGTCGATCCGGCCGAAGTGGAGGACTGCGTGATCGGCGCCGCGCTCCAGCAGGGCGTGCAGACGACGATCGGCCGCACCGCGGGCCTTCGCGCCGGCCTCCCAGTCACCGTCGCCGGGATGTCCATCGACCGCCAATGCGCTTCGGGTCTGATGGCGATCGCCACCGCGGCCAAGCAGGTGATCGTCGACCGCATGGACGTGTGCGTCGCCGGCGGCGTCGAATCGATCTCGCTGGTGCAGACGCCGGAGATGCGGCTCGGCTCGGACCCCGAGCTGCTGTCGATGCACAACGGCGTCTACATGCCGATGATCCAGACCGCCGAGGTCGTCGGCAGGCGCTACACGGTCGATCGCGAGCGGCAGGACCAATATGCGTTGCGCTCGCAGCAACGCACGGCCGCCGCCCAGGCCGCCGGCAATTTCGATGACGAGATCATCCCCGTCACCGCGACGATGAAGGTCACCGATCGGGCGACCGGCGAAACCTCCATGAAGGAAATCACCATCACCCGGGACGAGGGCAACCGTCCCGACACGACCATCGAGGGCCTGCGCGCGCTCCACCCGGTCATGGGGCCGGAAGGGGTGATCACCGCCGGCAATGCCAGCCAGCTGTCGGACGGCGCCTCGGCCTGCGTCATCATGGAAGCGGGCTTGGCCGCCGAGCGCGGCCTCCGGCCGCTCGGCCGCTATGTCGGCATGGCCGTGGCCGGCACGGAGCCCGACGAGATGGGCATCGGCCCGGTCTTCGCGGTTCCCAAGCTGCTCAAGCGCTTCGGCCTCACAGCCGACGATATCGGCCTGTGGGAGCTGAACGAGGCATTCGCCGTGCAGGTGCTCTATTGCCAGGACCAGCTCGGTATCCCCGACGACCGGCTGAATGTGGACGGCGGCGCGATTTCGATCGGCCACCCCTACGGCATGTCCGGCGCGCGCATGACCGGACACGCCTTGATCGAGGGCAAGCGCCGCGGCGCCCGCTATGTGGTCGTCACCATGTGCGTCGGCGGCGGCATGGGCGCGGCGGGGCTTTTCGAGGTGCTGTGATGGAGGAAGCAACCGGATCGAGGCTCCCTCGTTGTTCGGCCGAAACGAGGAGACTGCGATGCCGGTATCCAACCTGACGCTCGTCGAGCGGATCGCCCGCGTGCTGGCCGGCCGGGAGCTCAGCATCAACGCGGACGGCGACGATCCGTCCGCGGGCCCGAACGTCGACGAGGAATGGCACAGATATACCGACGACGCGCTCTCGATCCTGCGCACGTTGCGCGAGCCTGACCCGGTGATGGCCGCGGCCGGCGACGTCGAAACTTGGGAGCGGATGGTCGAGGCGGCCCTGGCTGTCGAGCGCGCCGTCGGCAGCGCCTGACGGCGCGAGTCCGCCGGTCATGCCTTTGAAGCGCCGGCCATCGCTCCTGCGCAAGCTGCGGGTCGACGCCCACGCCGCCTGGCTCGCCGCGCGCGACCCCCGCACGCCCTGGTATGCCCGCGCATTCGGGCTGGTGGTCACCGCCTACGCGCTGTCGCCGATCGACCTAATCCCCGATTTCATTCCGGTGCTTGGGCTGCTCGACGACGCGCTGCTGATCCCGCTCGGCATCTGGCTGTTCGTGAAGATGCTTCCCGCCGGGCTGTTCGACGAGCACCGCGCCGTCGCTGCCGCCGCGGCGGAGCGGCCGGGATCGGCTTGGGGCGCGGCGATCGTGGTGCTGCTCTGGATTGCCGCCGCGGCGCTCGCCGCCTGGGCGCTGGCGTGGGATTATCGCTGATGAGCGGCCCGTCAGAAATTCTCGACCATGACCTCGAAGCTGCCCTCGTAAAGCCCGTCCGCCTGCGCCGCGCCAACGCTCAGCGTGCCGCCGACCCGGAACGAGAAAGTGCCGCCCACCACCGCCTTGTCGTTCTTCCTGCCGTCGATCGTGAAAGTGGCGACGGTCATCGTCTCGGTGCCTCCGACGCGCTTCAGCACGATCCGGCCAGTGGGGACCCGCACCTTGACGTGCTTGCCCGACAATGCGGTGCCGCTGAAGCTCGCCGGCGAGGCCGCGGCGCCCAGCATCGTCACGCCGCCGGTGGCGGTTACGCTGCCGTCGTCCGGATTGAGCACCACCGTACCGGCGGAAGGCCCCGGCGCGAATGTCCCGAACGACAGCGGGGCGGAATTGACCAGGGTGAGCGGCGCCCTGAGATCGGCCCTGGCCTGGGCGGCGACGGGCGCGGCCGCGGCGGCCGTGCCGCCGCACGCGGCGAACGGCAGCACGGCCGCGGCCAGCGCCGCCCGCATCCTGAAATCGAGAATCCCCACCAGCGCGCGCTAGCCTGATTTGGTGAACATCCCTTTAAGCATGATGCGCCCCGGCGGCGGGCACGGGCGTTGGGCCGTCATGCAAGACCAACAGTTGAGCCTGCTCGATGCTGGCCCGGCTCTTCTTCCGGAAGGCCTCGTCTACCGGCCCGATTTCCTCACGCATGAGGAGGAGCGGCGGACGATCGCGCGGCTCGAGCTGCTGGCGTTCGCACCGTTCGAGTTTCACGGCTTCCTCGGCAAGCGCCGCACCGTCTCGTTCGGCTGGCATTATGCGTTCGACGGCAGCGGCCTGCGCGAGGCCGAGCCGATGCCGGACTTCCTGCTGCCGCTCCGCGCGCGCGCCGCGGCCCTCGCCGGGCTCGATCCCGGAGCGCTCGCCCATGCGCTGGTGATCGAATATGCGCCGGGCGCGGGCATCGGCTGGCACCGCGACCGTCCGGTGTTCGGCGAAGTGATCGGCATTTCGCTGCTGGCGCCGGCGAGGCTCCGCTTCCGCCGGAAGATCGGTGCTAAATGGGAGCGCGCGGCGCTGGTCGCGGAGCCGCGCTCGGCCTATCTGTTGACCGGCCCCGCCCGCGGCGAATGGGAGCACAGCATCCCGGCTTTGGACGCGCTGCGCTACTCGGTGACCTTCCGGAGCCTGCGCGAACCTCGCTAGATGCGTTTGGTGCCGCTGACCTCGACGTCGATCCGGATCAGCTCCTCGGGACGGAAATCCTTGCTGCGGTCGAGATGCGAGAAGCAGAGCTGGACGGTATAGCCGCGCTGCTTGAGCTCGTTGCAGGAGTCGAGAAAGTCCTTGTAGCGCCGCCTCGCCTCCGCCGCGATCGCTTCGTCGGGAAGGCGGCTCGATGAACTCCTGAACAGGCCTTTGAGCATTCGGGTCCCTTGGCTGCCGCAGGGAAGCGACCGACAAACAACCCGGCACTGGGCAATTCGATCCAATCCAGCCTCGGTGCCGCGTCCGGCCCGGCTGTGGTAGGTCCCCGAGGCGAGGCTGCCGACACGCATCGAGGAAAGCCCCGCCATGCGAAAGGCCGCCCCTCGCGGGGCGGCCTTTCCATTGTCGGCCGAAAGCGGCTCTACCCTTTAGGCGCGGACCCCCGCAGCGGAGGCCTTGCTCACCGGGCTGGCCGCGAACGGCGTAAGACAATGAGACATCAGACCACCTCCTTTCAGTTGTTGAAACTGATCCGGATATAGGCGCGAACCCGCCGGATTAAAGAGGCTTATCAGCGCTTTGGCGCGCCGGACTCAGCTGTAGAAAATGTGCAGCCCGATCTTGGCTTCCTTGGTGAGCTGCTTGCGCCACACCGGGGCGACATAATCGGCATGGTACCATAGCACGTCCTGCGGCAGCCGGCCGGCGAGCTTGTCTTGCGCGATCTGGGCGATCGCCACCGCCTTGCGCCAGGCTTTCGACGTGCGGTCGGCGGCGGGGAAGCGGCCCTGCTCGATGAACGAGAATTGCCGCGGCTGCACCACCACCTCGCAGATGCCCTGCGGATACCGCCCCGACGCGGCGCGGTTGAGCACGACCTCGGCGACCGCGAGCTGGCCTTCGATCGGCTCGCTGCGCGCCTCGAAATAGACGGCGTTGGCGAGGCACTCCTGCTCGCCGTCGGCAAGGTCGGTGCCGGCATAAGCGGTGACCAGCTCGTCCAGCGTCCGCGGCCGCGGCACCGCGGCCTCGGCGACCTTGAGGAAGCTGCCGGCCGCTTTGACGATCATCTGTTCGGTATCGGCCGCCTCGGCCCGGAAAGTTTCGGCGCCGAAGTCGGCCCCGTCGATCGTCGCGGCAGCATGGGCCAGGAAGTGAGTCGCCGGGGCGGCGTCGGTGCCATTGGCCTCGGACGGTACGGCATAGGCCGCAAGGCAGCCGAGTGCGGCCGCGGCCACGCCGCAGGCACGAACGATACGGTTCATTGCGTCTCTTTACTGTGCGGTCAGCTGATCCCCCGTGGCGCAGAACGCGCCTTAAAGACCCTGCCCGACTTGCTCTGGCCGCCGGCTTACTCGCCCGGTCCGGCCCCCGCTCTTGCTACGAGAAATGCCATGCTGGAGGGGGCGGGGAGAGTCAATTGTGAGGCGCGCGGGCAACGGCCAAGCGTTTTTTAACCACGACGACCGGAGGAACGAAAATTTTTTAGCAGCTTTTTCAGCTAGTTGGCGTGATGCGACTCTCAGTCGGCGACCAGCTTGACGAACGCGGCCGGCACCCAGCCCGACCGGCACGGGCCGGCATAAGCGAGGCGGGAGACGACCGGGGAGGAGACTCCGCACCGCGGCTCCAGGGCTCCGCCCGCATCGTGGACGACGCCGAGCCAGCGCTGATCGTGCGAGCGGGTGCACACGAAGAAGCGGCTGCCGGCGGCGATGCGGCCGACCTCGACCGCGGTGTCGAACGGCGCCGACCGGACCGGCAGCGCCGCCCCTTGGGCGAGGTTGCGCGGGGTGCCGGCCGCGCTGCACGCCGCGAAATTGGGGCCGAGCTCGCCGATTCGCACCGCCACCGCGTCGGTGGCGACGGCCGCCGAGGCCGGCCGCGCCTCGCGCACGTCGCGCGCGAAATGATCGTCCTCCACCGGCTCGCCGCAGCCGGCGAGCGCAAGCAGGAGGGCGGCAAGGGAATCGTGTCGCATCGGCTCCCTGTGGCGTGTCGCGCCGGGAAAATCTATGGCCCTGGAGAGGAGGCGCGCGCCATGGCTTACTGGCTGATGAAATCCGAACCCGGCACCTATGGCTGGGAGGATCTGGTGAGGGACGGCGGCACCGACTGGGACGGCGTGCGCAACAACGCCGCGCGGCTGCACCTCCGGGCGATGAAGCCGGGCGACGAGGCCTTCTTCTACCATAGCGGCGAGGAGCGCGCGGTGGTGGGGATCATGCACATCGCCGGCGAAGGCACGCCCGACGGCGAGAGTGGCGCGTGGGTCAAGGTCCGGGTCGAGCCGCTGCGGACGCTCGAGCGGCCGGTGACGCTCAAGGAGATCAAGGCCGAGCCGAAGCTGGCGGGGATGGAGCTGATCCGCCAGTCGCGCCTGTCGGTGAGCCCGGTGCGCGAGGCGGAATGGGCGGCTTTGCTGGCGCTGGCCGGCGACTGAGCTGGACCCGCCGCCGGGGCGCCAAAGTTCATGAAGTGCGAATCCAAAACAGAGCTGCAGGAAGGGAGGTCCTTCGACAGGCTCTGGACGAACGGAAGCAGTCGATCAGCCTGTCAGTCAACGCTTGAGCCGGCGGCGTTCGCCAGGAGAGGCGCGGCGAGTCCCGCACGGGCGCTCACATCCCGTTGCTATTCATCACTCGCTGGCCGCCGCCACCGCCTCGACCTCCCGCCGCATCCGCTCGAGCTCCGCCACAGGCAGCCACCGCCCGCCCGTTACCACCCCGGCTATGCGCCGCGTGGCGGCGATGTCGGCAAGCGGGTTGGCGTCGAGGAGGAGGAGGTTGGCGCGCTTGGCGGGCTCGACCGTGCCCCAGTTGCGGTGCTGGCGGAGGAAGCGGGCCGGCTCGCGGGTGGCAAGGGCCAGCGCCTGGGCCGGGGTCAGTCCGGCCTCGACGTAATTGGCCAGCTCGTCGTGCACGGAGGCGCCGGGGAAGACGAAAGGTTGCGGCGTGTCGGTGCCGAGCAGCAGGGGAACGCCGGCGCGGTGCAGGGCGCGGAGCAGATTCCGCCGGTTCGCCTTGCCCTGTTCGACCCAGCGCCAGTTCGCCGCGCCCACCCGTTCGGCGCCCCGCGACACGGTGCCGCGCCAATAATGGTTGAGGATGCCGCGATCGACGGCGGCCGCCTCGGGATCCTTCATCCAGCGCTCGACGTCGGCGGCAGCGGCGACGAGGCGATCGTCGGCGACGATCGTCGGGACCACCCGGATGCGCGACGCGGCGACCTTCGCGGCGAGAGCCTCCATCCTGCCCTGGTCGGCCGGAAAGCCGAGCCGGCGCTTGAGGACGGCGGGCGCCGCCGCGCCGGATGCCGGCGGGGCGGCGATCGCATCGGCGAAGTCGCCGAGATGCTCGAGCGAGGCGACCCCGCTCGCCAGGAAGGCATCGAGCGGCACCGCGCGCGGCACATGGCCGGCCACCGGCAGGTTGCGCGCCGCCGCGGCCTGGACGATGGCCTGGAAGGTTGGCGCGGAGAGGTTGGCATAGACCTTGACGAAGTCGTAGCCGGCGGCCGCCTGCTGCTCGACCGCGCGCCGCCCCTCCGCGGGCGTGGCAAGCGCGAGATTGTCGTCGCGCACCGGAGGGCTGCCGTCGAGGACCTGCCCGGCCGTGTGGATGTCCGGGCTTGCGAGCGTGCCGGCCGCGGCCTGCCGCTTCCAGTCGAGGATGTTCGGCCGGCCGTCCATGCTGCGCACCATGGTGACGCCGTGCACCAGGAACAGCTTGAGATATTCGGGCCCGTCGAAATGCTCCAGATGCGCGTGCATGTCGGCCAGGCCGGGCATCAGATATTTGCCGCGCCCGTCGATCCGCACGGCATGGCTGGGGATTGGCAGCGAGGCCGACGGCCCCACGGCCGCGATCCGGCCATTCTCCACCAGCACGCTATAATCGCGCAGGACCGGCTCGCCCGCGGTCATCGGCAGCACATTGACCGAAGTGAAGGCCAGCGCCGGTTCGGTCTCGGCGGCGCTCGCCGCCGGTTTCCTGTCTGCGGCACCGGCGCAGCCGGCCAGAGCGAGCGCCGCGATGGCGACGGCAAGGCAGGAAGCAACGCGCATCGTCATTCTCGCAGGTTCGGTTCGCATCGCCGGCAGCCTCGGAGTGCCGGGTGATGGGCATCGGAGCACAGCATCGCCGCGGCGGGCGAGGCGATCTCGACCATCGCCCTCGGGACACGACCAACGACACGCCGGCGGAGCCGGGCGGCGCGACGCGCCTCGCTCAGCGCCCCTCGAAAGGAGCCGAGCGCGTGCGCCAGGTTTCGACGAACGCCGCCCGATACCGTCTCCCGACGGGCACCTGGCAATCGCCGAGCCGAACCTCCGTCCGCGTCAGCCGCTCCACCCGGCTGAGGTTCACCGCGAAGCTTTTGTGAACTCGAATCAGGCCGAACTTCGCCGACCTGTTCAGCAGGCTCTTGAGGCTTTCCGAAACGAAATGCTCGCCGTTCGCGCAGACGATGCGCGTAAAGTCCCGTTCCGCCTTCATGTACACGACGTCCGGAGCATGGATGCGATACGTCCTGTTTGCGACCCGCACGAAGAAACAATCCGCGTCGGCCTCGGCCGGCCCGGACGCCGTCGCGCCCGGATGCGGACCAACCCGCGTTTCCGGCTCCGGATGGGAGCGCTGCCGAAGGACCCGCAGCCACTCGGCGAGGCGAACCAGAAGAAAGATCCCGGCCCACGACACGGAGTCCGTCACTCCGTAATAGACGCCCACTCCGTTGATCGGGCCGGTGCCGAAGACAAAGGGCTCGACGACCATTTCATTGATGAGGGTTCCGAACAGAATCGCGGAGGCCGCGCGCACGGCGAAGAGCGCAAAACCGTCTTTCAGCAGCCGATCGAACAGATAGAAGCCGACGAGCGCACCCGCGGCGACATTGTAGAACGTGTAGTAGAGCAGCTCATAGGCGGAAGCCTCGTGGGGCTGGACGGACAGCGACAGGCACAGGGACAGCCCGCAGGCGAGCACAATCGCCAGAGCGTCGTGCCGTCCGCTCGACCTGTCCCGGCGGCGCCCCCCGTGGAGGCCGGGCGTTCGCTCCGCCGCCTCCCGATGCTGGCCCGAGATCGTCGGCGCGGCCGCGCATCGTTTCGAGGGCGCCGGAGCAACAGGTGGTATTCCTGACACGTGGACGGCCTCCCTCTCGGGGACTTACAAACGCAGGCTTCGCCCGTAAAGAGTTGGGCCGCGGCGACAGGATGACGCACGCAGGCGCGTGAAAGTAACTGTCCCCGTGCCCGTCGCGCCCTCAACGATGATAGCGGCACTACGCGATCTTGAGCCGCTTCAGGCTGGAGGGGACAGTCACTTTCACGCGGTGCGGCTGGGCGGCGGGCGCCGGGGCGTTAAAGTGACTGTCCCTGATCAGGCCGCCTCCCCCTTGCGCGACGCGCGCTTGCGTTCGTGAGGGTCGAGGTGGCGTTTGCGCAGGCGGATCGATTTCGGCGTCACCTCGACCAGCTCGTCGTCCTGGATGTAGGCGAGCGCCGGCTCGAGTGTCAGCCGCCGCGGCGGGGTCAGCCGGATCGCGTCGTCCTTGCCGCCCGACGCGCGGAAGTTGGTGAGCTGCTTGGACTTCATCGGGTTGACCTCGAGATCCTCGGGCTTGGCATTCTCGCCGATGATCATGCCTTCGTAGACCGGCTCCTGCGGCCCGACCATCAGGATGCCGCGCTGCTCGAGCGGTCCAAGCGCATAGGTCACCGTCTCGCCCGACCCGTTCGAGATCAGCACGCCGTTCTGGCGGCCCTCGATCCGGCCCTTATAGGGCCCGTAGAGCTCGAACAGCCGGTTCATGATGCCGGTGCCGCGGGTGTCGGACAGGAACTCGCCGTGATAGCCGATCAGGCCGCGCGACGGCGCCGAGAAGGTGATCCTGGTCTTGCCGCCGCCGGACGGGCGCATGTCGGTCATCTCGCCCTTGCGCTGCGCCATCTTCTCGACGACCGTGCCGGCATGCTCGTCGTCGACGTCGATGACGACCGTCTCATAGGGCTCCTCGCGGCCGTCGAGGCCGTCGCGGTAGAGCACGCGCGGGCGGCTGATCGACAGCTCGAAGCCTTCGCGGCGCATGGTCTCGATCAGCACGCCGAGCTGGAGCTCGCCGCGGCCGGCGACCTCGAAACTGTCCTTGTCCGCGCTCTCGCTGATCCGGATCGAGACGTTCCCCTCGGCCTCGCGCTCGAGCCGGTCGCGGATCATGCGGCTGGTCACCTTGGTGCCCTCGCGGCCGGCCATCGGCGAATCGTTGACCGAAAAGCTCATCGCCAGCGTCGGCGGGTCGATCTTCTGGGCGTGGAGCGGCTCGGTCACCGACGGCTCGACGATCGAATTGGCCACGGTGGCTTTGGTGAGGCCGGCGATGGCGACGATGTCGCCGGCGCCGGCGCTGTCGACCGGCACCCGCTCCAGGCCGCGGAAGGCCATGATCTTGGTGGCGCGGCCTTCCTCGACGAGCCTGCCCTCGTCGTCGATCGCCTTGATCGGCATGTTGATCACCAGCTTGCCGCTGGCGATCCGTCCGGTCAGCACACGGCCGACGAAATTGTCGCGGTCCAGCAGGGTGGCGAGCATCTTGAACGAGCCGTCCGGGTCGGCGTCGGGCGGCGGCACATGGCGAACGATGGTCTCGAACATCGGCGTGAGGTCGCCCGAGCGGACATCGTCGCCAAGCCCGGCATAGCCGGCGCGACCGCTCGCATAGAGGGTCGGGAAATCGAGCTGCTCGTCATTGGCATCGAGGCTGAGGAACAGTTCGAACACCTCGTCGAGCACTTCGGCGGGGCGGGCGTCGGAGCGGTCGATCTTGTTGACCACGACGATCGGCCTCAGGCCCAGCGCGAGCGCCTTGCCGGTCACGAACTTGGTCTGCGGCATCGGCCCTTCGGCGGCGTCGACCAGCAGGATGACGCCATCGACCATCGACAGGATGCGCTCGACCTCGGCGCCGAAATCGGCATGGCCGGGCGTGTCGACGATGTTGATATGGGTGGAGCCGCCGGCAGGGTTGGGCCATTCGACGCTGGTGCATTTGGCGAGGATGGTGATGCCGCGCTCCTTTTCGAGGTCGCTCGAATCCATCGCCCGTTCCTCGACGCGCTGGTTGTCGCGGAACGTGCCCGACTGGCGGAACAGCTGATCGACGAGGGTCGTCTTGCCATGATCGACGTGGGCGATGATCGCCACGTTGCGGAGGCTCATTGAGGGCGGTCCTTAGGGGATTGTCGGCCGCCTATAGACGCCATGCTGCGCTGCAACAAGGTCGGCGGACGGGTCATCGCGTGAGCCGCTCCAGTATCTCGACGCCGCGCTCGAGCGCTCGGCGCTCGCTTTCGGCGAGCCGGCCGAGCCGGTCGGTGAGCGCCCGGACGCGGCGCCTGCGGCCGGCTTCAAGCAGCTCCTTGCCCTTATCGGTCGCGCCGACCCTGACCAGCCGACGGTCGGAGGGATCGGCGATGCGGTCGGCCAAGCCGTCCGCCACCAAAGCGTCGACGATCCGGGTCATGGTCGGGGCGCGGACCTGCTCGGCGGCCGCGAGCTCGGCCATGGTCACCGGGCCGGCGAACACAATCACGGAGAGAGCCGACAGCCGCGGGCCGGTCAGCGCGCTCGCCTCGTCCTCGCGGCGAAGCAGCCGCAACAGCCGGATCGAGGCCGAATGGAGCCGCGCGGCCAGCTCCTCCCTGCGGGGCTCGTTCAGCGGCTTGACTCCTCTATTTAGGTTAGCTAATAATTGTATCGCAGGAATATTTATCACAGCCGCCGGGACAAAGCCATGGCCGATGTCGCACCCACCCATCTCGCCCAGGTCGCCATCACCATACAGGACCTCGCACGGGCCAAGAGCTTCTACCGCGACATGCTTGGCCTGACCCATCTTTTCGACGCGCCGCCCGGCCTTGCTTTCTTCCAGTGCGGGCAGACCCGGCTGATGCTCAGCCAGCCGGAGGGGCCGGAGACGGCCGGCAATTCGATCCTCTATTATGGCGTCGCGGACGTCGACGCGGCCTATCGGGCGCTCGCCCACCAGGGGGTCGCGTTCGAAGAGGAGCCGCGCTGCATCGCTCGGGTCGAAGGCAAGGACATCCGGCTCGCCATCTGCCGCGACAGCGAAGGCAATCTGCTCGGCCTGATCAGCGGCTAGGCCAGCCACAGCCGCAGCAGCCAGGCGACGGCTGCGACCGTCGCCACGCCCGCCGTCCACAACGCGACGAACCAGGCGAGCTGCCGCGGCCTAATGGTACCCATCCTCCCCGACCTTGCCGCGGAACACCCAGTAAGACCAGGCGGTGTAGGCGAGGATCAGCGGTATCAGCACCGCCGCGCCGGCCAGCATGAACAGCTGGCTTTGGCGGGGCGCGGCGGCCTGCCAGATCGAGACGCGGCCGGGAATGACGTCGGGCCAGATCGAGACGGCGAGCCCGGCCATCGCCAGCAGGAACAGCAGCAGCGACCACAGGAACGGCATGTGGTCGCGGCCGCGGCCGAGGCTCCGCCACAGCGCCGCGGCGGCCAGCATCACCAGAACCGGCATCGGGATGGCGACGAACAGCCCCGGCACGTCGAACCAGCGCTCGTGATATTTCTGCTCGAGGAACGGCGTCGCCAGGCTGACCAGGCCGAGCGCGGCCAGCATCGCCGGGGCGAGCCGGCGGGCGTGGCGGCGGGCATTGGCCTGAAGCGGCCCGTCGGTCTTCCACACCAGCCAGGCCGCGCCGAGCAAGGCGTAGCCGATCACCAGGCTGGCGCCGGTCAGCAGGCTGAACGGGGTCAGCCACTCCCACCAGCCGCCGGCATAGGCGCGGCCCTCGACGCTGATCCCCTGCAGGAGGGCGCCGAGCGTGACTCCCTGCGCAAAGGTCGCGGCGAGCGAGCCGGCGAAGAAGCCGAAATCCCACCAGGGCCGGTGGTCGGGGTCGCGCCAGCGGAACTCGAAGGCGACGCCGCGGAACACCAGGCCGAGCAGCATCGCGGTCAGCGGAGCGTAGAGCGCGGGCAGGATGATTGCATAAGCGAGCGGGAAGGCGGCGAGCAGGCCGCCCCCGCCGAGCACCAGCCAAGTCTCGTTGCCGTCCCACACCGGCGCGATCGCGTTCATCGCCTGGTCGCGCTCCTTGCCGACCTTGAAGCGGGGGAACAGGATGCCGATGCCGAGATCGAAGCCGTCCATCACGACATAGGCGGCGACCGCGAAGGCGATGATGAAGGCCCAGACGATGGTGAGGTCCATATTATCCTCCCCTGCTTTGGCAGGGGAGGGGGACCATGCGGAGCATGGTGGAGGGGCGGCGGAGGCGAAGCCGGAGCCGTCTTCCTCGCTTCGCTCGGCCCCTCCACCGCACTTCGTGCGGTCCCCCTCCCCCGGAAATCCGGGGGAGGATTTCCGGATCCCCCATCATCCCGCCTCCTCGCTGGCATCCGGCCGTGGGTCGGCGCCCGCGCGGCGCAGCGCCGGCGACGGGGTGATGCCGGCGGTGCGGATCGGCGCCTCGGCCGCACCGGGCTCGCCCGCATGCGGCGCTCGGCCCATCAGCTTCAATATGTACCAGGTGCCGATCCCGAACACGACGAAGTAGACGATCGCGAAGGCGAGCAGAGAGGAAGCGACCGCAGGCGCGGCGATCGGCGAACGGGCGTCGGCGGTGCGGAGCAGGCCGTAAATCACCCAGGGCTGCCGCCCGACCTCGGTGGTGATCCAGCCGGCGATGACCGCGACGAAGCCGGCCGGGCCCATCAGCAAGGCGAAGCGGTGCAGCGGCCGCCAATCGTAGAGCCGCCGCCGCAGCCGCGCGACCAGGCTCCACAGGCCGAGCGCGAGCATCAGCAGGCCGAGGCCGACCATCACCCGGAACGACCAGAAGACGATCTCGGCCGGAGGCCTGCTGTCTTTGGGGAAGCTCTTCAGCCCTTCCAGCGGGGCATCGGGATCATGCTTGAGGATGAGCGAGGAGAGCTTCGGGACCTGGAGGAGCACGCGGGTCTTCTCCGCCGCGCTGTCGGGCATGCCGACCAGAATCAGCGGAGCACCGCCCGCATGGCTTTCGAAATGGCCCTCCATCGCCATCACCTTGGCCGGCTGGTGCTCCAGCGTGTTGAGGCCGTGGAGGTCGCCGACCACGATCTGCACCGGCGCGACCAAAGCCGCCATCCACATCGCCATCGAGAACATGGTGCGCACTTCGGCGGTCCCCTCCCGGCGGAGCAGGTGCCATGCCGCGACGCCGCCGACCGCGAGCGCGGTGGTGAGGTAGGCGGCGATGACGGTGTGGACGAGGCGGTAGGGGAAGCTCGGGTTGAAGACGATCTCCAGCCAGCTTCCGGCCGGCACGAACTGGCCCTGCGGGTTGATCGCCCAGCCGGCCGGCGTCTGCATCCAGCTGTTCACCGACAGGATCCAGAAAGCCGAGATCGCCGTGCCCGCCGCGACCATCAAAGTGGCGAGGAAGTGGAGCTTCTTGCCGACACGCTCGAGCCCGAACAGCATCACGCCGAGGAAGCCGGCCTCGAGAAAGAATGCGGTCAGCACCTCATAGGCCATGAGCGGCCCGACGATCGGCCCGGCGCGGTCCGAAAAGACCGACCAGTTGGTGCCGAACTGGTAGGACATCACGATGCCGGACACGACCCCCATCGCGAACGCGATCGCGAAGATCTTCAGCCAGTAGCGGAACAGGTTGAGGTAGACCGCCCGGCCGGTGCGCAGCCACAGCGCCTCGAGCACCGCCAGATAGGAGGCGAGGCCGATCGAGAAGGCGGGGAAGATGAAATGGAACGAGATCGTGAACGCGAACTGGACGCGCGCGAGCAATAAGGCCGTTTCGCCGTCGGTCACCTGGTCACCCCACCTCGGTCGTGACGCATGTAGCCAATCCGGCGCGCCGGTTCACCCCCGCAAGTGGTTGATCGACATCAGCCGATGATGGCAGCGGCTGCAGCCACTTGCGTGCGGGCCGCCGCGGTTCCAAGGCGAGGCGGATCGGCGGCTGACACAGGGGATGGTATGAGGATCAAGGCCTTGGCGCTCGGCGCCGCGATCATGATGAGCGCCGGCCCGCTGGCGGCGGCGCCGGCCAGCGGGCTCAAGGGCCGGGCGGCGGCAGGCGTCGAGCAAAGGGCCAAGGTCGCCCAGGAGATCAACGACATGATCTTCAGCTTTGCCGAGCTCGGCTTCCAGGAAGTCGAGACCTCGCGCTATCTGACCGGATTGCTCGAGCGGCACGGCTTCACCGTCGAGCGCGGCGTCGCCGGCCTGCCGACCGGCTGGGTCGCGCGCTGGACCCACGGCTCGGGCGGCCCGGTGATTGCGCTCGGCAGCGACATAGACGGCATTCCCAAGGCCTCGCAGAAGCCGGGCGTCCCCTATCGAGCGCCGCTGGTGGAAGGGGCGCCGGGCCATGGCGAGGGCCATAATAGCGGCCAGGCGGTGAACGTCGTCGCCGCGCTCGCGGTCAAGGAGCTGATGGAGCGCGACAACATACCCGGCACGCTCATGCTGTGGCCGGGGGTTGCCGAGGAGCTCGTCGCGGGCAAGGCCTATATGGTGCGTGACGGCCTGTTCCGCGGCGTCGATGCTGTGCTGTTCACTCATGTCGGCGACAATCTCGAGACCGGCTGGGGCCGGCCGCTCGGCACCGGCCTGGTCTCGGTCGAATACAGGTTCAGCGGCGAGAGCGCCCATTCGGCCGGGGCGCCGTGGCGCGGCCGGTCGGCGCTCGACGCGGTCGAACTGATGAACGTCGGCTGGAACATGCGCCGCGAGCATCTCCGCCCCGAGCAGCGCTCGCATTATGTGATCACCGACGGCGGCGACCAGCCCAACGTGGTCCCCTCGACCGCCGCGGTCTGGTATTATTTTCGCGAGCAGGATTTCAAAGGCATTGCGAAGAGCTTCGAGATCGGCAACCAGATTGCCGACGGAGCCGCGCTGATGACCGGCACCAAGGTCAGCCGCCGCATCCTCGGCACCGCCGCTCCCCGCCACTTCAACAAGCCGATCGCCGAGGCGGCCTACGCCAACATCCGCGCCGTCGGACTGCCGAAATGGACGGCGGAGGAGCAGGCCTTCGCGCGGCTGGTGCAGAAGAACGTGGCCGCCGACAAACAGGAGGGGCTCGCGACCGAGCTCGCCAAATTGGAGCCGCCGCTCGACGAGCCCAAGAGCGGCGGCTCGGACGATGTCGGCGATGTCTCCTGGGTCGTGCCGACCATCACCATCCGCTATCCGGCGAACATCCCTGAGCTGCCGGGCCATAATTGGTCGAACGCGATCGCGATGGCGACGCCGATCGCCCACAAGGGCGTGATCGCCGGAGCCAAGGTGGTGGCGATGACCACGCTCGACCTGCTTACGAAACCGCAGCTCAGGAGGGCGGCCCACGACTATTTCAGCAACGTCCAGACCAAGGAGCAGAAATACGTGCCGATGATCGGCCCCGGCGACCGGCCGGCGACCGATATCAATGCCGACATCATGGCGCGCTACCGGCCCGAGCTCAGCAAATATTATTACGACCCAGGAAAGTACCCGACCTATCTCGACCAGCTCGGCGTCAAATGGCCGTTGCTGGAGGGCGCCCCGCCGACGGCAGACGCGCGCTAGCGCCGCCTTCCGTTTCCGCGCTAGACGAAAATAGACCAGCCGGTGCGCTCGACCAGCTTCTCGAGCGCAACCGCGCCGGCCAGCGAGGTGCCGGCGGCGTTGAGCCCGGGCGACCAGACCGCGATCGCGCCGACTCCCGGCGCGATCGTCAATATGCCGCCGCCGACGCCGCTCTTGCCGGGCAGGCCGATGCGGAACGCGAAGTCGCCGGAATTGTCGTAATGGCCGCAGGTCAGCATCAGCGCGTTGATGCGGCGCGAGCGCGACGAGATCATGATCTGGTCGCCGGTCACCGGATCCACGCCGTCGAAGGCGAGGTGGAGCGCCGCCCGCGCCAGCTGGCGGCAGCTCATCGCGATCGCGCATTGCCGGAAATAGACCGACAGCACCTCCTCGACCGGATGGTCGAGATTGTCGAAGGCCTTGACGAAATGGGCGAGGCTGCGGTTGAGCGAGCCCGCCTGCGATTCCGACATCGCGACTGCCTCGTCGATGGCGATGCCGTCGGACCCCGACCGCTCGCGCAGGCAGGCCAGCAATTCCTCGACCGCCGCGTCGGCGCCGCCCTCCCCGATCAGCTGGTCGCAGCATACCATCGCGCCGGCATTGATCAGCGGGTTCCTCGGCTTGCCTTTCTCGGCCTCGAGCTGGACGATCGAGTTGAACGGCGACCCCGAAGGCTCGCGGCCGACTCGGTTCCACAAGGCGGCGCCGACCCGGTGCAGCGCCAGCGACAGGGTGAACACCTTGGAGATGCTCTGGATCGAGAAAGGCTCGTCGGCATCGCCGCGGACATGGCTGCTGCCGTCGCCCAGCACCACCGCGATGCCGAGCTTGTTCGGATCGACCTGGGCGAGCGCCGGGATATAGGCCGCCAGCGTGCCGTGGCCGCGATAGGTCCCGACATGGCTGAACACGTCCTCGAGGACGGGCTCGATGTCGAAGTCGAAGCTTCCGACGGGTCGGTCCAGGTTCATGAGGCGCCTTATCTCAGCGGTCGGGATTTCGCACAAGCGGCAGCAGACCGCGCCGCCCTTCGCGGTTCGAAGAGCTTCGATCGTGGGGAAACGCGGATGGGAGCGCGCTGGTGGCTTCCACCGCCCACCAGGATGACCCCTCCCCCGATCGAGCCTCAGGCGATGATGAAATCGGTCGCCGCGAGCTCGAGCCCCGGGTCGAGCGTCGCAAAGCGGATTTGGGCAGCCCCGCCCTTCCCGTCCGGGTCGAAATAGAGGGCGCCGGTCTCCGGATTGTAGATGATCCGGTCGTTCGCATCGGCCGCCTGGGGACCGATGCGGAAGGCGGCCGTGCGGCCGGCGTTGGTGAGGCCAGCAAAGATCGCATCGTCGAGCCGGATCCGGTCGAGACCGCTCTCGAAGTCGAGGATCTTGTCGATGTTGGCGGCCGGATCGAGGGCGCTGTTGAACAGGAAGACGTCCTCGCCGTCGCCGCCGGTCAGCACATCCTTGCCGCCCTTGCCGTTGAGCACGTTGTCGCCCGCATTGCCGGTCAACATGTTGTTGAGCGCATTGCCGATGGCGTCGAGATCGGCCGTGCCGGTAAGCTGGAGCCGCTCGATATTGGCGCCGAGCGTGTAGCTGACGGACGAGCGCACGACATCGATCCCCTGCCCCGCAAGCTCGCGCGCCTCGCCTGCCCCATCGACGATATAGCTGTCGTTGCCGGTACCGCCGCGAAGCACGTCGATCCCGCCCCCGCCCTTCAGCAGATCCTTGCCCGCGCCGCCGATCAGCAGGTTCGCGCCGCCATTGCCGAAGAGCTGGTTATCGAGGTCGTTGCCCCTGCCCGTCGGGTCCGCCGCGCCGACGAGCTGCAGCCGCTCGAGATTGGCGCCGAGCCTGTAGTCGAACCCGGCGCGGACCGTGTCGATGCCCTGTCCCGCACGCTCCCGCGCCTCGCCCGCGGCGTCGACCACGAAGATGTCGTTGCCGGCGCCGCCGCGCAGCACGTCCGCGCCCGCGCCGCCCTTGAGCAGGTCCTTGCCCGCGCCGCCGCTGATGAGGTCGGCCAGGTCCGATCCGATGATGGTGTTGCCGTTGGCGCTGCCGATGATGAGCACGCCATCTTCCGACGCGTCGAAATTCTCGAACGTGAAGCCCGAGAGGTCGACCGAAGCGGCCGACCCGAGGACCACCTTCAGAGTCTCGGGTGCAACCGAAACGGCCGTGACGACAAGCTCCGGCGACAGCCCTCCGCCGATCTGGGCGGCCGCCAGAATCGCGGTCGCGGGGGTGTCGATCGCGGCGACCTGCCTCCCCTCGATGTTCAGCCGCTCGATCGAGGAGAAGTCCCCCAGCCGAACGTCGCCAATGCCGCTCCCCACGGTGATCGAATCGGTGCCGGCGCCGCCGCGGATCGCCGTGCCTGCGGCAAGCTTCCCGAACAGCAGGAAGTGGTCGTCGCCGCCCTCGCCGAAGAGCTTGTCCGCGGCGCCGCCGCCGCCGATGATGTCCGCGCCACCGCCCGCGTGGATGATGTCCACGAGCGAATCTCCGAAGATGCTTTCGTCCTCGTCGGTCCCGGTCGAGGTGCGCACGACCTGGACGATCCGGCCCAGCGCTCCGCCCGCGCCCAGATCGTTGAACATTGCCGCGAAACGTCCGCTCGCCAACGCGCTCACCTCGGCACCGCCTTGATCGCCCGCCGCCACGACCGTTTCGCTGGCGATCACGGTCCCGTCGAAGCGGTCGATGACCGACCAGCTTGCATCGGTGCCGCCATCGCCCTCCACGCTGGAGCCGAGGAGGATCATGCCGTTGCTCAGCAGCGAGAGGCTCGGCGCGGCATCGTCGATGTCGTTTTGCGAGACATTGTCAGTGGTGAGAACGTCGCCATTCTGGTTGAAGGTGGACAAGGTGATATCCACGTCATTCCCGGTCGGTGCCCAGCCATTGTCCTCATAGGCGATCGCGAATGCGCCGTTGCCGAGGCTGATGGCACAGGGATTGCGGTTGATCGTGCCGACCGTGTCGAGCAGCGTCGGCGCCTTCTTGACCGCGCCGGCACCGTCGTAGAGCGCATACCAGATTTCCGTCTCGTTCCCGACCACGCGCTGCCACGTCACCACGAAATTGTCGCCGAACGTGTTCGCGACACTCGGCGCCTGGTCGTTGGCCAGAGACGCATCGACGCTGAAGGTCTTGACCTCGCCGCCGTCCGCATCGCGGATGCTGACCCGAATGTCGTTGTCGGTGTCGGAGAAACTCATCTGGTAGGCGAGCACGAAGCTGTCGATGGTGATGGCTTCGACATCCACGTTGCTGACGCTCGCGGCCTCGCCGACGAAGGTGGTCGGGACGACAACATCACCGGCGTTGGTGCGGACCTCGAAGGCGATGTCGGATCCGGCATCGACCGCGGTCACGAACCCGCCGACGAAGAGAGCGACCGTTGCCGGGTCGGTGCCCGTCAATCCTCCGGCGTCCGAAGGCATAAGGCCGTCGAGGTCGAAGACGATCGAAGAACTTTCGCCGCCATCCTGGCCGGCAATCACAATCCCGGAATCGAGGAAAGTGGCGGGATCGAAAAGCGTGTCGAGCTGACTCACCGAGTCCAGCGCGCCGAGGTCGAGCGTATCGACAGGCTCGAAGCTGTAAGTGGTAACAGCCATGGTAGGGTCCTCCCAAGCTTTTCATCGTGGGCTGCCACGTGAAGATGGTATCGTTATGCCGCCCGTGGCTAGGCGCTCCCGATCGCCTGTCGCGCAATTGTTCGACCGAGCGGACCGTCCCGGCGATCAAACCGACCAATGTGACGAATCGAGCGACAAGCCCCGGCGGAGGGGGATTGGGACCGGTGGAAGCGACCCGCCTGCCAGCGGCAGCGGCGGTCCGCCCGCAGCCGTTAGATCGCGCAATCGTTCATGAGAATGGATGCCCGACGAGGATTCGAACCTCGATTGACGGAGTCAGAGTCCGTAGTCTTACCGTTAGACGATCGGGCAGTGCCAGGGTCAGATAAGTGGCGGATTTCTGCGGGTCAAGGCATTGTTGGCCGCCGCCGTGCGACACTTTCCTTGTCGCATATGCGACATCGAGCGAGCGAGCGGCGTCCGGGGGACGGCTCTCACCGCTCGACGGGGTTCACGGCTGCTGGCCTTCCGCCCGATCGACGATCAGCGTCCAGGCGATGCGCGGGCCGGGCACGACCGCGACTGGGACGCCGAGCAGCGGCAGGGCGGCAATGCCGACATGGAGATCGGCGGGCAGACACAGGTCAACTCCGGCGGCGCTGAGCTCGCGGCCGATCTCGCGCAGCGCCGGCACCGTCACCTCCCAGCGCCGCGGCCGCCTGCCCTTGCGGAGCGCCGTCTCACGCGCTTCGCGCATGGTCTCGAACAGGCTCATGGCTGCCCCTCCCTCAAAAACCCCAATCGATCCAGTAATCCGGCTCCTCCCGAAGGATGCGGGTGAGCAGGCGCCACCGCTCGGGATTGACGTCGGGCCAAGTTGCGTCCGCCAACTTCTCCGGATCGGCCGGGCGGAACATCAACTCCTTATGGATCCACGGATTGTAGTCCGGCGGCCTGTTGTTGATCAAACCCGCCGCTCGATCGATGATGGTGAGGACCTCGCGATCGCCTGCGTGACGTAACGAATCCCATTCGGGATGGTCGCTGCCGTCGAGCTTGCGGAGGCAGATGTGGATGCCCATTAACCGCTCACCCCTGCCCCCCTGTCCCGGACCGCGATCCGGGATCCTGCTCGAGCCGTTCGGCCAAATCCCGCTCCGCCTGGCGGGCGACGGCGATCGCCATGCCTTCGGCGGCGGCTCTTGTGTCGCGGGGCATGTAGGTTTCGAGGATGTCCTCGGTCTCCCTGATCGAGTGGCCGCTGATCGAGGCGATGAGCGGCGTCGGCACGCGCAGTTCGCGGAGCCAGCACATGCCGGAGCGGCGCAGGTCGCGATACTGGATCGCGTCGCGCGGCTTGCCGGGGTCGCCGCCGAGGATGCGGGCGAGGTCGTGATCCTGGCGCAAGGCCGCGGCCGCGGCGGCATGGCTCACCACCGCCCGGAAATCGCGCTGGAAGCGCCAGTCCGGGCACGGGCGGTCCTCGGCCGGGTGGAGGATCAAATGGGTGCAGGCGGCGCCCGCAGCGCGGCCGGCGGCGATCGCGGCCTCGACCGGAGCCCGCGCCCACGGCGCCAGCGCGACCGCGACCCAGGTCTCGGTCTTGGCCTGCTGCAGCCACAGGCCCGAGACCTTGCCGTCCTGGCCGGTGAGCGCCTTGCGGGCGTCGGTCGATACGTCGTCGATAGGCCTGATCTGGAATCCGGTCGCCGCCAGCAGGTCGCCCTCGCGCTGCATGGTGTAGAAGCCGAGCAGGATGCCGAGCTCGACGTGCGGCATGGCGAGCTCGGCGGCGGCCTCGACCAAATGGGGCAGGTGCTCGCGCAGGATCCGGCGCTTGCGCCGGGGCGGGGTTTCGATGTCGAGCTTGTGGGCGAAGTTCGAGGCGATCCAGCCCTTGTTATAGGCGAGCTGCAGCAGGATGCCGAGCACGCGGAGCAAGGCGGCGCAGCGATATTTGCTGCCTTGCTCCAGCGCCTCCTTGAGGTCGAGCACCATCTGCCGGTCGAGCTGGTCGAGGCGCAATTCGCCGTCGAGCGCCCACGCATCGAGCGTGCGGATCCGGCTGTCATATTCGGTCCGGGTTTTCGGCCTCTTGGCGAGATAGCCGCGCTTCCCTTTGGTGAGCCGGTAGGCGGCGACCAGGTCGCGCCAGCGCGGCCGCGCCGGGGCGCGGGCCGCGGCGGGCGGGCCGGGCG
>DASZDE010000085.1:0-33743 GCA_035942355.1 Allosphingosinicella sp. | reverse complement strand
GATGACGAGAGGTTGTAGACATCGCCGCCGAACTAAAGAATCGCCGCTTTTTCCTTTTCTTTCCGTGCCTTCAGTACCTTCTTGACAACCATGTCGCGCTTCAGGCGCGACAAATGGTCGATGAACAGCACACCGTTCAGATGGTCGACCTCATGCTGGAGGCAGACCGACATCAGGCCGTCGAATTCGCCTTCACGGCTTGCGCCGGTCTCATCGACCCAGCGGGCGCGGACGATGTCGGGACGCTCGATCTCGGCATATTGATCCGGGATCGAAAGGCAGCCTTCATTATAGGTCTTCCGGGCATCGGATCGGTGGACGATCTCGGGGTTGATGAAGATGTGCGGCTTGCGCACCGGCGCTGGCTCCTCGCCTTCCGGCACCTCCGCCTCCGGATCGGGCTCCTGAAGGTCGATGACGAGCAGCCGGCGCGGCACCGCAACCTGCACGGCGGCCAGGCCAATGCCGGGAGCCGCATACATCGTCTCGAGCATGTCCTGGACGAGCCTGGCGACAACCTCGTCGACCGACTCGATCGGCACCGACTGCTCGCGCAGCACGGGATCGGGGATTTCGATGATCCTGAGGAGACCCATGCAGCGGCGCTATGTAAGCCCGGGTTGCGCGTCAAGGCGGCTCACGCCATCGGCCGCCGCGCCCGCAGCGCCTGCGCGAGCGTGCCCTCGTCGAGATAGTCGAGCTCGCCGCCGACCGGCAGACCGTGGGCGAGCTGGGTGAGGCGGATCGGGAAACCTTGGAGCCGCTCGGCGAGATAATGGGCGGTGGTCTGGCCCTCCAGCGTGGCGTTCATCGCCAGGACCACCTCGTCAATCCCGCCGGCGGCGACGCGGCCGACCAGCCTGTCGATCGCGAGATCCTCCGGGCGAATTCCCTCCAAGGCTGAGAGGCGCCCGCCAAGCACGTGGAAACGGCCGGGAAAAAGCCGCGATCGATCGAGCGCCCACAAGTCCGACACTTCCTCGACCACGCACAGCAGCCGGTCGTCGCGGCGCGGATCCGCGCAGATGGTGCACGGGTCGATCGTGTCGACATTGCCGCAGGACGAGCAGATGGCGAGCGCCTCGCTGACCCGCTCGAGCGCCCGCAGCAGCGGCGTCATGGCGGCTTCGCGCTTCTTGAGGAGATGGAGCACGGCGCGCCGGGCCGAGCGCGGGCCGAGCCCGGGGAGCCGGGCCAGCGCCTGGGTGAGCGCGTCGATTTCGGGAGAGGCCATGGTGCACATCTGTCATTGCGAGCGAAGCGAAGCAATCCGGCAGGGCACGCCCGCAGAACTGGATTGCTTCGTCGCTGCGCTCCCCGCAATGACGAAGACATGCGCATCGCCTTCATGGGGACCCCCGGTTTCGCCGTGCCGACGCTCGACGCGCTGGCGGCGGCGGGGCATGAGGTCGCGGCCGTGTACAGCCAGCCGCCGCGGCCGGCGGGGCGCGGCAAGCCGCCGCGGCCGTCGCCGGTGCAGGCGCGGGCCGAGAGCCTCGACATCCCGGTCCGCACCCCCCTCACCCTTCGCGAACCGCAAGCGCAGCGCGATTTTGCGGCGCTCGGCCTCGACGCGGCGATCGTCGCGGCTTACGGGCTGATCCTGCCGCCTCCGATCCTCGATGCGCCGCGCCGCGGCTGCCTCAACGTCCACGCCTCGCTGCTGCCGCGCTGGCGCGGCGCCGCCCCCATCCAGCGGGCGATCCTCGCCGGCGACGAGAGCACCGGAGCGACCATCATGGGCATGGAGCGGGGACTCGACACCGGGCCGATGTTCGCCGCTCGCGCGACTGCGATCGACGGCAAGACCGCCGGCGAGCTCACCCGCGAGCTGGCGGCGACCGGCGCGGCTCTGATGGTCGATGTGCTCGAGCGGCTGCCGGAGCTGAAGCCGATCCCGCAGCCGGCGGATGGCGTCACTTACGCCGCCAAGGTCCAGAAATACGAAGCCCGGCTCGATTTCACCCGCACGGCGGCGGAGGTCGAGCGCCAGGTCCGGGCCTTCAACCCCGCTCCGGGGGCCTTTTTCGAGTTTGCGGGGGAGCGGATAAAAGTGCTGGCGGCAAAGGTGTTCCCCGGCGAAGACCTGGATCCGGAGTCCAACGCAGCTGGACCCCGGCCTGCGCCGGGGAGCACCACCGACGACCGCCTCACCATCGCCTGCGGCCATGGGACGATCGTGCCCACCCTGGTCCAGCGCGCCGGCCGCGCCGCCATGACGTCATCCGAGCTGCTCCGCGGCTTCGCCATCCCCGCCGGCGCAAGGCTCGCATGACTCGGTTCCGGCTCACGGTCGAATATGACGGGCGGCCGTATATGGGCTGGCAGCGGCAGGACCACGGCCCTTCGGTGCAGCAGGCGATCGAGGAAGCGGTGCTGGCGATCACCGGCGAGACGGCGACGGTCCACGCCGCCGGCCGCACCGACGCTGGCGTCCACGCGCTCGCCATGGCCGCGCATGTCGACATCGCCAAGCCGATCACGCCGTTCCGACTGACCGACGGCCTCAACGCGAAGCTGCGGCCGCGGCCGGTGGCGATCCTCAGGGCCGAGATCGTGCCCGACGACTGGCATGCGCGGTTCAGCTGCGTCGGCCGGCGCTACCTCTACCGGATCGTCAACCGCCGGGCGCCGCTGGCGCTCGAGGCGGGGCGGGCTTGGCGGGTGCCGGTCGTGCTCCACGCCGACGCGATGCACAAGGCGGCGCAGGCCCTGGTCGGACCGCACGATTTCACCACCTTCCGCTCCGCCCATTGCCAGGCGGAAAGTCCGGTCAAGACGCTCGACCTGATGACCGTGCGGCGGTTCGGGGAGCTGATCGAGATCGAGGCGGCGGCACGCTCGTTCCTCCACCACCAGGTGCGCTCGATGGTCGGCTGCCTGCAGCTGGTCGGCCGGGGGAAATGGACCACCGCGGATCTGAAGCGGGCGCTGGAGGCGCGGGACCGGGCAGCCCTGGGCTTCAACGCCCCTCCGGACGGTCTCTATTTCGCCGCCGCGCTGTACGAGGAGGCGCCGAGTCCGAAAATCCGCTGAAGCGACTTGTCGAGCATCAACAGCTGCCACAGCAGGCGGCCGTGATCGGCCTTGCCGCCGCGATGGTCGGAGGCGATGCGGGCGATGGCGGCCTCGTCGAACCAGCCGAGCTCGGTCAGGGCGGAGCCGCGCGCGATCGCCGCCGCCTCGCCCGCGAGCGGGCCTCGGAACCAGGCCGAGATCGGCGTCACGAAGCCCATCTTGCGGCGGTGGATGATATGGTTGGGCAGATAGCGGCGCAGCGCCTGCTTCATCAGCCATTTGCCGGTGCCGCCCCGCAGCCTCATCGCCGGCGGGACGCGCGCGGCGAATTCGATCAACCGGTGGTCGATCAAGGGGTCCCGCGCCTCGAGGCTTACCGCCATGCTGGTGCGGTCGACCTTGGTGAGGATGTCGCCGGGCAGCCAGATTTTGAGGTCGGCATATTGGGCGCGGGACAGCGGGTCGCTGGCAGGCGCATCCGCCATGGCGCGGACGTAGCGATCCTCGGCCCGGTGGCCCTGGAGCGCCGAGCGGAGATTCGGCCGGTAAAGCCGCGTCCGGAGCGGCGGAGGCGTCACCCCCACCGCCTCGCCATAGGCGTCGCCGCTGCCCTTGCCGAGCGCCTGCAGGGTCGTCTTGGCACGCAGATATTGGGGCGCCCAGTCGAGCTTGGGATAAAGGTCGCCGAGCGCGCCCAGCGCCCGTCCCGCGCGGCGCGGCAGCAGCCCGCGAAGCCGCTCTTCGGCCATGAACAGGCGGTATCTGCGGTAGCCGGCGAATGCCTCGTCGGCGCCGTCGCCGGACAGAGCTACCTTGACGTTCTCGCTGGCCAGTTCGCTGACGCGGTAAGTGGCGAGCGCCGAAGCGTCGGCGAACGGCTCGTCGAATGCGTCGGCCAGGGTGTCGATCAGCCGATAGTCGTCGACCGAGACGATGCGGCTGCGCGGATTGGCCGCAAACCGCCGCGCCACGTCGTCCGCATAGCTGGTCTCGTCGTGGTCGGGCCGGTCGAAGCCGATCGTGCAAGTCTCGACGGCGGTGCGGCTCGCCTCCGCCATCAAGGCGACCACTGCCGAGCTGTCGAGGCCGCCCGAGAGAAAGGCGGCGATCGGCACGTCGGCCACCATGCGCGAACGCACCGCCCGCCGCATATGCTCGATCAGCTCCTCCTCGAGCGCGGCGGCGGAGGCTCGCGACGGTTTGCGGAAATCGACGTCCCACCACCGCACCGGCTGCGGCACGGGCTTGCCGCGGCGAACGAGCAGATAATGGCCGGCCCCGAGCTTGTTCACGCCCGCCACCAACGACGCATCGTCCGGGATGTAGCCGAACGCCAAATAATCGTCGATCGCCTGCGGGCTGAGGCTCCGCCGCATCAGCGGGTGGGCCAGGAGGCCCTTGAGTTCCGACGCGAACGCCAGCGCACCGTCCGACAATGCGGCATAGTGAAGCGGCTTCACCCCGAGCCGGTCGCGAGCGAGGAACAGGGCGTCGGCCTCGGCGTCGTAGAGCGCGAAGGCGAACATGCCGTTGAGGCGCGACAGGCAGTCCGGCCCCCATTGCCGCCAGCCTGCCAGGATCACCTCGGTGTCCGACTGGGTGCGGAAGCCATGGCCGAGCGCCTCAAGCTCCGCGCGCACTTCCTGGAAATTGTAGATCTCGCCGTTGAACGTAAGGGCGAGCCGGCCGTCCGCGGTCAGCATCGGCTGCGCCGCGGCATCGCTCAGGTCGATGATCGACAGCCGCCGGTGGCCGAGGCCGATGCCGGGCGCGGTCCAGACGCCGCTGCCGTCGGGGCCGCGATGGGCGAGCACGTCGCACATCGCCCGCACCCGCGCCGGATCGACCGGCTTGGGGACGTCAGCGTGGAACAGGCCGGCAATGCCGCACATCGGCCTAATCCTGACCGCCGGCGGCGCCATCGGCAACCCGGTCGATAGGGCCGAGCGCGGCGAGGAAGGCATCGATTGCCGGACGCGGGTCGGCGCCCTCCGCCGGGGCTTGCGAGGCGACCAGCACCGCCACGGCCCGCTGCGGCCCGCCGAACAGGCGCGTCTTCATCGTCTCGAGCTTCACCTTATAGCCGCTCCCGGTCACGATCCCGCCGACCCGGTAGAAGGTCGCGACCTCGCGCACAGTCCCGTGTGAGGCGATCCGGTCGGCGCGTCCGCCAGGCGGAGCCGAGGCCGCCGCGGTCCACGCCCAGCCGCTGTCGGGGCCGGCCGGACCCTGACCGTAGGCGACCAGCTCCCGCCCCTCCTCCTGCCGCGCAAAGACGGCGATGGCGAGGTCGACCTCGCGGCCGGTGGAGTCGCGGTAGCGGCCCATGCGGATCATGTCGGCGCCGGCATAATGCGGCTGCCAGGGCCGCCCCCGCTCGGCGGCAATCCGATCCCAGCCGGGCACCTCGGGAAGCACGATTTCCGCCGGCGCCTTGCGCGCTCCGGCCGAAGCGACAGCCGCGGACCAGCCCAAAGGAAGGGCGGCGACCAGCGCCGCGCACAGGGCCGCGGCGACCAGCTTGTCGCTGCCGCCGGGCGCCGTCCCCTCCGGCTGCAGCCTGCGCGGATCGAACCACGGATCGCCGGGCTTGCGGTCGAAGAAGCGCCAGCCCACGGCCATCAGCAGCGCCATCACGATGGCGAAGAAGATCCACCCGTAGACGACATGGTCGAAGCCAGCGGCGAAATCGGTGTCGGTGAGCTCGGCGATGTAGATTGTGCCCCAGGCGCGGACACCGTTCGCGGCAATCGGGATCGCGACCGCGGCAAGCATGAACAGCGCCCGCCGCCATGCCGACGCGAAGCACAGGTTCGCCGCGAGCGCTCCGTAGGCGATCATCGCGACCAGGAACTTCACCCCCGAGCAGGCCTCCGCCACTTCGAAATAGCCGCCCGGGGTGGTGATGAATATGCCTTCGATATGGGCGGGGATGCCGGCCAGGGCGAGCAAGGCCATGCACATCTCGGCGGTAAGCGTCTGCATCGGTGCGACCAGCTCCTCCCCCGCCGGGATCAGGAACAGCCCGTAGAAGATCGGAAAGGCGAGCCCGCGCGCCACCGTCTTGCCGAGGCAGGCGACGGCCGCGCCTTGGAGCATGGCGACGATGCCGGCGTGGCGGGCGAGCGCCACGCCGCCGGCCTCGCCGAGCAGCCATCCCGCTGCCCCAGCGGCGACCAGCAGCAGCCCCGGCAGCCAGGCGCGGGGCGCGAGGCGGCGAAGCTCGGGCAGCCGCTGTGCGACCATCCACGCGATGATCGGCGGGATCAGCAGGCAATGATTGTAGGTCGAGCTGTTCCACCACAAGCCAACCATAGCGGCCACGTCGCGGTGGAACAGCAGCAGGATGGCCGCCGCCGCACCGACCAGGCCGGTCAGGTGAAGGCGCCAGCCGTCGCTGGCGTCGACGGCCGGTTCGGCCGCAGCGACCGGCGCGTGCGCGGTCATGCCGCCGCCTCGCGGAGCGGCGCGCCCAATATGCGGGTCAGCGGCGCGAGCCGCGCCTCCCAGCGATACGCCCTGGCCATGCGCGCGCGCGCGGCCCGGCCGAGCTCGGCGGCGCGGGTCCGGTCGGCGAGCAGCCCGATCACTGCCGCCGCCTCGGCGGCCGCGCCATCGGCGACCACCAGATCGCGTCCCGCCGCGGCCTCGATACCCTCGAACGCCTGGGGCGAGGCGACCACCGGCCGCGCCATCGCCATCGCCTCGAGCACCTTGTTCTGGACGCCGCGCGCGATCCGGAGCGGCGCCACCACCACGTCGGCTGCGGCAAGCCAGCTCCGCACATCGTCGACCGCGCCGGTCACGACGATTCCGGGCCGTTGCTGCAGCTGCCGCACTGCGTCGGTCGGCTTCCTTCCCACGACGGCAAACACCGCGCCGGGACAGGCTTTGCGGATCGCCGGGAAAGCCTCGCGGGCGAAGCCGAGGACCGCCTCGATGTTGGGACGGTAGTTCATCTGTCCCGTAAAGACGATCAGCGGCCCCGGAAAAGGCGCGAGCCGCGGGAAATGGGCGGCCGGATCGTAGAAGCCGAGATCGATGCCGTTCTGGATCACCCTGATATCGACATCGGGGAGCCGCGCCCTGGCGCGAAACACATCCGCCTCGGCCTTGCTGACGAACAGGCTGAGATCGGCCCGGAGGGCGGTCGCCCGCTCGAAAGCCAGCAGCTTTTCGGCCTCCCGGGCGTGGACCCACGCCATCGGGCCGGCGCCGTCACGGGCATAAGCGGCATATTTGGCCGAATCCATGTCGACAAAGTCCATGATGAAGCGCTGCCGGAGCCGCGCCGGCACGAACTGCGCCATCTGCCCCGAAAAGGCGAACACCGTCCCGACCCGCTCATCTTCAAGGAGCCGGCTCACGAACCGGCCCAAGCCCGGGCTGGCGAACAGCGACACGGAGACCGGGCTGCCGCTGCCCAGCGCCCGCACCGCGGCGGAGATTTGGCTGGTCGAGCGCAGCTCGACGTGTGTCTCGCCCAGGTTCCCGCCCAGCTTCGCCCTGACATCATCGAGGTAGGCCGCGTCATTCGCATCGTCCGCGAAGCATGCCAGGTGGACGCGACCAAGGCCGGCGAGGAACTTGAGCATGTTCCACGACCGGATCTTGTCGCCACGGTCCGGAGGATAGGGGATCCGGTGGGCGAGGAACAATATGTCCTTCATCATCCGAGCCCCCGGGCGATCGGCGGGCCGAGACGATTGGCCAGCCACAGCGGCAGCTTCTTCCAGGCCGCCACCTGGAGCCGGTATTTCGGATCGAGCGGGTTGATCTCCCGACACGCGCCGCCGCCGGCGGTACGCACCGCATAGACCAGCGGCTGGGGCTCGAAGCCCCAATTCTTCTTGAAGGCATAGGCGCCGGTGCCGAGCTTGGAGCGCCCGAAATCGAAGCGCGTGCAGCCGCGCGCGGCGGCGTGACGCATCAGCTCGTAGTAGAGGAGCTCGTTGGCGCGTAGCCCGCGCGCCGCGCGCGTGCCGCCGCCCCAATAAGGATAGACGGTGCCGCGGAAATAGAAGCTCAGCACGCTCGCCACCGGCTCGTCGTCTTGGCTGAGCGTTACGATGTCGGCCTCCTCGCCGAACGCCTCGAGCATCGCCTCGAACAGGCGCTTCGGGAAGACCGGAGTGCCGAGGTTGCGGACGCTTTCGGCATAGACGCGGTAATGCGCCGACCGCGCAGCAGATGAGTTTCCGGTGGAAACAACCAGGCCAAGCCCTTGTGCCCGCCTGACTTCCGCTCGCTGCTTGCGCGGGATGGAGGCGAGAATCGCGGCGTCTTCGGCCGGGAGATCGCGTGCGAAATTGGCGTAGGTTCCGTCGCGGCGGCGCCAGCCTGGGGGCAAGCCGCCGCCGCGCAGCTCGACCGATGCGCAGCCGATCCGGCGGGCCAGCGCCCAGGCCGCGTCGGCCAGCGCCGCGGCGCCGGCCTCGTCCTCGGCCAAGATGCCGCCGCCGACCGCGAACCCGCTCGACACTAAGGCCGAACCGAACAAGACAGAGCGGACCTCGGTGAGGGGAAGCACGCCGGTCAGCGCCCCCGATGCCGCCTCCGCGACCAGATAGCGGCTGCGCTGGCCGCAGCCGCGCTCGACCGCAGCGCTCCATTGCGGCCGGTGGAACGGCGTCGCCTGCGGGTGGGCGCGGACGAAGGCATCGATGCGGCCGCTCTCCGTCTTCGCGTCGGCCACGCGGACGATGAGTCCGGAAACAGGGGCAAACGCGTTCATGCCAGCCGCGCCCGCTCGGCTGCGACCACCTGATCGGTGCGGCCCCAGCGATGAGCCTTGAGCAACTTCAACAACTTGCCGTGCATGGTGGACAGATTGGCGTAGTGGCGCAGGCGCGAGCGGAGCGGCGCGTCCGCAACTCGCGGCTGGCCGGGATCGATCTCCCACGGGTGGAAATAGAATACCGCCGGCCGCCCGTCGATTTGGTTGACGCGGCCTACCGCCCAAGTGGAGAAACGGTATGGCAGCAAGCGGAAGAAGCCGCCGCCGCCGGCCGCCAGCCGGCGCCCCACGACCTCGATGGTGGTCACCGGCAGCTCGATCAGCTCGGCCGCCGCGACGGGCCGCCAGGCGAAGCGCGGCGCCTCAGGCCAGCCATAATGGTCGTGCCGGATCGGAGCGACGCTCGACGAATAGGCATAGCCCTGCTCGGCAAGCACCCGATGCGCCCATGGCGTGCGCCGGTCGATCGAGAAGCTCGGCGCGCGGTAGCCGGCCGGCGACTGGCCGCACGCATCCTCGATGGCGGTGCGGGCGCGGTCAAGGTCGGCGCGAAACTCGGCGGCGCTGAGGGTGAACACGCGGCGATGGTCCCAGCCGTGGCTCGCCACCTCATGGCCGGCCGCGGCGATGCGGCGGATCAGCGCCGGGTAGCGCTCGGCGACCCAGCCGAGGGTGAAGAATGTACCCTTGACGCCGGCCTGGTCGAACAGGGCCAGCACAGCGTCGGCATTGCGCTCGACGCGGTGCGGCAGCCGGTCCCAGCTGGCGCGCGGGATCACGGTCTCAAAGGCGCCAACCTGGAACCAGTCCTCGACGTCGACCGAAAGGGCGTTGAGCATGAGCGGCCTCAGGCCGCGTGATGGCGGTAGCTCAGCGGCGCCTGATCGCTCTCGATCCAATCGACCAGCAGGGTCAGCACGCGGCGGACCGCCTGCTCCTGCTCGTCGAGCCTGGCCTCGAGCGAGGCGATGCGGCGCTCGAGCAGGAAATCGGCAATCGGCTCGGCAGCCGGGCGCGGCGGGGGGGATTCGTCGAAGTCCGGAGCCGGAGCGGGCGCGGCGCGTAGCGGGAGCACGCGCTCCTGCGGCGCGATCTCGCCCGGGCTTTCCGACGCCATGTCGGCCGCCACGCTCTCGACCGCCTCGGCGTCGATCGCGTCGAGCTGCTCGATCGCGGCGAACAGCAGCAGCCGGCTCGCAAGCTGGTTGACGCAACGCGGCACGCCGCCGGTGTGGCGGTAGATCGCCTCATAGGCTCCGGCCTCGAACGCGGGCCGCTCCTGCCAGCCGACCAGCGCCAGACGGTGGAGCAGGTAGGATTCGATCTCCCCGGCTTCCATCGGCTCGAGATGGTGGGTCGCGATCACCCGCTGACGGAGCTGCTCGAGCGCGGGCGAGGCGAGCGCGTCGCGGAACTCGGGCTGGCCGAGCAGGAAGATCTGGAGCAAGGCACGCCCGCCCGACGTGTAGTTGGACAGCATGCGCAGCTCTTCGAGGGCCGAATGCGGCAGGTTCTGCGCCTCGTCGACGATCAGCAAGGTGCGCTTTCCGCTCCGCGCCTGCTCGTCGAGCCGCGCCTCGACCAGGTCGAGCAGCCGCGCCTTGGCGACCCCATCGGTGTCGATGCCGAGCTTCTGCGCGGCCAGGCGCAGCATGTCGTCGCCCTCGATCTGGGTCGAGACGATGCCGACCGCGTTGAGCCGCGCCCGGTCGATGGTGGCCAGCAGGTGCGCGGCCAAGGTCGACTTGCCGGCGCCGATGTCGCCGGTGATGACGATGAAGCCTTCGCCCTGGGCGAGGCCGTAGCCGAGATAGGCCATCGCCTTCTTATGGGTGCGGCTGTCGAAATAGAAGCGGGCGTCGGGCGTCAGCTGGAACGGCCGGTCCGTCAGTCCGTAATAATCGGTGTACATCAGATCGTCTCCGTGGGCGCCCCCGCCCTCCGCTTAAAAGCTATATCTGAGGCCGATCAGGCCCGAGGCGTTGGTGCTGTCGAAGTTGCCGGAATCGGTGGTGTAGAGGCCGGCCGCGACATAGCCCTGCACGTGGTCCGAGAAGAGCGTGCGGTAATAGCTGCCGCTGATGCCGGTGCTGAACGCGCTGTCCGACCCGGCGATGCTGCTGTCGAACCAGCTCGCATAGGCGTCGACGTTGACGCCGGAGGTCCGGCCGAGGCTGCGGCTGGCGCTGGCGCTGAGCGTGAAGCTCTCGTCCACCACGCCGTCGAGCGTGAAGCGGTTGCCGACCACGCCCGGAGCCAGATACTTGCGGCGCGAATAGCCGGCGCCGACGCCCAGCGTCCACGGCCCGCGGCCGCCCGACAGCACGACGTTGCCGCCGCGCAGCCGGAAGTTGCTGGTGTTGATCGACTGGAAGGCATCGTCGAAGCAGCTGCCGCTGCCCGGGTCGCGCCCGAACACGCAGCCGCCGATGCCGCCGATGCCGGCGTTGAGCGGGTTCGAATTGACGTTGAAGTTGGTCGGCAGCTTGCCGAGATCGTCGATCACCAGCCGGCCGAAGCTCGACACGCTGTCATAGACGCTGGCCTGCACTCCGAACGCGCTGTTGAACTCGTGGCGGAACGAGCCGGTGATGGTGGTGCTGCCGTAGCGCTCGCCGAAGCGGGCCTGAAGCTCGGTGCGGCGGCTCGGCCGCCACAGCACGCCGGCATCCCAGATCACGCCGCTCTGCTCGTAGGCGAGCAGCCGCGGCTTGGACGGATCGGAGATCAACCTGCCGCCCGCCGTCAATATTGGCACGCCGGCTGAATCACGCCGGATATCGTCCTGCTTGGATTGCATTTTCTCATAGCCGACGCCGCCAGTGACGGCGAAATGAGGGCCGAGCGGAACGACGACGTCGCCTCGGACATAGTGGCCCTGGAAGGTCTGGTCGAGCTGGTTGGCGTCCTCGCGGACATAGCCGGCGCCGACCGTCCAGCCGAACGGCAGCCGGCCGGGGCCCATGCCGACGCTGGCCGATGCGTTGTGGCTCACCGAGCTGTCGTAACGGTCGAGCACCGGATCTCCGGGCAGGACCGGCAGCCGGTCGACGCTATGGTCGTCGACCTGGACGTAGCCGACATGATATTGGGCGCCGATGTCGAAGTCGCCCACCCTGGTCGACAGGGTCGGGCCGGCATAGGCGCTGTAGACCTGGGCGACATTGGCATTGTCGACGCTGGTGAAGCCGAAGATCGGCCCGCGGCCGTCCGCCCGCGAGCGCGCCGCCATGGCGCCGCCGTCGAGGTTCAGCGCGCCCGGGATGATCTGGTAGTGAGCCTGCGCGAGCCCGCTGTGGAGATCGTCGTCGACCAGATCCTCGTTATAGGTAATGCGCCGCTCGTAGCGGTAGCTGAGCTGCGCCTCGAAACGCTGATTGCTCACACGCCCGTCCACGCCGGCCGCGGCCGAAGTGTAGGTGAGCACGTCGCCGCCCTCGTTGAGGTCGGCGGAGAGCACCTGCTGCACCTCGAGATACGGGGTGATGTCGGTGCGCGCGACCGAAGAGGATGCGGTGAGCCCGATGCCGGCGGCGAGGCCGGCAAGGCCCAGCGCGGCCACAGCCGCGCGCTTGAGGGAGGCAAGCTCGATCATTGGCCTAATCCATAATAGCTGCCGAAGCGGCGGCCGGTGGCTGCAAAACCGGTCCCGTTGAGCAAGAGGCTGAGATTGTCGCAGCCGGAAAGCAGGCCGACCGCTTCCTTGAGGTCGGCCTCGGTGGTCTGGTCGGCCCGCACCACCATCACCACCTGCCCGACCTGGGCGGCGAGCACGGCGGCGGGCGAGGCCATGAGAGCGGGCGGGGAATCGAACAGGACGATTCGCCTGGGATAGGCGCCGGTGAGGGCGTCGAGGACATGGCCGGTGCGTTCCGAGGAGAGCAGTTCGGAGACGTTGTTCGCCTGACGACCGGACGGGAGCACGGAAAGGCCGGGAATGTCGGTCGCAATCACGAAATCGTTTGGGTCCGCCGCGGGATCGGCGATGGCGTCGATCAGCCCCGGGCCGGTTTCGAGCCCGAGGATCGACAGGATTTCCGGCTTGTTGAAATCACCGTCGACGAGCAGCACCTCGAGGTCCTTCTCGGTGGCCAGCGACAGGGCGAGGTTCACCGCGCAGAAGGTCTTGCCCTCGTCGGGCTGCGCCGAGCAGACGAGGATGGTCTGGCGCTTGGCGGGTTCGGCCGGATCGCGGGCGGCGACGCCGAGCAGCAGCTGGCGCTTGACGATGCGGAACTCCTCGGCGAGCGCCGTCGGCGGCGCGTCGGGGAGGATGAACTCGGCTTCGCGAAGGGCGCTGCGGTCGACCGTGCCATAGCGGGCGGGCAGCGCCACCTGGCGCTTGCGCGGTGCCGGGCGGGCGATCCGGGTCTCCCCAGCCGCTTCGGAGGCCCGCGGCGGCGGAGCGATCGCCGCGTGGGTGAGCGTCAGCTCAGCTTCCGCGTCGGGTACGTCGTCCATGGGCGGTTGCGGCACCGGCACGGGACGCGGCTCGGGCAGCTTCGCCTCGCGGGGAGGCACGGCCACCGGCGCGATCCTGGCGCCGGAGCCGAAATCGTAAATCTCGGCGGCCCGCTCCAGAAGCGAGGGACGATGGCTGAAGGCCGTATGCTTGCTCATGTCCATGTCCCTCACGCCACCGTGCTGCGCTGCCAGAATTCGACCAGCATCAAGAGGGCGTAGCTCGCCGCCAGCGCGCCGCCGGCGCCGGCGAACCATTTGAGCCGCTGCTTGTGCTGCGCGGTCGCCGCCGCGGTGAAGACTTCGCCGACCGAGCCGAGCACCGGCAGGCCGGTCGCCTGCTCGAGCCGCCCCTGGGTCGGGAAGGTGGTCTGCAGCTGGGCCTTGGTGAAGGCGGTGCCGACGCCGCCGGCGATCGCGACGAGCAGGATCAGGCTCAGCAGCAGCGGCCGGTTGGGTGCGACCGGGATCGAGGGCTTGGACGGCGGATCGATGATCTTGAAGTTGATCGCGTCGGTCTTGCTCTGCACGTCGCTGCGCAGGCGCACCTGCTCGCGGTCCTCGAGCAATTTGTCATATTGGCGCTTCAGCACCTCATAGTCGCGGTTGAGCCGGGCCTGCTCGGCGACCACTTCCGGCTCGTCCGACTGGCGCTGGGTGAGCTGGGTCAGCGCGGCCTGGATCTGGTTCTTGCGCGCCGTCGCGGCGGCGACCTGGGCTTCCCGTTCGGCGGCGATCGCGCGCAGCGACAAATAGGAAGGATTGGGCGTGCCGCCGACGCCCCCGCCATTCGCCTTTTCGGCTTCGACCTGCGGCCGCACGCGGTCCATCTGGGCCTTGGTGGTGATCACGTCCGGGTGGCTGTCGGTCCAGCCCTTGGCGCGATAGCCGCTGAGCTGCGCCTCGAGCGCCGCCATTTGCGAGGCGGCATAGCCGCCGCTGGCGCCGCCGAAACCCGGCGTGGCGATATTGGCGGGCGTCCCCGACATCTGGCCGCGGATCGCGGTCAGCGCGCCCTGGGCGGCGACCAGCTGCTGATCGATATTGGCGAGCTCCGCGCGGGCAACCGACATGCGCTGGCCGAGCGAGCCCTCGCCCGGCAGCAGGCCCATGAAGCGGGTCTCGAAGTCGACACGGCGCTGCTCGGCCTCCTGCAGCTGCTGCTCGCGGCGGCGCAATTCCTCGTCGAGGAAACCCAGCGTCTGGCCGGTCTCGGCACGGTCGCCGGAGAGATTTTCCTCGACGAACAGGTCGAGCAGATTCTGCACGATCGCGGCCGCGGTCCTGGCGTTCTGGGCGTTGGAGAAGCCGCTGACGCCTGAGCTGGCGCTGATCTCGAACAGATTGTCCTGCTCGGCGGTGACCTTGATCTTCTCGCGCAACTTGGCGACCTGGACGGCAAGGTCGCGCTCGCTCGACACCAGCTGGTTGAGGTCGCTGCGGCGCACCACCTTCTCCAGATTCTCGGTCGAGGTCAGCGTCTGCTTGACGCGCAGCAGGTCGCCCTGCCGCTCGGCGGCGGTGATGCCGATCTTGTCGGGCAGGATCGACTGCATCTGCGCGAACACGCGCGCCTTCGATTCGTAGCTGTTGGGGATGAGCGCGATCCCGAGCCAACCCGCCAGGCACAGCCCCCAGGCGACGGCCAGGGCCAGCCACCGGCGCCGCCAGATCAGGTGCAGGGCGATCCGAAATTGTTCGTAAAGTCCGTCCATCGACGATGCGATCCTTCAACGGCTGCGGGGGCGGCTCAGAACATGCTCTCGGGAATGATGATCACGTCGCCGGGCTCGAGCCGGACGTTGGCGCGGGTGTCGCCCTTCTTGATCAGCCGCGAGATCTTGAGGTCATATTCCCGCTGGCGACCGGTCGTGCGGTCCTGGCGAACCAGGCGCGCCTTGTCGCCGGCGGCGAATTCGGACAGGCCGCCGACCTCGATCATCGCGTCCAGCAACGTCATGTTGGCGCGGTAGGGCAGCGAGGCCGGTTTCTCGGTCGCGCCGACGATGCGGATCTGCTGCGAAAACGTGCCCTGGAACTTGTCGACCATCACCGACACCAAGGGGTCCTCGATATATTTGACGAGCACGCCCTTGATGGCCTCGGCGAGCTGCTTCGGGGTCTTGCCGACCGCGTGCATGTCGGTGATCAGCGGCGTGGTGATGCGGCCGTCCGGGCGGACCTGAACCTTGGCGCCGAGCTCGGGGTTGCGCCACACGAAGATGGTGAGCTCATCGAGCGGGCCGATAATATATTCGTCGCTGACCTGGTCGTCCCTGGCGACGAAGGAAGCGGTCGGGAGCGAGTTGCCGGTCGGTGCTGACGTCGAAGCGCAGCCGCCGAGCGCGGCGCCGACACCGATCACAAAAGCAAGCTTGGACTTTGGAGTTACGCGCATGGATCGATCCTCTTGGCCTCAGTCCCACCCGGCCCGGCCGTCCAGAACAGGGACGGGACAGGCGCAGATTTGGGTCTGCTATGACTGCAAGAGGTAAAATTACGGTTAGGAACAAGCCGCTTTGGAACGCCGTCCCGCTTTGGGACCGACCCGGACGGAGTGCTTAACCGCCTCCGCCGACGAGCATTTCCCTGGCCGCCTGCTGGCCGAGAAAGGCCTGGGGGCTGGCGCTGAGGCCGTAGGCGCCGGCCTGGAACACGGCGACCAGGTCGCCGATCTCCGCGCGCGGCAGCATGACGTCGTCGGCGAGCCGGTCGAGCGGCGTGCACAGGCAGCCGACGATGCTGGCCTCCTCCGTCTCCGCCTCGCCGAAGCGGTCGGCGATCGCCACCGGATAGTTGCGGCGCACCACCTGGCCGAAATTGCCCGACGCGGCGAGCTGGTGATGCATGCCGCCGTCGACGATCAGGAACAGCTTGCCGTGGCTGAGCTTGCGGTCGACGATGCGGGTCAGATAGACGCCCGCCTCGCCCACCAGCCAGCGGCCGAGCTCGATCGCGAAGGCGGCGCCGGCGAGCGAGGCGGCGCGGCTCGCCAGCGCCTCCGCCAGCGCAGCTCCGACCCGCTCGACGTCGAGCGGCTGCTCGCCCGCGAAATAGGGAATGCCGAAGCCGCCGCCGAGATTGACCAAGGGCGGCTCGGAGCCGATCGCATCGGCCAGCGCGCCGGCGAGCTCGACCGTCGCCCGCTGCGCGTCGATCAGGGCGTCGGCAGCGAGCGCCTGCGAGCCGGCGAAGATGTGGAAGCCGCGCCATTCGGCCCCGCCGGCAAGGATCGCCTTGATCAGCGCCGGCACCCGCTCGGCATCGACTCCGAACGGCTTGGCGCCGCCGCCCATGCGCATGCCCGAGCCGCGGATTTCGAAGTCGGGGTTGACCCTGACGGCGAGGCGCGGGCGGCGCGCCAGACGTTCGGCGACGCGCAGCGCGCGTTCGGCCTCACCCTCCGATTCGCAGTTGATGGTGACGCCCGCCGCAATCGCGGCCTCGAGCTCGGCGTCACGCTTGCCGGGCCCCGCGAACGAGATGCGCGCAGGATCCGCGCAGGAGTTCACAGCGAGTCTCAACTCGCCGCCGGATGCTACGTCAAGGCCGTCCACCTGCTTCGCAATGGCTGTTAGCAATTGTGAATATGGATTTGCTTTCATTGCGTAATGCAGCTGGACATTTGGGAAGGCAGCGCGGAACCGGGCGATCCGCTTGCGGACGACGCCGAGGTCGTAGACGAACAAGGGCGTGTCGCCCGCTTCGGCTACCAGGTCGGCCGCCGCCCTGCCGCCGATCGCGAGGCTGGGGCCGCCGGCGGCGAAGTCGGCAGGGATCGCGCCCATCGGCTTGCTCATGCCATCAACTCTTGTCGCAGCCGCTCGCGGTCGAGCTTGCCGTTGGGGTTCCTCGGCAGTTCCGAGCGCCACAGGATAGAGCCGGGCTGCATAAAATTCGGTAACTCGCGCCTGAAATAGGCGCGCAGCTCCGCTTCGGCCTCGCGGCCGTGCGGCGGCGCCGGCCGCGCGATCAAGGCGATCGCCTCGCCCAGCCGGTCGTCCGGCACGCCCAGCGCCACCGCCTCTGCGACCACGCCGCTGGCGATCGCCGCCTCCTCGACCTCGGTCGGGCTGACGCGGTTGCCGGAGGTCTTGATCATCGCGTCCTCCCGGGCGACGAAATAGAGGAGCCCCTCAGCGTCGCGCCGGACCGTGTCGCCGGACCAGACGGCGGTGCCGCCATAATGCGACGCCGCGGGCGCGGGCTTGAAGCGCTCGGCGGTGCGATCGGGGTCGTTCCAATAGCCTTTGGCGACCAGCGGCCCGGCATGGACGAGCTCGCCGGGCTCGTCCGGATCGGTCTCGCTGCCGTCGGCCCGGACCACCATCACCTCGGCGAACGGGATGGCGGTACCGATCGAATCCGGGTGGGTGTCCACCAAAGCGGGTTCGAGATAGGTCGAGCGGAACGCCTCGGTGAGGCCGTACATCGGGAAGATCTCGGCGGCCGGGAACATCTCGCGCATCCGCCGCAGCACCGACGCCGGCAGCCGCCCGCCCGAATTGGTCAGCCGGCGGAGGCGGAGCAGGGCCGAAGGTGGCCACGCGGCCTCGATCAACTGCACCCAGAGCGGCGGCACTCCCGCCAGCGTAGTGACGTCATGACGCTCCACCGCGCGGATCACGTCCCGCGCCGTCAGATATTCGATCGGAACGACGCAGCCGCCCGCGGCCCAGCTCGAGAGCAATTGGTTCTGGCCGTAATCGAAGCTGAGCGGAAGCACGCCGAGCGTCACGTCGGCGGCGCCCAGGCCAAGATAATGCGCGACGCTGACGGCCCCGAGCCACAGATTGGCATGGCTCAGCATCACTCCCTTCGGGCGCCCGGTCGAGCCGGATGTGTAGAGCAGCGCCGCCAGCGCGTCCGGATCCGCGTTCAACGGCGCCAGCCCCTCCTCCGCGGCCATCATGGCGGCCGTCTCTTCCTCCTGCGCGACTTGGCAGTGGGCAGGGAGGTCTTCGCCTTGCAAGGTCGCAAGCCGGGCGGCGCCCGTGACAAGCAGCCGGGCGCCGCTGTCCGCCAGGATGTGCGCGACCTGTGCGCGCTTGAGCAGCGGGTTGACCGGCACGTGGATCAATCCCGCCCGCGCGCAGGCGAGCGGCAGCAGCGCCGTAATCCGCATCTTGGGCAGCCAGCTGGCGACTCGCTCCCCCTGCCCCAGTCCCCTCGCCTTCAGCGCTCCCGCGAGAGCGGCCACTGCCCGCTCCAGTCCGGCATAATCGAGCACGCCCTCGCGCGTGATCAGAGCAGGCGCCGCGCGCGCTCCCGCCAGGGTCAAATGGTCGAGCGGGCGGGGTTTGGGATCGGGGGCTTGCACCTTCGCTCCTGCCTGCGCCACAGCAGGGGCTGCGGCTTCACGCGGGGAATAGCGGCTTGGTCACCGAGGTGGAACTGTTCGATGATTTGGATGCGGTCGAACGCGACGCCGGCGAGGCGCTCGGCCGGGCTGCCCAGCCTTCGCTGTTCGATCGCCTGGACTGGTTCCGCTTGGTCGCGGCGCACTGCCCGCCTCCGGGCAAGCTGGTGGTGGCCCGATCCCGCGAAGGCGGCCGGCGCGCGTGGCTGTTCCTGACCGTCGACAGGCGCAAGGCGCGCGCTCTCGCCAGCTGGTACAGCCTTCGCTTCGGCGCGATCGGCGACCTCGGCGTGCTGCCGGCGATCGCCCGGGCGCTGAAGTTCGGCGGCATCACCGAGGTCGTTCTGGATCCGCTCGCCCATATCGCACCGCTGCGCGAGGCGTTCCGCGAAGCGGGATGGCTGACCTTCGTGCAGCCGGCGACGGTCAGCTGGCAGATCGCCACCGATGGGATGGACTTTGCCGGCTACTGGGCGTCCCGGCCCTCACGCCTCAGGAACACGGCCGAACGCAAGGCCAAGGCGGCGGGCCTCCGGATCGCGGTCCATCGCGGCTTCGACGAGGCGGCATGGAGCGATTACGAGGCGGTTTATCGCGCGAGCTGGAAACCCGACGAAGGCGCCCCGGGCTTCCTTCGCGCACTGGCCGAGCAGGAAGGAGCCGCCGGGACGCTGCGGCTGGGGATCGCCCGTCAGGGTGAGGAACCGGTCGCCGCCCAGATCTGGCTGATCGAGAATGGCGAGGCCGTCATCCACAAGCTCGCTCATGTCGAACAGGCCAGGCCGCTGTCGGCGGGCACATTGCTCAGCAAGGCGATGTTTCGCGAGGCGATCGACGTCGACCATGTGCGGCGAATCGACTTCGGTACGGGCGACGACGCCTATAAGCGCCACTGGATGCAGACGAGCGCGACCCTCTGGCGCCTTGCCGCCTACAATCCGGCAACTCTGCGGGGGCTGATCGGCGCGGCGCGGGCTGCGGCTTCGGTGCTTGTCGGGCGGGTGCGAAGCCGGTAGTCGCGGGGTCGCGGCAAGCGAGGGGAAGTTGGTGGCGCTGACGGACGCGGACGAGGTCGATGCGACGCTGCGCGCGGTGCTGGTCGACGTGCTCGGCTTGGTCCCCGATCGCGTTCGCCAGTTCAACCAGGCCACGCCGCTGTTCGGCGCGCTCCCCGAGTTCGATTCGATGGCGGTGGCGGGCCTGCTGACGGAGCTTGAAGAGCGGCTCGGAATCTTCATAGAAGATGACGAGGTGGACGCCGATATGCTTGAGACATATGGGTCTCTGCTCACCTTTGCTCGAGCCAAGGCGCTGCGGTGAACGGCGGCGGTCTCGGCTATGACCGCTACCAAGTCGAAGGCGCCTATGAATGGCTGATGCGGATCGGCGATGCCTCGGCCCCGCCCGTCCTGGTCCTGCCGCCGATGTTCGAGGAAATGAACCGCACGCGTGCGCTGCTCGCGGGGATCATGCGCCGGCTCGCCATGCGCGGCTTCTCCTGCTGGCTCCCGGACCTGCCCGGCACCGGCGAAAGCGAGCGGCCGCTCGAGACGTGCGACTGGAACGACTGGCGCGCGGCGGCGCGGGCAGCTGCGGCGCATATCGGGCGCCGGCCGGCGCTGTTCAGCATGCGGGGCGGCTGCCTGATCGATGATGCGGTCGACGCGGCCTGCACAGTGCGCTTCGCACCGGCCGCGGGCGCGTCGCTCGCCCGCGACCTAGCCCGCGCCGGTCTGGTAAGCTCCGGCGGGACCGCGGGCTATGGGCTCGGCGATGGGCTGTCGTCCGGCTTGCGCGCAGCCACCGTCCAGGCCGTGCCGGCGCTGCATGTTGTGCGACTGACCACCGATCCGGCCGAAGCGGACGCAAGGCTCGACGGCCCTGCTTTGTGGCGCCGGTCCGAACCTCAGAACTCACCTGAGCTCTGCTCCGCAATCGCCGAACAAGTCGAACAATGGGTGCGGCAATGCGGCGCCTGCTGAGCTTCGCGTGCGAGGATGCCCTGCTCGGCGCCACGCTGGACGGCGCCGAAGCGGCCACCGGCCTGCTGATCGTCACCGGCGGCTCGCAGACCAGGATCGGATCGCACCGCATGTTCGAACGGCTCGCCCTGGCCCTGAGCGGACAAGGCTATCCTGCCTTCCGCTTCGACCGCCGCGGCATCGGCGACAGCGAGGGCGAGGATCGAGGATTTCGAGGCAGCGCCGCCGACCTCTCGGCCGCGGTGCAGGCGTTCCGATCGGAATGCCCGCGGCTCCGGCAGGTGATCGGCTTCGGCCTGTGCGACGGCGCGACGGCGCTGGCGCTGTTCGGCGCGGCAACCGGCCTCGACGGCCTCATTCTGGCCAACCCTTGGCTGGTCGAGGCCGAGGCCGATGCGCCGCCTCCGGCGGCGATCAAGCGCCACTATCTCCAGCAGCTGACCAGTCGCGCAGGCTGGAGGAAAGTCCTCACTGGATCAGTGTCGTACCGGAAATTATTCAAAGGCCTTTCGAAAGTAGCCAGCGCCCGCCCGTCGAGCCTTGCCGGCGATGTCGCCGACATGTTGATCCGCCACAAGCTGTCGGTCGCCATGATCCTGGCGCGGAGCGACGCCACCGCCGTCGCCGCGGAAGCGGAATGGCGCTCGCCCCGTTTCCGCGGGGTTCGGGAGGCGGCGCTCCCAGTCACCTACGTCGAAACCGACTCGCATACCTTTGCGCGGCCGGGCGACGATGCGGCGCTGCTCGCGGCTTGCCTGCAGGCGATCAAGACGATGGCGACGTCAGGCCGCCTCTGACGCTTCGAACTCGGCTTCGGCGAGGAATTTCTCCGCATCGAGCGCCGCCATGCAGCCGGTTCCGGCGGCAGTGACCGCCTGGCGGTAGATCTTGTCCATCACATCGCCGCACGCGAACACGCCCGGCACGCTGGTGCGGGTGCTGCCGGTCTCGACCTTGATATAGCCGTCGCCGTCGAGCTCGACATGGCCCCTGAACAATTCCGTGGCCGGCGTGTGGCCGATCGCGACAAAGCCGCCCTCGGCCTCGATTCGCTCGACTTCGCCGCTGCGCGTGTCGCGAAGGTCGACCGCGACCAGGCCCTCCGGCTGGCCGCCGGCGACGAACCGGGCGACCTCCCGGTTCCACAGGACCTTGATGTTCGGGTGCCTGAACAGCCGGTCCTGGAGGATCTTCTCGGCGCGGAACGCATCGCGGCGATGGACCAAAGTGACGTCATGACTGTGGTTGGTCATGTACAGCGCCTCCTCGACGGCGGTGTTGCCGCCGCCGATCACGACCACCTTCTTGCCACGGTAGAAGAAGCCGTCGCAGGTCGCGCAGGCGGAGACCCCCCTGCCCTTCAGATGCTCTTCGGACGGCAGGTTCAGCCACTTCGCCTGAGCGCCGGTGGCGATCACCAGGCTGTCGCCCGAGTAAACGGTGCCGCCGTCGCCGATCAGCCTGAACGGCCGGCGCGCCAGGTCGACTTCCACGACATGGTCCCACATCATCTGGGCGCCGACATGCTCGGCCTGGGCCTGCATCTGCTCCATCAGCCAGGGTCCTTGGATGACGTCCCGGAAGCCGGGATAATTCTCCACGTCGGTGGTGGTGGTGAGCTGCCCGCCCGGCTGGATGCCCTGAACGACGATCGGGGCGAGCCCCGCGCGGGCGCCGTAGATCGCCGCCGCCAGCCCGGCCGGTCCCGAGCCGAGAATGAGCATGCGGGCGGAATGGGTGGCGGCCATGCGGTTCTCATCGGGTTGATGTGTGGATTGGCGTCGAGATAGGCGTTCGCGGGCGCGGCGCCAACTCCTTGCGCGCATTTGCCCGGCAGCCGCCGCGCTGGTATTGCAAAGGCTCTGGACAGATTGACGGAAGGGCCCCGGATGACCGCGCACGACAACCCGCTTGGCCTCGACGGCTTCGAGTTCGTCGAGTTCACCGGTCCGGATCCGGATGCATTGGCTGGCCTGTTTCTGGCGATGGGCTTCACCCACGTCGGCAACCACAAGTCGAAGAACGTCCGCCATTATGCCCAGGGCGACATCAACTTCATCCTCAACATGGAGCCGAGCGGCCAGGCCTCGGCGTTCCGCCAGGCCCACGGCCCGTCCGCCAACGCCATGGCATTTAGAGTGAAAGACGCCATGCAAGCTCTTGCTATGGCGACAGAACGGGGCGCTACGCCGGTCGAGTGTCCGCGCGGGCCCGGCGAGCTGGAAATCCCCGCCATCGAGGGCATCGGCGGCTCTTTGCTCTATCTGGTCGACCGCTACGGCGCCGAGCAGATTTACGACGTCGACTTCGAGCCGGTGGCCGGGGCGTCCCGCGACGCTCGTTCGGCGGGCCTCCACACGCTCGATCACCTCACCCACAATGTGAACCGCGGCCGCATGGACCATTGGGCGCAGTTCTACGAGCGGATCTTCAACTTCCGTCAGATCCGCTATTTCGACATCGAAGGGCAGCAAACCGCGCTGGTCTCGCGAGCGATGACAGCTCCCGACGACAAGATACGGATTCCCTTGAACGAAAGCCAGGACGAGCACAGCCAGATCGAGGAGTTCCTGCGCGCGTATAAGGGCGAAGGTATTCAACATATCGCGCTCGCGACCGACGACATCTTCGCGACGGTCGACCAGCTCCGCGCCAACGGAATCCGCTTTCAGGACAGTCCCGACACCTATTTCGACATGATCGACCAGCGGCTCCCCGGCCACGGCCACGACGTCGCCGAGATGCGCAAGCGGCGGATCCTGATCGACGGTTCGCCCGAGACCGGCGAGGGCCTTCTGCTCCAGATCTTCACCGAGAACATGGTCGGCCCGATTTTCTTCGAAATCATTCAGCGCAAGGGAAATCAGGGCTTTGGCGAAGGGAATTTCAAGGCGCTGTTCGAATCGCTCGAGCTCGACCAGATCCGCCGCGGGGTGCTGCCGGCGGCCAAGGAACATGCGTGATGGTTGCGGGAAGCGGTGGTTGCGCGCAGTTGCGGACTCCCGCTAAGCTTTGATCGGCCACAGGGAAGATCGATGCGGCAGATGATACCAGGAACGGGAGCCAAGGACCTTCTCCAGGTCCAGGAGTTCGTGACGGCCGTCCGGCGGGCCGAAACGCTGCCCGATCTTCGCAGCCTCATCCAGGCCGTGTCGCTGGAACTCGGCATCGATCATTATCTGTTCGCGAGCCACGTCGATTTCGGCAACCCTCCCCGCGGGGCGGTCGCGATCGGCAACTATCCGCGCGAATGGGTCGCGCGGGCCCGGGAAAAGGGCGCGTGGCGGACCGACCCCATCCTCGCCGCCTGCGAGAAGACCAGCGCCGGCTTCGTGTGGAGCGACCTCGGCAAGCTGATCGCGCTGTCGCCGCGCCAGCGGGAGTTCGTCCGGGAGGCGCAGAGGTTCGGCCTGGCCGACGGCTTCAGCGTGCCCAATCATGTGCCCGGCGAGCTGCTCGGTTCCTGTCATTTCGCGGTCGGTCCCGGCGCCAGCATCGCCGATCGCAACATCTCGATGCTCCAGACGATCGCCTGCTTCGGCTTCGAAGCCGCCCGCCAGATGTCGAGAGACATCCAGCGGCCGGTGGTGCTCAATGCCCCGCTGACCGACCGCCAGCGCGACTGCCTGCTGCTCTCGGCCAAGGGCAAGAGCGATGCGACCATAGCTCAGCTGCTCGGGCTGCGCCCGCGAACGGTCAACGAGCATATGGAGGGGGCCAAACGCCGATATTGCGTCGCCACCCGGCAGCAGCTCATCGTCCGAGCGCTGTTCGCCTCGCAGATCACTTTTTCCGAGGTGCTGCAGTAAATCGGCCGGTGACGCGGCCGCGCGGCCGGCAGTTCGGCCAATTGTACCAGGAAACGCCGGCGCGGGTTTCGATCTCGATCGACCGACACCGCAGCAGCCGGGTCATGAAAATGCGCGCCTGCTGCATCGAGAAATGCAGTCCCAGGCATTTGTGGATGCCCCCTCCGAACGGAACGAACGCGAACTTGTGACGAGCCGCCTCGGCTTCCGGAGAGAAGCGCAGCGGATCGAACTCCTTCGGCCTTTCCCACAGGCTTGGAATGCGGTGCGTGAGCAGCGGGTTGACTCCCGTGATCGTGCCGGCGGGAATCCGATAGCCATAGATGTCGACGTCCCGGACGGTGCGGCGCCATACGATCGGGGCGGGCGCGTTGAGCCGGATCGCTTCCTTGAAGAACATGTCCTGCCGCGGCAGCGGCGCCATCGCCGCCTCGGCGGGCTCGGCGAGCTCGACCGTCGCAAGCTCCTCGCGCAGCCATTCGGCCCAGCGCGGCTCCGTCGCCAGGAACACGACCACCGAGGTAAAGGCCGAGGCCAGGGTGTCGTGGGCGGCCGCGAGCAGGAAGATCATGGCGTCGACGATCTCGCGGTCCGAGAGCAGCCTCCCATTCTCGTCGGTGAGCTGGCAGACGCGCGAGAAGATGTCGTCCTCGAGGCACGCCCGCTTCTGCTGGATCAGCTCGGCCATCAGCGCCTCCAGCCTCGCCTTGCTCCAGAAACCGCGTGCCGCCACCGGGCTGAGCCAGGGCGATCGCACCACCGCCAGCAAGGCGCCCATCATGTGCGAGTAGAGCCGAACGGCGGCACCGCCGCCCCGGTCGAGCGGAAGCCCGAGGAAGGTGGAGGCGGCGATGCGAAGCGTGAGCTGCTTGACTTGCTCGTAGACGTCGACCGGACCACTTTCCCAGCCGGTCACGGCCTGATCGATATCGGCCGCGAAGATGCGCTGATAGCCGGACAGCCGATCCTGACGGAAGGCTTCGCCCAAAATCCTGCGGCTGGCGCGGTGATCCTGACCGTCCTTGACCAGCAAAGCGCCCGGAAAGAAGGGTTCGACCAGCGGACCCCAGCCGCCATAGGCGGAAAAGGATCCCGCTTTGTCGAACAGGACCAGCTCGTTGGCCTCGGCGCCGATCAGCTGGACGTTCCAGTTGCCGCGCCCGTAGAAGCGATAGACCGGCCCATAGCGCTCGTACATGCGCTCCGCGAATCGCAGCGGATCGATCAGCGCTTCCGGGACAATGCCGACGAACGGGAGCCCCAGCTTCCCCGGAATATGGGCGACATCGCTTCCGGTCGTCCTGGGAAGCCCGTCCACGTCGGCGCGTTCGAAGGTCCATCTCGCGGCGGGCGACGGAGCGGCCGGCTTCAGCGGGGCGGCGGACGTCAATTGGGCGGCGAGGGTGGACAAGGCAAACTCCTCCTATCGGATGCCACCCTCCCACGGCATGCCGGCCGGAACGAGCCCGGTGGTTACCGGGATGGCCCTCGTGCCGGCTCGGCGTCACTCTTGCGGCTGTTCAAGGGAGGATCTTCATGATCGATGTGGTCGATCCCGAGTCGCGCTGGCGGTTCTCGCAGCCGCTGATGGAGATGTACCATCACCGCAAACGGGTGTTCGTGGATCAGCTCGGATGGGATCTGCCCTCGGCCGGAAGCTGGCTCGAAGTTGACGAGTTCGATCACGACTCGGCCGTCTATTTGCTCGCCCGCAATGAAGCCGACGGGGCCCACCTCGGTTCGGTCCGCCTCCTGCCGACGACAGGACCACACATGCTGACGAGCATTTTTTCGGAGCTATGTCCGGTCGGCGCGCCGCAGGGGCCCGATTGCTGGGAAATTTCGCGCCTGGTCACCAATCCGGGGACGGTGCGCGGCGCAACCTGCGTCAGGGTCCACAGGATGCTGGCGCGGGGGCTGGTTGAATTCGCGCGGTTGAACGGCATCCGACGCTTCACGCTCGTCGCGGAAGTTTCGAGAGTTCCAGCCCTGCTCGCAATCGGCTGGGCGGTATCGCCGATATCGTTGGCGGCGGTGGTCGACGGAGAAACCCTTCAGGCGCTTCAAATCGAGATTGAGCACGACACGGTCGAGAAGCTTGCGAGACGCTGCAACTACGAACGGCCGGCCTCGGCCCCCGTCTTCGGCGAGCGTTGCGCCGCGTGAGGGAAAGTCTCGACGCCATGGCGCATCGGGGGCACGCCTGCACACGGAGATGCACCCATGATGTCGGAACCTGAGGTTCCGCCCGACCCGGAAGCGGCCGCACTGCCTCTGCCATTGTCAACCGATCGAATCGAGGAGTTCGCGCGCCGGGTCGGCATGTTGGCCGAGTTGCTGCCGCACGGCGACGTCGAATCGTCACCGGGCGAGATCGGCGCATTCGCCCGTCAGCTTTATGACGAGCGGCGCATCCGCGATGGCTCTTTCTCCGGAGAATTGTTCGGCGAACCGGCCTGGGACATCATGCTCCACCTGTACGCGGCGCGGGAGGAAGCAAGGCGGGTGAGCATCGCGAACGCCTGCGCCGCTGCCGGCGTGCCGCCCAGCGCTGGTCTGCGCTACCTCAACGCGATGCTGAAGCTCGGGCTCATCACCACGATCCCCGCACCCGAAAATGGCGATGAACCTTCCGTCGAGCTGAGCGAGGTCAGCCGCCGCCGGATGACCCAGCTCCTGGGCCGCATGATCGCAGCTCGTCAAAATCCCGGTGAAGCTGGTGCAGCGCCAGATCGACATGGGCCGCCGCATGGCTGAGCCCGCACGCATCGAGGGTATTCAAACAGTGGCGCAGCTCGCGCTCGACCTGCCACAACCTTTCATCCTGGCGTTCAGCCTGGGCCGGAAACGGAGGTGTCGCGTCTTCGCCCGCCATGGCGGCGTCTCCTCACAAACCGCTGATCGTCGGACGTACAAAGCTTACAATGCACAAAAACAGAAAGGCAGGAAGGGCAATTCCATGGCCCCGGCCACGCCCGATGCGGGATGATGCCGCCGCTTTGGCCGGGGCAGCCCCGACCCTCCCAACCGGCCATCGCAGCTCATTCGGGCCGGTAATCAAGCTTCTTGGCGTGAACCGTGCGGCTGCTCTCGCGCGAGAACTGGCCGCGAAGCGTCTGCGCGAGCGTGAGCAGAGCTTGCTGCATGTCCGGCGGCAGCCCGAGATAGGCGGAAAGCAGGTCGCTCGCGCCGGCGCTGAGCCACTGGCCGTCGCTGCGCTGGCCGGTGAGGATGTAGAAAACGTCGATGCCGGCATCGGCCAGCCGCGCCAGATAATCCGCCCGCAGCTCCCGCCGATCATTCTCATACAGGCTCTGCTTGGCGACATCGGTGCCTACTCGTTTGGCAAACTCCGTTTGCTTCAGCCCAAGCCGCTTGCGCTCTTCAGCCAGTCTTACGCCGAAACCCATCGCTTTTGACTGTTTTCCCTTGACTGGTCAATGAGAATCATTGACTTCTGGTCCGACACCCACGTTGGATGCATTGCACATGCGCTCCCGATCTGTCTTCTGGAAATGCTCAGGGCCTTATGGGACTTGACGAGGCCAACCCGGACGAGAGGCTGCTGGCCGCCGCGGCCACTGCCGTCCTGGCCGCCCTCCGCGGCCCGCTCGAGCAGCAGCTGCTCCCGGGGCCGGCGGTCGCCGCGCTTCGGCTCTTGGAGACGGCACTGATTCCGTACGATTATGGGCGTCCGGCATGATGTGACCTTCCTCACGCCTTGTGAAGCTGCGGCGGGTCGGCCTAGGCAGAAGCGGTGGAAACAGCCGCGCTCGATTGGCGAATCAAGGGTCTTCCCGCGGCCACGACGGCGCTGAGCCCGGCGGAACTGGGCGCACTCGGAATCAACCTGCTCGACGGCGGGCTGATGATGCCCGCGGCCGTCATCCGCCAGGCCGCGCTGCTCAACAACATCGCCGCGATGCAGGCGTTCGCCGATCAGCACGGAGCCAAGCTCTGCCCGCACGGCAAGACCAGCATGAGCCCGGAGCTGTTCGCGATGCAGCTCGGGGCCGGCGCCTGGGGACTGACCGCCGCTACCGCCCACCATGTCCGCATCTACCGGCGCCTGGGCATCCGGAGGATCCTGCTAGCCAATCAGCTCGTTGGGCGTGCCGACATCGCTTTCGTGCTGGAGGAGATCGCGGGCAGCCCCGAATTCGACTTCTACTGCCTCGCCGATTCGGCCGAGGCCGTGGATCTGCTCGCCGAAGCCGCTGCCGCGGCGCGTTGCCCGCGCCCTGTGCAATTGCTCGTCGAAATCGGCCTCGCCGGCGGCCGCACCGGCGCCCGCACTGTCGCTGGTGCGATGGCCGTGGCGCGACGGGTGGCGGCCGCCTCGCCGTTATTGGCGTTGCGCGGAATCGAAACGTTCGAGGGTGTGCATCAGACCAGGCCCACCGGCCAGGCCGAGGCGGGCGACATGCTGGAGTCGGCGGCAAAGCTGACCGAGGCGGCGCTCGATGAGGATCTGTTCGCGCCCGGGCCGGTTATCCTCACCGCCGGCGGTTCCGCCTTCCTCGATCTTTGCACTGCCACCCTGCCCCCGCAGCTGGGAGGCCGCTCCATCGAGCGGGTGCTGCGGCCGGGCTGCTACGTCACCCATGACAACGGCCTCTACGGCCGGCTCACCGGCGGCGCCGAAGCCCGCGGCCTGCCCGCGCTGGCGCACGCGCTCGAAGTGTGGGGAGTGGTCCTGTCGGTTCCGGAACCGGGGCTCGCGGTCGTGGGCGTCGGCAAGCGCGACGTCTCGTCGGATGTCGAACCGCCGATCCCGCTCTGGACCTGTCGCCCGGGTCGCAATTCGCGCCCGCGTCCCACACCCGAGGTGCGGGTCGTGGGCCTTTGGGACCAGCATGCCAGCCTGGCGACCCCGCACGATTTCCTGAAAGTGGGAGATCTGGTCGGCTTCGGCATTTCCCATCCGTGCGCGACCTTCGACCGTTGGCGGGCTTTGCTGACGGTCGACGACGAGTATTTTGTCACGGGTGCGGTCACGACCTTGTTCTAGGTCGGCGGCCGGAACACCGGCTCGTCGAAGGTCACCAGCCAGAAGCTCGTTTCCGCGCCTTCGACACCGAAATCATTGTCGTTGATCAGCAGCAGGTCGCGGGCCGACAGGATCACCATGCCCTCCAGGTCCGCCGCCACTTCCGGCGCATCGTCGCTGCTGAAGATCAGGCTCTTGCCGAGCACGGGCAGGCCGAGATCGCCGCCAACGCTGAGCTCCTCGACACTTGGGCGGGTGGCGATGTCGAGGTGCTGCGTCGGCAGGGTGGCGGCCGGGTCCAGCGTTACGCGATAGATTTTGGTGGTTTCCGAAGCTCGTTCCAAGACCAGCAGATCGTCGGCCCCGTCCGCGGCCAGCTCGCTGATCTTGAGGTCGCTCCAGTCAAGCTTTCCCTTCGCGCGGTCGCGGCGGAAGCTGTCCGGGGGATCGAGCGGGTAGAGGAACTGGGCCTGAACCTCGCCCGACGCCGCTTCGAGCCGCCACAGACGGACATGCCTTGCCTGCGCATGGGCCGCCTCGTCGGGATGCGCAAGCGGGCTCTGGAAAGCGAGGTGCAGCCAATTTTCGTCAGGCGACAGGGCAATCGCCTCGAAGCCGCGGTTGAGCTGGCGCTTGGCGGCGATGGCGGGAAGCGCGCCGTAGACCGGGTGACCGGCATCCCCGAACAGGCGCTCATGGCCGGCCGGCACCCAGCGCTCCTCGACGCGGCCGCCGCCATCGACACGCAACAGGGAGGGTCCATATTCGTCCCCTACCCAGAAGCCGCCGCCGGCCAGCGCCGCAATGCCTTCCGTGTCCGCCCCGCCGGGATCTGGCTCGAGCCGCGCGCCTCTCAGATCGAGCGCCGGTTCGCACTCGGCATGCAGTCCCTCCGGGACGGGAAGGCCCGAAATCGGCCTGCCCGCCATGTCCCGGATCCGTATTTCGCGGACCAGCTCGACCCGGTCGCCGTGCACGCGCAGCTCGGCGATCGACGGGCCAAGGTCCGGGCGCGGCATGACCTTGGCCCCGCTTCCGGCTTCTGACCGCTTCAAGTGATCGAGGCCGAAGCGCTTCACGGCTACCTTGATCTTGAGGTTCGGCCCTCGGTCCCCGATCGCCCATACGATCCCGGCCGGGTCGCCCCGGCGCCGGGTCAGCCCCGAGCCGAACCCCGCGACGATGCGCATCGGCAGCTTCGGCGTATCGATCGTGCCGAGCTCCGGGTCCGACCAGGCCAGCCTGCGTACGAAAAAGGCCATCGTCACTGCTCGAGAAAGCGGCGGATCCAATCCGCCACCCGGCTTCGGTCGTTCGGCCGATCGAGCGAGGCGATCGCTGCGTCCGGCTCGGTCAGCCGATCCCGCCGCACCTCGATCAGCGCCTTGGCATAATCCGGCTCGAATTCGGGATGGCACTGGAAGGAGATGGCCGGCTGGTCCTCATAGGCGAGCAGGCCGAACGGGTTGAACTCGCCACTGGCAAGCAGCCGGCTCGCCGGCGGCTGATCGAAGATCCGGTCCTGGTGGGAGACCGGAATCGCGAACGAGCCGGCGTCGTCCATCCACGACGCGCGTTCGACCACCAGATAGTCGTGGAGGCCGACGCCCCAGCCGGTGTCGGACCGGGCGACGCGGCCGCCGAACGCCTCGGCCATGATCTGGTGCCCGAAGCAGATGCCGACCAGCTTCGCCTTCCCCTTCGCTTCGCGCAGGAAACCGGTGAGCGGCGCGATCCATGGCAGATCCTCATAGACGCCCGCGGCCGATCCGGTGATCAGATAGGCGTCCTGCTCCTCCGGCCGCTGCGGCAGCGTCCCGGTGACGACGTCATAGGCCGTGTAGTGATAGCCTTCGCCGAGGAGCTTTCGGAACATATCCGGATAGCGCCCGAACCGCTCCGCCAGTTCGGCGAGCGGCCGGCCCGTCTCGAGAATGCCGATCTTCATGCGACCGGACAACGGCCGGCATCGCTTAAGGTTCGGCGGGGCGCTAGCCGCCCGCATTTCAGCCGCTAGGATGCTCTCGAATGAACGGAGACCGGCGGATGGGCGAGACGCAAGATACCGTACGCGACGGGACCGTGCGCCAGAAGGATTGGCTGGTCATCGCCGCCTCGTCGCTCGGCACCGTCTTCGAATGGTACGATTTCTACCTTTACGGGCTGCTTGCGACGATCATCTCGGCGCAATTCTTCTCGGGCGTCAATGAGACGACCGGCTTCATCTTCGCGCTCGGGGCGTTCGCCGCAGGCTTCGCCGTACGCCCATTCGGCGCCTTGGTGTTCGGCCGGCTCGGTGACCTTGTCGGCCGCAAGAACACCTTCCTCGTCACCATGGGCCTGATGGGCGTGTCGACCTTCGCCGTCGGCATCCTCCCGTCATATGCTGCGATAGGAGTCGCGGCGCCGGTACTCCTCGTCCTGCTCCGCCTCGTTCAGGGGCTTGCGCTCGGCGGCGAATATGGTGGCGCCGCCACCTATGTCGCCGAGCACGCGCCGGAGGGCCGCCGCGGCCTCTACACGAGCTTCATTCAGACCACGGCGACACTCGGCCTGTTCGCGGCCCTGCTGGTCGTGATCGGCATCCGCACCGCGATGGGCGAGCAGGCGTTCGCGAGCTGGGGCTGGCGCATCCCGTTCCTGGTCTCGATCCTGCTGCTGGCGGTGTCGCTGTGGATCCGGCTCCAGCTCGCCGAGAGCCCCGCCTTCGTCCGCATGAAGGCCGAGGGCGCGGGCTCCAAGGCGCCGATCAAGGAGGCGTTCGGCCGCTGGGGCAATTTGAGGATCGTGCTGATCGCCTTGTTCGGAGCGGTCGCGGGCCAGGCGGTAGTCTGGTATACTGGCCAGTTCTACGCGCTGTTCTTCCTCGAAAAGACGCTGCGGGTCGACGGCGCGACGGCCAACATCCTTATCGCCGTGGCGCTCGCCATCGCCACGCCGGCCTTCATCCTGTTCGGCTGGCTGTCGGATCGGGTCGGGCGCAAGCCGATCATCCTCCTCGGCTGCGCGCTCGCCGCCGCGACCTATTTCCCCTTGTTCGAGGCGCTCACCAGGGCGGCCAATCCCGCGCTCTACGCCGCCCAGCAAACAGCCCCGGTCAGCATCGCCGCCGATCCTCGCGAATGTTCGGTCCAGTTCGACCCGGTCGGCCGCAACAAGTTCGACCGCACCGGCTGCGACATCGCCAAGGCCTTCCTCGCCCGGTCCGGGATCTCCTATCAGAATGTCGAAGCCCCGCCCGGCGCCCCCGCCACGATCGACATCGGCGGCACGCTGATCCCCTCGCCCAAGCCGGAAGCGATCGAGGCAGGTAACCGGCCCGCCGCCATCAAGGCCTTCCAGGACCGTGTGTCGGCCGAACTCAGCGCAGTCGGCTACCCGGCCAAGGCGGATCCGGCGGCGGTCGACAAGCCGCTGGTGGTCCTCATCCTCACGATCCTCGTCCTTTATGTGACGATGGTCTACGGCCCGATCGCGGCGATGCTGGTGGAGCTGTTCCCGACCCGCATCCGCTACACCTCGATGTCCCTGCCCTACCATATCGGCAACGGCTGGTTCGGCGGCTTCCTCCCGACCACCGCTTTCGCTTTGGTGGCCGCCCGCGGCGACATCTATTTCGGCCTCTGGTATCCCGTCATCGTCGCCGCCCTGACGGTAGCGATCGGCCTCTTCCTCCTGCCCGAACGAAGCCGCGAGCCGATCGCCGATTAAGCGGCAGGCGTCGGTGTGATGGTAGCGGAGGAGGGACTTGACCCCCCGACACGCGGATTATGATTCCGCTGCTCTAACCAGCTGAGCTACTCCGCCCCATCGGGGCTCCGGCGGCGCCGGGCGTGGCGCGCTATAGGAACGGGCGCGCAGCCGGTCAACTGGAGGCGCGGCCCGCTCGTTTCAAGCCCGGCCGAGTCCGTTTCGGCGCTGGAACCCCGCCGCCCCTCCTGTCGTTTCCGGGCCGACTGGAGATGAGGATATGGAACTGCTGACCCCTCTTGAAAGCCTGTGCAGGATCATCATCCGCGCCCGGGAGAACGAGGCGCAGGTCCCAGCGCAGGACCCCGACGAGGACGCCGACAATGTCGACGATTTCGACGACGAGGGCGGCGAAGCCTTGTCGGTCCTCGAGGACGAACTCAACAGCGGAGTCGAGGAGGAGCTTCGAGCCATGCTCGACGACCTCGCCGACGACCAGCTCGCCGAGACCCTGGCGCTCGCCTGGGTCGGCCGCGGCACCTATGACGTCACCGAATGGGACGATGCGGTCGCCGAGGCCAATGACGAGGATCCGGAGAGCCGGATCGACGAGCTGATGGACATGCCCCTGCTCGCCTCGCACCTCGAGGCCGGCCTGGCGGCGTTCGACTACAGCTGCGACGGGGGGGGGCAGCTG
>DASZDE010000084.1:0-18101 GCA_035942355.1 Allosphingosinicella sp. | reverse complement strand
CGCGGCGCGGGGGGATGCAAGGGTGGGCGTCTTAGACTTGCACACTTCCTAAGACATAATTTCCGCCAAAGTCCGACATGGCCAGTGAGCGGCATATATGGCACGTTCAATTGAACTCGGCCGGCGCCCGGGATTAGCGCTCGCACTCGAAGGATCATCTATGCCGGAAGAAGAAGACCTGCCGACGCTGCACGGTCGTTTGATCGCCGGTGATCTCCGTGCTGCTTCCAAGATCGTGGAGCGCGTCATTGCCACTCTTGTTCGCGTGGTGGATGGTGAGGTCGCCGGCCTTCATGACCGGCAGGACGTCGAAGAGGTCTGCTACGACGCGTGCCTGCAGTACCTGACGCAACCCGCGCGGTACGATCCCTCGCGTGCCCAGTTGATTACGTATCTTGCGGCCATCGCGAAGGGGAAAGCACAGACGCTCCGCCGCTCACAGACGCGACGGAGCCGGCGAGAGGCGGAGTTCGCGGACCGGAATATCGCGGCGGCGGTCGATGCCGAGAGCGAGGAAGACCGTTTGAATTTTACGATTGACTCCGAGCAGCTGGATTCGCGGTTCAGACGGCAGCTGATCAAGGATGACGGAGATGCTGAGGTGTTGCAGCTGATGTCAAAGGGAGAAAAGTCTCTTTCGAGCTTTGCCCGGGCACTTCGACTTCCCGACGACGAACAGGGCCACCGCGAGGCCGGAAAGCGAGTCGAGCGAATGCGCGGAAGAATTCGGCGCCTAAGCGACAAAACTGGGGGATGAGCAGGTGGAGATGGAGATGACGATGAGCGAGGATCGGAATGAGACGGAGCGGATGGGGCGGGCCATGGCCGCATCCGCGCGGGGGCGTCCGGAATTCATCGGCGCGGCGATGGCGCTCTGGGAGCAGGCGAATCCCGGCCAAAGCGCCGCTGAGATGCTGAGGTGCAACGAGGACCAGGCATGGCGCCTCGCCATAACGCCTCGTCCGATGGGGGCGACTATGGTTCGTCAGGCAATGGAGGTGGCGACCGAGTTGGGTGCCAATCCAACTGCTCTCGTTAACCTGCTCCGCTTCGCTGATAGTGCGGCGGCATTTGCAGGCGCTAACGACGACGGCGAGATGCTGATGGCGGCTCTGGATGCGGAAGCTACGGAGGAAGATGACCATTGATCGGCTTCGATGCTGCCGCGGTTGCTGCCCAAATGACGGCCGGGATCGATCTATTCGATCCCCGCTTTCCCCGCAATCTTGCAAAAACTGCTCCTCTGACGCTGCCCGTCTCGGTAACAGTGGAACTTGGGCTGACCACGGCAAAAGTGGCTCAAGTGTTGGGCGCATTGACAGGTCGATCGCCGCGGGACCTTCCCGTTCGACGCCTGCGCGGATGCCTGATTGCGCACCGCGGTAATGGCATGATCTTCCTCGATGCGGATGACGAAGGTCTGCTTCGCTTTGCGGCTGCGCACGAGATAGCCCACTTCGTCGGCCATTATCTCGCTAGACGTGAACTCGCTATCGCACGACTGGGATCGAACATAGTTGAAGTGCTCGATGGCGCGCGACACGCGACGGCGACTGAGCGCCTCGGCGGGATCTTATCGGGCTGTCCGTTAGGTGTGTTTACCGACGTTATGGCAAGGGACGAAGGAGCGCCCCTCAACGCAGTGGCAGAGCGAATGGAGTATGAAGCCGACGATGCCGCTTTTCTGGCCATTGCACCGGTGGGCCTCGTAATTGCGCGTACGATTGAGCGGGAAGGAGAGGTCAACCGGAAAACGGTCAGGCGCACGCTTATCGATGCCTTTGGCTTGGCGCCTCGTGATGCCGGCCGACATGCTCCCCGCGTGATAAACGCCATGGCGCGCAGCCGGCCTTCCCTGGTGGACGAGTTGCGTAAAGCGGCGTCCGAAATGGCTAACCTGCGGCATAAGTAGGACCGGAAGGAAGATGTCATGAGTGATCCGCTGGCCGATCAGGACCGACCGGCAAGCGCTCGACACCGCGAGGGGTCGGCCGCGGGCCGTAGCTATGAAGAGGCGACAGGCGAGCGCCTCGAGCAGACTCTCGACATAGACACGTGGGATCCTGCTCAGCGAATTGCAGAGCAGTGGGATCGCCTGCATCGCGAGATTGTCGAAGCACAAGTGTGTGAGATGGAGAATCGTCGCGGCATTCGTGACGAAGTTCTCCCTCTGCTCGCGCGTCGCGATGGTGCGCCGCCTTACGCGGGCGTCCACGAAATCGAGCTGGACCAGCTCCGCCTCGTGCAGCAACAGCTGCTATTCAGCGGGCATGTTCAGGCTGTGGACGGTGCGTCGGTCGTACACGAAACGCTGCCCATAACCGTCGTTCAGACAGCTATCGCGCTCGCGAATTATTTGGGGGAACACGGCACTTGGGGGCACCGTATTTTCCAGAAAGACGTTAAGATATCCGGCCGCACCGGGATTGATCAGGCCTTGGCTCTTCTCGCGCGAAGGCGCGCCGAGCAGGAGCAGGATGAAGCGGGCGTTTCGGACATGCTGCGCCGCGGGCTTATGGCGAATGCTGAGCTAGCTGTGATGACGCGGAAGGCCGATGCGCCGTGGCGGATGGGACATGGTCATCCGCTCCCGAAGGAGCTCTTAACCGGCGCGGGCATCCCTGAACTGATCGAACTGTCAGTTCCGCTGTTTCGTGATCTCCTGCTCAAGCACCAGCGGTTCGTTTACGTCCCGCGCGGATCGGTTAACCGCTTGCTCCAAACGATCGGGAACGCGCTCATGCCCCTCGAATTCGCGATCGTCGACAGCCTGGACGGCTACATGGCCAAGATCATTGATCAGGGGCATTATGGAACTGGGAGATTCCAGCAGGCGAAGCAAATACTGGATCGCTTCCAGGACGACGCAAAAGGGAAGCTAGTCGCCGGCGTCTTCCGCGTGTCCCCCCATTCTCCGAGTCAGATTTTCTACGCCCACGCCGACCATGCGCCGGAAGCGGCGATCGTCGCCATGGCCGACGCAATTCTGGTCGAAACAAGGGGCTATCCAATGTTGCTTGATATCGCTGGCGGAATCTGCCGGGAAATGTTCCCGCCTGACGCAATTTTCAAACCCGCGGCTGCCGCAATGGCGAAGCTCAACCTGAAGCCCTTGGGAGACTGACAGTGGCTATTCAACCTCGCAACGTCGCTCCCGTAAGTCCTTTCTCGGAGAATGGCGACCGCACCGCTGCCAGCCATGCGGCAGTGAAGAGTTTACTTGCCACGTCTCAGGAGGCGGGCGGCGCGAAAAAATTGCCTGAAGCTTACGAAGGTTCGTTCGGACGAACGCTATTCGACACTCCTAGTTCCGTCGACGGAACGATCACCGTTGTCATGCCTTCTGATCGTATCAAAGATGTGACTTCGCAGGCTCTGCTGCGAATCCAAAGCTATCCGGATGGCCGACGCTATGTCGGCGCCGTCTCGGCCGGCCCTTTTTACGATCCGGACGGGATCAGCGCAGACTCGACTGCCATGGTCATATCCGCGGTCAACGGTGCGATAGGCATGCCCGGGCACCACGGCCGTCTCCAGGTACAGCTGCTCGGCGAGGAGAAGGGAGGGCGGATCGGGCCCGCCAATCGGCGACCGATTCCAAATTCGCCAGTGTTCATGGTGGACGACGAGGAGATGGCGGCGATCCTCGGCCTAGAAGGCGATTTCGCAATCGGGCGCGTTATGGGTCATGAGACAGTCGAGGTGCCGGTGCCGGTACATAAGAAGTCAGTTCTTTATCGGCACACTGGCGTGCTCGGCACGACAGGTGGCGGCAAGTCAACCACGATCACAAATTATGCCGCAGGCATTGCGGCTGAGGGTGCGGCCGTAATTCTCCTCGACACTGAGGGTGAATACACGACTATGCATGAGGTGACCGCTGACGCAGACATGCTCGCATTGGCCGAAGCTCAGAGGTTGCCAAAGCGGGGCGTCCCGGATACCCATGTTCTAACTCTCGTTGATCGCGAGCCCAGCAATCCCGACCATCCCTCACAGGAAGAGTTCAGACTCGACTTCGCTCACCTGTCGCCCTGGACTATCATCGAGATACTGGGCCTGAATGATGCCCAGCAAGGTCGCTTTTTGGCAGCCTATGATCTCGCTAAGCGACTGCTCGGTGAGCTGGGCATCTTTCCCATTCGAAAGGATGTGGAGTCCGAACGCGAAGCGCTCGAATGGGATGAGATGGAGTCAGGCTATCCTAAACTGACCCTTGCGCTCCTGATCGACGTCGTCGCGACTTGCATCGCGAACCTCAAGAAGGGCATGAACAGCTACTGGGTCAGCGATCTGTTGTATCGCGACAAAGACGCCCGCCACAAGCTGGCGGAAATCGTCGAGCAGACGGATCTCGAAAAGATTCCCTCAAGCTGGATGAAGGTTTCAGGGTTGCTGTGGAGGATGCACCGCCTGAAGATATTCGACCGCGTCGACGCTAGGCAGCTGGATATCCCAGCCATGCTTCTACCTGGGCGGATTACCATTATTGACCTATCAGACCTTGATAGCCCTGTGCTGCGCAACCTCGCAATTGCCCAAGTTTTGCGCCAGCTTCAAACTGAGCAGGAGCGGGCATATGAGGCAGCGGGCGCCCGTGGCGAGACGCCAACCCCGGTCAATCTGATCATTGAAGAGGCGCACGAATTTCTCTCGAGCGCTCGCATCCGGCAGATGCCGACCCTCTACGAGCAGGTTGCCCGGATCGCTAAGCGCGGCCGTAAGCGCTGGCTGGGACTCACGTTCGTCACTCAGTTGCCGCAGAATCTACCTGACGAGGTCATGGCCCTGATCAACAACTGGATTCTGCACAAGATCCAGGATGAGAGTGTTGTAGGTCGTCTTCGGCGGACAATTCCGTCCATTGACCAGTCGATGTGGCGTTCGCTGGCGTCGTTGCAACCGGGCCAAGCCGTCGTGAGTCTCGCCCACATGCGTCGCCCGATAATGACGCAGATCAACCCTTCCACAGCGAAACTTCGGTTGGAGAGTTGATCGACGGCCGCCGACAGATTCAGGCTCGAGCGAAGGTAAGAACGGATTCGGTTCGCATTCGCTTGCCCAACGGCTCGCTCGTCATGGGCAGATACCGGCTGCGGATCGGTAGCGGCCGCTCCGTTTCGCCAATGAGGCTCAGCTCGGCGTGGCGTGCTGCGGCCGCCACGGCATCTGAATTGCGAATGAAGACGCCGCGAAGACAGGAATTGCCGACCACAAACGTGGCGCGGGCTCCAGCTTTGAGGACACGAGCAATCTCCAAGACGATGCGGCGGATGTCCTGTACATAGCGGGTGATCATCGACCCAAATTTGCGGGGGAGCTGGTCGATGGCACCCATAGCCGAGCGCATTGCGTCCAACTCAGGTGCTTCCTCCACGTGCTCCGGTGCGCGCTCAGAACCAATGCTTGTGGAGCGAATGGTTCGCAAGTCCGCCAGTCGGTGTCCAAGCCACACCAGGGATAACCGGTGGCCGCGCATATAGTCGATCGCATTTAGATAGGGCGGTGATGTCAGAACCGCATCCACGGTTCCATCTTCCACGTCACGGAGCGAGCGGGCATCACCAAAGCCAACCGTGGCGCCCGTAGCCGGCGGCGCGTCGCGCAGTCGCTTCTGTACGGTCTTTAGAGAGCGGATGAACATCATTGGGACGTTGAAATCGTTAGTCTCCGCGACTTTGTGCGGGCGGCTATGAGACACATCTCGCGCAAGCGAAGCTCCCTTATCCTTGGTAATTACAAGACGACTGAATGCGATCTTGAAAAGATCAACGGCCAAGCTCTCGTCAGGAGTTTCCGACTCGCGGCTGAGTTGGTCGAGAACATAGGCTATTCGCCGTAGATCACTCCTTTGACGTTCGGCGAACCAAAATTCCACAAAGGTCTTCGTCTCAGAATCGTCATCGATCCAAGGTAGGCTGACATCTGTCGCAGCGATTCCGGCTAGACGATGGAAGACGCGGTCAGCCACCTCGTTGATCAGAGCGTCGTCGATCGGCATTGTCCACACACGGGTCATCAGTACGGCCAGCGGGTCTAGGTCGAATCCGATTGCCTGGTGCCCCAAGCCGGTCGCTTCGCGAAGAACTGTACCGGAACCCACCATCGGATCCAGCACAACTCCTGTGGTGGGCAGCTCGCCGAGCTTTTCCAGAGCCACATCGGGAGCCATACGTGCCGGGAATGGATGGATGGGGCGGATCATGATTACCATTGTGGCCGAAAGCTATGGAGTCGTCCAGTTGTCTGCCCTCCGGTCGGCGGCGGCGGTGCGCAAGGCGGGCGGCCCCTCGTCCATATTCTGCATCATGCCGCCGAACGCGCGCTGGTAGATGCGGCCGTCCGAGGTGCGGCTGAACGGCACACCGGCATGCTCCAATTCATAGACCGCGGCCGGCGCCTCGGCTCTGGGCGCCTCGCCGGCCCTTCGGCAGGCTCAGGATGAGCGGAGCTGCGCCGACTCCTTGCGCTGCTCGCGATCGCTGCGCGCTCGCAGCACTGCGCATGGGCCGCTCGGCTCAAATAGGATTTGCTTAATAGGATTTCGCCTGTTCTTGTTCTGTTCTTTGGCAGCGCGAGTCGGGACGATGGGCGAGAGCAAGACAGGCAGCCGTAGCGGCCGCCGGGCGTGGACGGTCGAGCTGGGCGAGGCCTATCTCGCCTTGCTTCGGGAGACCGGCAATGCGCGGGCCTCGGCGCGGGCGCTGGGCCATCCTTATCTGTTCCGCAAGCGGATGAAGCGCGATCCCGACTTCGCGCGCCGGTGCGCGGAGGCGGTGGCGGAAGCCGACGCCCGGCTCAGCCGGGCGGCCAGCGCGTTCCCGCTCCGGCTGGAATATAAAGGCGAGCCGCCGGGCAAAGCCGCCTCGGCCGGCGACATGCTGCGGCCCGGGCGCAAGCGCAAGGGCAAGCCCGAGCCGGTGATCCGGCGGACCTCGACCGGGCGCATGCAGATCACCCTCACCCGCGAGGGGCACTGGACCTCCGAGATCGAAGCCGATTTCCTCGCGCGGCTGCGGGCGACCGGCAATTTCAACGCCTGCGCCCGGGCGGTCGGCTTCCAGCCCAATTCGGTCTATGCCCGGATGCGCCAATGGGCGGCGTTCGCGCGCGACGTCGCGGCGGCGCTCGAGGAGGCCAATGTGACGCTCGACTACAAGCTGGTCGCGCACGCCCAGGCGCTGCTGCGCGAGCCGGGCGAGGCCGAGGCGGCCGGGATCGAGGAGGAGGCGCTGCCGTTCGACCCGGTCATGGCGATGAAGATCCTCGCCCATATCGACGCGCGCCGCTACGGCCGCAGCGGCAAGGGGCGCCGGAAGGGGCCGCCGGAGCGGTCGTTCGAGCAGGCCCGCGACAGCATCCTGCGCAAGATCGAGGCGATCGAGCGGCACGAGCGGCTGATGAAGGAACGGGCGGAGCGGGGCGGGGGCGATGCGCTCTGAGCCCCTTCCGTCATTCCGGCGCAAGCGGGAATCCAGCGAGCCTCTCCAGCCACGCCGATCTTCGCCCTCGGCCCAATGGATTCCCGCTTTCGCGGGAATGACGTGTTTGCGTGGCTGACGGCGACGAGCTGCTGGAGCGGCTGCGGGCGCTGGCGCCGGAGCGCCGGCGCGAGCTGCTCGAGGCGGCCGGCGAGGCGCACGTCAAGGCGTTCGACGAGGAGTGGCCGGTCTGGGTGCATCCCGGCCAGCTGCCGCCGCACGACGACTGGCTGGTGTGGGTGATCATGGGCGGCCGCGCGTTCGGCAAGACCAGGGCCGGGGCGGAATGGGTCAGCGCGCGGGCGCGGGCCGAGCCCGAGGCGTGCATCGCCTTGGTCGCCGCCAATCCGGACGAGGCGCGGCGGGTGATGGTCGAGGGCCGCAGCGGGCTGCTCGCGGTGGCGCGGCACGGCGAGCGCGGGGCGACGCGGTGGGAGCCGGGCCTCGGCCGCCTGACCTTCGCGAGCGGCGCCACCGCCTTCACCTATTCGGGCGCGGACGCGGATTCGCTGCGCGGCCCGGAGCATCATTTCGCGTGGTGCGACGAGCTCGCCAAGTGGAAGCAGGCGCAGGCCGCGTGGGACAATCTGCTGCTCGGGCTGCGCGCGGGCGACCGGCCGCAGGTGGTGGTGACGACGACGCCGCGGCCGGTGCCGGCGATGCGGGCGGTGCTGGCGATGCCGGGGGCGGTGACGACCGGCGGGGCGAGCTGGGACAACCCGCACGCGGCGCGCGCGGCGACCGCGGCGATGGAGCGGATCCACGGCGGCACCAGGCTCGGGCGGCAGGAGCTGGAGGGCGAGCTGATCGAGGACGTCCAGGGGGCGTTGTGGCCGCGCGAGCTGATCGAGAAGTGCCGGGTGAAGGAGGGGGACAGCCGCTTTTCGCACGGCGGCGGAGAAGATGGAGAAGATGGGGACAGTCACTTTTCGCGCGGCGGCGGAGAAACGGGCCGATCGGCGCGTGAAAGTGACTGTCCCCTGGCGCGTGATAGTGACTGTCCCCTGGTGCGTGAAAGTGACTGTCCCCGCCTCACCCGCGTGGTGATCGGGGTCGACCCGCCGGGTTCGGCGGGCGGGGATGCGTGCGGGATCGTCGCGTGCGGGCTGGCCGGCAACGGGATCGGCTATGTGCTCGGCGACCACAGCGTGGCCGGCCTGTCGCCCGAGGGCTGGGCGCACAAGGTGGCGGCGGCGGCCGCAAGGTGGGGCGCGCACCGGGTGATCGCGGAGAAGAACAATGGCGGCGACATGGTCGGCGCGGTGCTGCGCGGCGCCGACGTCGGCCTGCCGGTGACCCTGGTCCACGCCGCCGAGGGCAAGGTCGCCCGCGCCGAGCCGGTGGCGGTGCTGTTCGAAAGCGGCAAGGCGAAATTCGCCGGCCGCTTCCCGGCGCTCGAGGACGAACTGGCGGGGCTGACCTATGGCGGCGGCTATGAAGGGCCGGGGCGCTCGCCGGACCGCGCCGACGCGATGATCTGGGCGTTCACCGAGCTGATGGTGAAGCGGCAGCGCGCCGAGCCGCGCCTGCACCTGCTCTAGCTCCCGCGCCTCCGGCGGACAGGGTCCGGAGCAGCGTCGAGGGTGAGGCCGAGGGCGGGGCCGCGGGCGCCGCTTGCGCTCAGGCGGCCGCCGCGCCGTCGCCGGCGAAGGCGATCTTCAGCACCGCGAAGAAGGCGAGCGCGCCGCCGCCGATGGCGAGGAAGTTCAGGGCCGTGATCAGGAACAATTTGGTGCCGTCCTCGTGGACATAATCCTCGATCACCACCTTGAGGCCGAGCTTGAGATGCCAGAAGGTCGCGACGATCAGCAGCAGCATCGGCACCGCGACGATCGGCGCCGCCAGCCATTCGACCACCGCCTGATGGTCGAGCGCCGGCAGCCGCAGCAGCGCCACGAGCAGCCACACCAGCAGCACGAACGTCGCCACCGAGGTCAGCCGCTCGAGCCACCAATGATGCGCGCCGCTGCGGGCCGAGCCGAGCCCGCGCACCCGCGCGATCGGAGTGCGCGCCCTGATGCCCGGGCCGGGACCGCCCGGTCCCGCGGGCCCGGCGCTCACGCCGCCCTCGCGAGCAGATAGGCCCACAGCAGGGCGGTGAGCAGGATTCCGCCGGCCAGGGTGACGTTGGCCCAGAATTTGTTGGTGGCCAGCTCGAAGCCGGCGCCGACGTCCATCACCAAATGGCGGAGGCCGGTCAGCATGTGCTGGAACAAGGCCCAGCTCAGGCCGATCCCGACCGCGACTCCGTACCAATTGTCGGCATGGTCGATGAAGCCGGCATAGGCTTCGGGGCCCGAGGCGGCGGCGACCAGCCACCACACGAACGCCGCCGCGCCGACCGTCGCCAGCCCGACGCCGGTCACCCGGCTCAGGATCGAGGCCAGCATGTGCGGGCCCCATTTGTAGACGCTGAGGTGGGGCGCGAGCGGGCGGGACGGGTTGCGGTGCATGGGCGCCTTCGTCGGGGGGTTGGCGTTGCCGGCGCTTTTAGGCCGTGCGCGGGAGGTTGCAAGGGGCGGGCGGGGCGACGCGGCGCCGCGCCATGGCTAACGCCATCTTAACCCTTTCGTCCGTACCACAGCCGGGAGCGCTTCGGGCGCGCGAGCGACGGAAGGTGACGGCAGTGACGACAGCAGAGTTGGGCCAGGTGCGGATCGAGGATCGCGCCGGCCTGTTCGACCCCGACCGCAGCCTCGGCGATCTCGGCCGCGAGATCTGGGCGGTGGCCGGGCCGGACAAGGACGAGGTCGCCCGCGCCTTTGCCGAGCAATATCTGCGCTCGGGCGGCGAACCCGACGACGCCGCCGCCGTCGCGGCGGTGGCGCGGCGGCTGGCGCCCTATGTCGAGCGCAAGTTCGGCGACCTCACCGGCCAGGCCTGGGTCGACATGGCCGGCGAGTTCGCCGAGGCCGCCGCCGCCGCCGGTCCGCTCGCGACGGTGATCTCCGGCATCTGCGCCGCCACCGCCAAGCTCCAGGACGTGCTCGTGCGGCGCGTCGAGGACCCGGTCCGGCTCGCCCGGCTGGTGCGGGCGGTGACCCAGGCCACCTTGCTCGAGGTCGAGATATTCTCCGCCCATTACGACGCGATCCGCACCCGCATCGAGCGCGAGAGCCGCAGCGCGCGCGGCGCCGAGTTCAACCATGAGGTGCTGAGCGCGGTCGAGCGCGCGGCGTCCGAAAGCAGCAGCTTGCGCGCCCAGGCCGCCGATGCCTCGGCCGCCGCCCGCGGCATGCTCGGCAAGACTTCCGAGGTCGCCGCCGCCGCCGAGCAATCGGCGATCGCGATGCGCGAGGCGGCGCAGACCGCGGCCGGCCTCATTCAGGCGATCGAGGACGCGCGCAGCGAGGTCGAGGTCGCGGCCGACGTGGCCACCCGCGCCGGCGGCCAGGCCTCGCAGGCGGTCCAGGTCAGCCAGGCGCTGTCGGCGCATGTCGAGGCGATCGAATCGATCCTCGGCCTGATCCGCGACATTGCCGGCCAGACCAATCTGCTCGCGCTCAACGCCACCATCGAGGCGGCACGGGCGGGCGATGCCGGCCGCGGCTTCGCGGTCGTCGCCCAGGAAGTGAAGTCGCTCGCCAGCCAGACCGCGCGTGCGACCGACGACATCACCGCCAAGATCACCGCCATCCAGCAGGCCACCCGCCAGACGGTCGACGCCAACGGCTCGATTCGCGACACGGTCGCCGAGGTGCAGACCTCGGCCGACCGCATCCGCCAGGCGATGGAGGTGCAGGCGCGGACGGTGACGATGATCACCGCGGCGGTCGACGAGACCGCGCTGGCCGCCGATTCGATGTCCTCGACCATCGCCGCGATCCGCGCCGACACCGAGACGGTGGTCAGCGAGATCGACGAGGTCGAGCGCAATTTCGGCCAGGTCGACGAGCAGATGGCCCGCTTCACCGCCGCCACCAGCGACTTCGTCCAGAGCTTCGCTGCCTAGGGGTTGAAGCGGGGACAGGGTTGAAGTGGGGACAGTTACTTTTCCCCACTCCGGCGCTTATTGAGCGCGGGAGTTCTCAAAAGTAACTGTCCCCTCGCCAGAACCCGGGGACAGTTACTTTTGCCCACCGGCGGCATCAATTTGAATGCCTGAGGAGGGAAAAGTAACTGTCCCCTCGCGGACCCTCGCGCAGCGGCGATAGCGGCTTCCCACAGCCGCCTTGGCGGCTTAACGGCCGCCCCATGAAGGCTCTCAACATCCTCGTCACCGGCTCCAGCCGGGGCATCGGCAAGGCGATCGTCGATGCGCTCGCCGGCCATGCCGTCGTCGGACATTCCACCAGCGGCGGCGGCGAAGCCCACCTCGCGGCGGACCTTTCCCAACCGGGGGCGGCGGAGCGGCTGTGGGCTCAGGCGCTGGAGCGGCTCGACGGGCGCATCGACGCGCTCATCAACAATGCCGGCATCTTCGAGGCCGCGCCGATCGAGCAGCCGCCGGCCGAGTGGCTCGACGCTTGGGAACGGACGATGCGGATCAACCTGACCTCGGCGGCCGAGCTGTGCCGGCTGGCGGTGCTGCATTTCCGCGGCCAGGGCGGCGGCCGCATCGTCAACGTCGCCAGCCGCGCCGCCTATCGCGGCGATTCGCCGCAGCACTGGCATTATGCCGCATCCAAGGCCGGCATGATCGGCATGACCAAGTCGGTCGCGCGCGGCTATGCGGGCGAGAACATCCTCGCCTTCGCGGTCTGCCCCGGCTTCACCATGACCGGCATGGCCGAGGATTATCTCGACAGCCGCGGCGGCGCCAAGCTGCTCGCCGACATCCCGCTCGGCCGCGTCGCTTCGGCCGAGGAAGTGGCCGAGACGGTGCGCTGGCTGGCCCTCGACGCGCCGGCGTCCGCGACCGGCGCCGTGATCGACGTCAACGGAGCGAGCTTTGTGCGTTAACATCCTCCCCTGCATTGGCAGGGGAGGGGGACCAGGCGAAGCTGGTGGAGGGGCATTCCGGCGCCCGAGAACCCCTCCACCGCGCTTCGCGCGGTCCCTCTCCCCGCGAAATCGCGGGGAGGAATAAGATGACTACCTGGAAGGTCAGTCTGCCCTGCACCAGGGCCGAGGCAGAGGCGATGCATGGGGACCTTCTTCAATTCGCAGGCATGGAGAGCCCGCCGGTGCTGATGACCAGCGAGGCCGATCCGGCGCGTCCCGAGGCGTGGCGGCTGGACGCCTATTTCGACGCCGAGCCCGACCCGGCCACGCTGGCGCTGATCCAAGAGCTGGCGCCGAGCGCCGCTGGTGCCGAGGCGCTGGTGGAGCGGCTCGGGGAGGAGGATTGGGTGACGCTCAGCCAGCAGGGGCTGGAGCCGATCCGCGCCGGCCGCTTCTTCGTCCACACGCCGGCCCACCGCGACAGCATCCCGCCGGACGCGGTTCCGCTCGAGATCGACGCCGGCCGCGCGTTCGGCACCGGGCAGCACGAGACCACCGCCGGCTGCCTCGTCGCGCTCGACCGGCTCAAGGCGAGCGGCGCCGGCTTTTCCAACATCCTCGACCTCGGCACCGGCACCGGCCTGCTCGCCTTCGCCGCGCTCAAGCTGTGGCCGGCCGCGCGGGTCGCCGCCTCGGACGTCGATCCGGTGGCGATCGCGGTGGCCGGAGAGAATGCGGCCATGAACCGCATAACGCTCGGCCGCGCGCGGGGGCAGGTCGAGCTCGTTGTCGCGAGCGGCCTAAGGCACGGCCGTCTCAGTGCGCGCGCGCCCTACGACCTCATCATCGCCAATATCCTGGCCGGTCCGCTGCTCGAGCTGGCGGCCTCGATCGCGGGTTCGCTGCAGCCGGGCGGCAGCCTGGTCCTGGCCGGGCTGCTCGACCATCAGGCGGAGAAGGTGGCGGCGGCTTATCGGCGGCAGCGGCTGATGGCGAGCTTCCGCGTGGAGCGGGGGGAGTGGCCGACCTGGGTGATGCGCAAACGCCGGGCGGTGCGGCGGTAATCGTCATCCCGGCGAAGGCCGGGATCCCGGCGGGTGAAGATCGCGGCGCCGGTCCTCGCTGGGGCCCCGGCCTCCGCCGGGGCGACGATCAGGACGCGCCCGCGACGATCGCGTTCCACCCGGCCTCGTCGATCACCTCGATGCCGAGCTCGGCCGCTTTCCTGAGCTTCGAGCCGGCGCCGGGGCCGGCGACCACCAGATCGGTCTTCGCCGAGACCGAGCCCGCCACCTTCGCCCCCAGCGCCTCCGCCTGCGCCTTGGCCTCCTCGCGCGACAGCGTCTCGAGGGCGCCGGTGAAGACCAGGGTCTTGCCGGTAACCGGTGACTCCTTCGTCTCCCACACCAGGTCCTGCGGCTCGACGCCGGCGGCGAAAAGGTCGTCCAGCACCTCGCGGTTGTGCGGCTCGTCGAAGAAATCGAGCAGGGCGTTGGCGACTTCAGGTCCGATGTTCGCAGTCGCGACCGCCGCCACCACTGCTTTGTCGCGGCGCTGAACGAACTTGCGTTCGTCCTCGCCGGGCGCGGGCAGCACCTCCCGCCGGACTTTCAGGGCCTCCTCGGTCATCGCGCGGAAATTCTCCCAGCTCCGGTAGCGGCGGGCGAGATCGCGGGCGGTGACCTCGCCGACATGGCGGATGCCGAGCGCGTAGAGGAAGCGGTCGAGCGGCGGCTCGCGCCCGGCGTCGATCGCCGCGATCAAATTGGCCGCCGAGACTTCCGCCCAGCGCTCCCGTGCCAGCAGCTGGTCCTTGGTGAGCCGGAAGATGTCCGCGGGCGACCGGAGCAGGCCGTCGCGGAAGAAGGCCTCGATATGGGTGATGCCGAGCCCTTCGATGTCGAGCGCGTGGCGCGACACGAAATGGCGCAGCCGTTCGACCCGTTGCGCCGGGCAGACGAGCCCGCCGGTGCAGCGGACGTCGACCTCGCCTTCCTCGCGCACCGCCTCCGAACCGCATTCGGGGCATAGGGTGGGGAAGACGTAGGGGGGTCGGTCGGCGTCGGGAGTGAGGTTCTCGAGCACCTGAGGGATGACGTCGCCGGCCCGCTGGATGCGCACCCGGTCGCCGGGACGGACGCCGAGCCGCTCGATCTCGTCGGCATTGTGGAGCGTGGCGTTGGTGACGGTGACGCCGCCGACGCCGACCGGGGTCAGGCGCGCGACCGGCGTCAGCTTGCCGGTGCGGCCGACCTGGATATCGATCGCTTCGAGCGTCGTTTCCGCTTTCTCGGCGGGGAATTTGTGGGCCAGCGCCCAGCGCGGCGCCCGGCTGACGAAGCCGAGCCGCTGCTGCCAATCGAGGCGGTCGACCTTGTACACGACCCCGTCAATGTCGAACGGGAGGTCCGCCCGCTTCGCCTCAATCGCGCGGTAATGGGCGACGAGCACCTCCAAATCCTCGAAACGCTCCAGATCGCCGGCGATCGGCACGCCCCAGCCTTGGATCGCCCGCATCACCCCCAATTGGGTGTCGTCCGGCAGCGCCGAGACCTCGCCCCAGCCGTGGGCGTAGAAGCGCAGCGGCCGCGAGGCGGTGACGGCCGCCTCCTTCTGGCGGAGCGAACCGGCAGCCGCGTTGCGCGGGTTGGCGAACTGGCGGGCCTTGGCCGGATCCTCCGCTTCGGCGAGCAGGCGGGCGTTGAGGGCGGTGAAATCGGCCTTCGACATGTAGACCTCGCCCCGGATCTCGAACACATCGGGGACGGTCCCCGGCAAGCGCTGCGGGATGTCCGCGATGGTGGCGACGTTGGCAGTGACGTCCTCGCCGGTGCTGCCGTCGCCCCGGGTTGCGGCCAGCACCAGCTCACCGCGCCGATAGCGCAGCGAGCAGGAGAGGCCGTCGATCTTCGGCTCCGCCGACAGCGCCACGATTTCGTCGGGGGCGAGGTTGAGGAACCGCCGCACCCGCGCGACGAAATCGCGCACCTCGCCTTCCGAAAAGGCGTTCTCCAGGCTGAGCATCGGCAGCGCGTGCCGGACTTTGGACAGATGCGCGGCCGGCGTGGCGCCGACCTCGGCCGACGGGCTGTCGGGTCGAACCAAATGGGGGTATCGCGCCTCCAGCTCCGCATTGCGGCGCACGAGCGCATCGTACTCGGCGTCGGAAATCTCCGGCGCGTCCTCGCCATGGTAGAGCCGGTTGTGGCGCGCGATCTCGGCCGCCAGCCGCTCCAGCTCGGCGGCGGCGTCAGCCTCGGTCACCTAATTCCTCTCCGGCATGTGCCGGAGAAATCGCGGGGAGGAATTCATCCTGTCCCTCGTCACGCCGCCTCCAGCAGCCGCACCGCCTGGGCCCGCGCCTCGTCGGTGACCTGGGCGCCCGAGATCATGCGGGCGATCTCCTCGCGGCGCCTCGCCTCGTCGAGGGCCTGCACCGAGGTACGCGTGACCAGACCCTCGTGGCTCTTTTCGATCAGCAGGTGGCGGCTGCCGCGGGCGGTGACCTGCGGGCTGTGGGTGACGACCAGCACCTGCGCCTCGGCGGCGAGGCGGTGGAGGCGCTCGCCGACCGCGCTGGCGACGGCGCCGCCGACGCCGCGGTCGATCTCGTCGAAGATCATGGTGCGGGCATCGCCCCGCTCCGCCAGCGCGACCTTGAGGGCCAGGATGAAGCGGGCGAGCTCGCCGCCGCTGGCGATGCGGGTCAAGGGCGCAAACGGGGCGCCCGGATTGGTCGAGACCTCGAACTCGACGCGGTCGCGTCCGCGCGCATGCCAGTGCGGCTCGCCCTGCGGCTCGATCACCGTCCTGAACTTCGCCGCGTCGAGCCGCAGCGGCGCCAGCTCGCGCGCCACGGCGAGGTCGAGCCGGGCGGCGGCCTCGGTGCGGAGCGCGGTCAGCCGATCGGCCGCCTCGGCATAAGCAGCGCGGCTCTCGCGCACTTCCCTCTCCAGCGCCGCAACCCCTTCGTCGCCGGCGGCGATCGCCGCGAGCCGTGCCGCCAGCTCCTCAGCCAGCGCCGGCAGCGCCTCGGCGCCGACGCGGTGCTTGCGCGCCGCCGCGCGCAGCTCGAACAGCCGCGTTTCCGCCTCCTCCAGGCGGGCCGGGTCGAACGCCATCGCCTCGGCCGCCGCGGCAAGCCGGTCCTCGGCCTCGCAAGCTTCGTGGACGGCGCGGTCGAGCCCCGCCAGCGCCTCGCCGAGCCGTTCATCCTCATGGGCGATCCGCTCGAGCCGCCGCGCCGCCTGCCGCAGCAGCGCCAGGCCGCCGTCGGAACCGGCGAACAGCTCGGCCGCGGCGGCGACATCCTCGGCCAGCCGCGCGCCTTTCTGCATGGTGGCCCGAATCGCGGCGAGCTCCTCCTCCTCGCCCGGCTGCGGCGCCAGCCTCAAGAGCTCGGCGACCGCATGCTCCAGCCATTCGCGATCGCGGGCGTCGGCCTCGAGCCGGTCGCGGGCGGCGGCGAGCCTCGCCTCGGCGCTCCGCCAGGCCCGGAAGGCGGCGTCGCAGGGGCCGGTGCCGATGCCGGCGAAAGCGTCGAGCAGGGCGCGGTGGCCGCGCGGGTTCAGCAGCCCGCGATCATCCTGCTGGCCGTGTATCTCGACCAGCATCGCGCCAAGGTCGCGGAGCAAGGCGACGGAGGCGGGCTGGTCGTTGACGAAGGCGCGGCTGCCCCCGTCCGACTTGACGATGCGGCGGATGACGAGCGGCTCGCCGGGCTCCGCCGCCAGGCCGTTCTCCTCGAGCAGGCCGAGCGCGGGATGTGGGCCCCGAACGTCGAAGGTGACGCTGACCGCGGCCTGCGCCTGGCCGTCGCGGACGAGGCCGCTGTCGGCGCGGGCGCCGAGCGCGAGGCCGAGCGCGTCGAGCAGGATCGACTTGCCGGCGCCGGTCTCGCCGGTGAGGACGCCGAGGCCGGGGCCGAATTCGAGGTCCAGCGTGTCGATGATGACGACGTCGCGGATGGAGAGGGAGGTCAGCATGACGAGCCCCACAGCTCGTCACCCCGGCGCAGGCCGGGGTCTCGGCTCACCCGCTGTGCCTTTTCGACCTGAGATCCCGGCCTCCGCCGGGATGACGGGGAGGCGTCACGCCGCCGGCGCCGCCGCCGGTGCAGGCGCAGCCGTGCCGTGCCGCTGCACCAGCTCATAGGCGCGCTGGTACCATTTGCTGCCGGGATAATTGGCGCCGAGCACCGCGGCCGACTTGCGAGCCTCTTCGGGAATGCCGAGCGCGAGATAGGATTCGGTGAGGCGCATCAAGGCTTCGGGCGCGTGGGTCGTCGTCTGATATTCGTCGATCACGGTGCGGAAGCGGGAGACCGATGCCAGCCACTGCGCGCGGCGCTGATAGAAGCGGCCGATCTCCATCTCCTTGCCCGCGAGATGGTCTCGGACGAGGTCGATCTTCAGCCGCGCATCGGCGGCGTAACGCGTATCCGGATAGCGGCGGACGAGCTCGCCCAGCGCGTCCAGCGCCTGCCGGGTGATGCTCTGGTCGCGCGTCACGTCCTCGATCTGCTCAAAATGATTGAGAGCGATCAGATAGAGCGCGTAGGGCGCATCCTTGTTGCCCGGGTGAATCGAGAGGAAGCGGCGCGCCGAATCGACAGATTTGGTGTGCTCGCCGGCCAGGTAATAGCTGAACGCGCTCATCAGCTGCGCTCGCCGTGCCCAGATCGAATAGGGGTGCTGGCGCTCGACCTCGTCGAACAGGGCGGCCGCGACCTGATAT
>DASZDE010000083.1:0-4661 GCA_035942355.1 Allosphingosinicella sp. | reverse complement strand
GGGCACGAGCCTGGCCGCCTCGCTGGTCCCCGGCTGGGCGCAGGACGGCGGCCGCATCGAGCTGCTTCGGCGGTTCGCCGATCCCGGCCTTTCCCGGCGCCTTCGGGCGGACATGACCGAGAACCTGCGCCGGCGCGGCGGAGCGGGGGCGCTGCTCATAACGGAGGGCGCTTTCGCCGGGCGCACGCTCGCCGAGCTCGCCGGGTCGCAGGGCGGCGACGCCGTCGCGGCGGCCATCGCGGCGATCCGGGTCCGGGATCCGGCGGTGGCGTCGTTCAACCAGATCGAGCCCGACATCAAGACGTTTATGGGCCGGCCCTGGGTGATGACCGGTTCGGACGCCTCGACCGGCCACCCGCGCGCCTACGGCTCCTTCGCCCGCAAATATTCCAAATATGTCGTCTCCGACCGCGTCCTCACCCTGCGCCAGTTCATCGAGCGAAGCTCGACCCTCGCCGCCCAGACGTTTTGGCTGGAGGGCAGGGGACGCCTCGCGTCCGGGGCGTTCGCCGACGTCGTCGTCTTCGACCCGCGGCGATATTCCGCCCGCGCAACCTACCGCCAGCCGACCCTGCTCGCCTCGGGCGTGCGCACCGTGGTGGTGAACGGAGCCCTCGCCGTGGACGGGGGCGCGCTGACCGGGCGTGCGGCGGGCCGGGCGCTGCAGCAGAGGCCGGCTCGGGGAACCTGCTCATGACGAACCTGGACCATGTCGAAAAATATCGCCGCGACGGCTACGCGATCGTCCGCAGCCTCTTCACTCCGGTGGAAATGGAGGCGATCGCCGCCGCCGCGGACGAGGTCCACGCCGAGGGAGTCCGGCACGGCCGCAGCTTCCGCCACGGCAACCTGTTCTACAATGTCGGGGCGGATGCCTCGGGAGAGCCGCAGGTCCATATGGTGCAATGGCCCTCCTATCATCAGCCGGTGCTGAACTCGGTCCGCCTCGATCCGCGAATGGCGGAGCTGCTCGAGCCGCTCCTCGGCGGCGCCCTAAAGCAGATCATCAACCAGATCCACTGGAAGGGCCCGGGCGGGGGCAGCGAGTTCGCCTGGCACCAGGACTGCCAGTTCAGAACGCCGGCGGACGCCTACCGCAATCTCGGCACATCCTATGTGCAGACCGGGCTCGCGGTCGACCCGCACACGCCGGAATCGGGCTGCGTACGGTTCATCCCGCGAAGCCATCTTGACGGCGACCTGAAGCTCGAGACACCCCGCGACGTGCTGGGGATCGCCATGAACGACGAGGTTCTCGCCGCCGCGGGCCTCGATCCGGACAGCGTCGTCCAGGTCTCCCTCGATCCCGGCGACGTCGCGTTGTGGAGCCCCTATCTGGTCCATGGCTCGGGCATCAACCGCTCGGACCACCGGCGGCGCTTCTACGTGAACGGCTATGTCCGGGCCGAGGATTGCGACCGGGGCGAATGGGCGTTTCGGGGCGGCGCGCCGGTGCCGTTCGGGCCCGAGGCGGCGCTGGTCCATTACGAGGCCTTGCGGGAGCAAGGCGAGCCGCATTATCCCTGATCTTCCTCTCCCGCTCTTCGCGGGAGAGGGGGCACGGCCGGAGGCGAGCCTCTAAATCCTCCCCGGCTTTGCCGGGGAGGGGGACCATGCGAAGCATGGTGGAGCATCTGTGTTGATGGTCAAGGGCGCGCGGATGTCCAGGTTCGGTTTTCGCCGACGAGGGTATTGGCGAGGACGATGAGCTTTCGGGCGACGGCGATGAGGGCGGCCTTGGCGGATTTTCCTTTGGCGCGCAGTCGCTGGTAGAATGCCTTGAGCTCGGGGTTGCAGCGGCTGGCGGCGACGGCGGCCATGTAGAGTGCCCGGCGCAGGGCGGCTCGTCCGCCGCGGATTCGGCGCTGGCCCTGGCGGTGTCCGCTGTCGTCGGCGAAGGGGGCGAGGCCGGCGAGCGCGGCGGCCTGTTTGCCGGTGATCCGGCCGATCTCCCTGAGGCCGGTGAGGATGGCGAGCACGTTGACCGGCCCCATTCCCGGGATCGAGCGGATGATGGCGGCCTGGCGCGCCAGTCGGGCATTGGTGGCGATCATCGCCACGATCCTGGCCTCGATCCGCTCGAGGTGGCGATCGAGGCCGCGCAGGCGGTTGCCGAGCTCGCGGCGCAGGAAGGCAGAGGTCGTCGTGCGCAGCCGGTTGGAGGTGGCCGTGCGCTCCGCCACGGCGGCCGCCCGCGCCCCGGCCAGCTCCTCCAGCGCCTCTTCCTCGGCCGTCGGCGGGCTCGCGACCGCGGGGTCGAGCCGCTCGCCGGCCAGCGCCAGGATGCGTGCATCGATCCGGTCGGTCTTGGCGAGCTGGCCGCAGGCGCCGGCGAACAGCCGCGCCCGGTGCGGGGCGATCAGAGCGACGGCGATGCCGGCCGCGTCGAGGTGACGGTGCGCCGCTCGGTGGTACTTGGAGGTCGGCTCCATCACCACCGCCGCAACCCGGTGCTCGGCCAGGCGACGCAGCAGGCGGCGCCAACCTCCACAATCGTTGGCGACGCTGAACTGCTTGCCGAGCGGATGGAGATAGACGTCGAGACGCTCTTTACACACGTCGATGCCGCCATAAACTGGCGCCATCGCATCTTCGGTCGTGACCTTGCCTTGCATGCGGGACTTACCTCCCCTTCATCTGTTCAGGCCGAACGCGAGAAGGACGGGCGGATCCAGCTCCACCTCGGATCTGACCCAGGGGCATACGATCCCGCCCGTCCGACCGCCGGGGGGTGGCCACCCCCCGGCGGTCGCCCAATCCATAACCAGATCGGACTACGGGGAATATGCAAGGGGTTCTTTTTGCGGCTCCGAAGAACCCCTCCACCGCGCTGCGCCGAAGGCGCAGTTTATCCTGAGCGACGCCGCAGGCGGCGCCGAAGGGCGCGGTCCCCCTCCCCGGCAAATGCCGGGGAGGAATTGGGATCGTCACGCCTCCGGCCGGGTCGCGATCCAGCTTCCGCCGACGAGCGCCGCGGCGATCGGCGCCAGCAGCCACGGGATGGGGAGGAGGACGAGCCCGAGCACGGCGCTGATCGCGAAGGCGACGAGAGCGGCGCGCTTGCCGGCGGGGCCGATCGCGCCCCGTTCCCGCCAGGCTTTGACGTGCGGGCCGAAGCGGGGATGGTCGACGATCCAGGCCTCCAGCCGGGGCGAGCTCCGGGCGAAGAAGAAGGCGGCGAGCAGCATGAACGGCACCGTCGGAAGCAACGGCAGCACGACGCCCAGCGCGCCGACGGCGACCGAGGCGAAGCCGAGTCCGAGATAGAGCAGGCGGCGCATCGCCGCAGCTTGTCAGTCCCGCCGCCCGAGCGCCACTCAGTAGCTTCGCCAGGAAACGCCGCCGCCTATTCTGCGCTTCTCGAAGCAGGCGACCACTTGCTGATTCCGGCGGCTCGCCTCGAGGACCCACCGCCCGCGCAGCTGGGTTTGCGGGTCCTCAATGTCCTCGAACCAGATCTGGGTGGCCCCGCACTCGACCAGCCTGCCGATCGTCGCCTCATGGGCTTCCTGCGCCGGCAGCTCGTATCGGGATCGCTCCGGAGGGCGGAAGGATTGAGGGAAGCCGGTCGCCGCCAGCCAGGCGAGGTTGACGAGGGCGGCGCCGACGGCGCAGGCGATGAGCCGGGAGCGCCGCGCCGCGGGCATGGCGCCCTCAGGGCGTCGTCCCGCCGGCCTTCAGAAGGGCGTTCACTCCCTCGATCCGGTTGACGAGTCCGCCGAGATAATTGCCGAACTTCGCGCCGGGCGTGAAATCGACCGCCCGCACCTTCTGGGCGGGGATCCCGGCGGGGACCGGTATGTCGCCCGCCGTCCGCGGCCGGAAGGTCGCCCGCATCGGCGCGATGTCGGGGGACTTGCCGAAAGGCCCGGCCATCGCCGAGCCGAGCAGCCGGCCCATGCTCGGCTTTTTCTGGCCTTCCGCCCAGTCGGGCTCGGCTTCCACGACGCCGAGGTCGGTCACCGTTCCGGGGGCGAGCTCGAACATGTACGAGCCGAGCGAAAAGGAGGTGTTGCCGAAGCCCTGGACCACCCAGACGTCGGGTTCGACCTCGAGCAGGAACAGCCTCGATCCCGACCCCTTGGCGAGGGGCTTGGAGCGGAAGCCTTCGCCGGCCTGCTGCCCCGGCGCGACCGGATTGTCGCTCGCTTTGCCCTTCCCGCGAATGTCGCCGAGCGCCGGATCGTAGCGTGCGAAGGTCAGGCCCGACTTGAGGGGCATCGTCTTGCGCGAGCCCGGCATTCCGCCGCCATAGGGATTCTTGAGCAGCCTGTACTCGACGAGGATATAGGCTTTGGCCGGATCCAGCGCCGCCGGCACCTGCTTGAGGGTGACGGCCGCGGCGGGAGAGGCGGCGGCGAGCGCGGCCGCGGCGATAACGATCCATCTCATTGCGGCAACATCCTTCCCTGGGGCTCGGCAGCGGCGGCGAGGGTGAACAGCCGCTCGGCCCGCTCCGCCTTGTCGAGCTTCTTGAGCTCGTCCGAGACGGCGTCGGTCGCCTCGACCCGGCGATAGCCTTTTGCGGTCATGCAGGTGCGAAGCACGTTCTTGGTCATCTGGCGGTGCTGCTTCGAGGCCATGAAGCCGGCCAGGAAGGCGCCGGCCGCGGCCGCATAGATGTTGGGCGTGTAGGGGACGTCCTGCCGCTGGACCTTCAC
>DASZDE010000082.1:0-42092 GCA_035942355.1 Allosphingosinicella sp. | reverse complement strand
GCCATGTCGGCGACGGTGCGGAAGCCGACTTCCTGTCCCAGCTTCGCCGAGATGGTGTTGATCGAGTAAGCGAAGGCATCGCGTATCGTTACGGCGCCCGAGTGCCGGCGGCTGCTGTTGCGCGGCGTCCAGCCGTTGATGGTGACCGGCGAGTCTACCACGGTGTCCGCCGGTGTGTATCCGGCCTCCAGCGCCGCGAGATAGACGAACAGCTTGAAGGCGGAGCCGGGCTGCCGCGTGGCCTGGGTCGCGCGATTGTAGATCGAGCTCACATAATCCCGGCCGCCGACCATCGCGCGCACCGCCCCGTCCCGGTCGAGCGACACCAGCGCACCCTGGGCGCCGGACGGAGTGTTGGTGTTGATCGCGCTGTCGGCATAACGCTGCAAGCGCGGATCGAGCGTCGTCCAGACCTCGATCGGATCGACCGTCTCCTCGATCAGCGTATCGAGCTGCGGCAGCACCCAGTCGGTGAAGTAGCGGACGCTGTTCTGCTTGGGGGTCGGCACCAGCTTGACCTCGGCAGGCTCGGCGGAAGCCGCTTCAACCGGCGAAATGTCGCCATTCTCCTGCATCAGACGGATGACCACATCCGCGCGTCCCCGCGCCGCCTCGGCATCGGCGGTTGGCGAATAGTTGGACGGCGCCTTCACCAGGCCGGCGATGATGGCGGCTTCGGACAGGGTGAGCCGATCGGCGCTGTGCCCGAAGAAGCGCCGCGACGCCGCGTCGATGCCGTAGGCCCCGCCGCCGAAATAGACGCGGTTGAGATAGAGTTCGAGGATCTGGTCCTTGCTGAAGCGTCGCTCCAGCGCGAGCGCCAGAATGCCTTCGCGGACTTTGCGCCCGAACGTGCGGCTGTTGGTGAGGAAGATGTTGCGGGCAAGCTGCTGGGTGATGGTCGAGCCGCCCTGCACCCATTGCCCGCGGTCCCAGCGCACCTTGACGGCGCGGGCAACGCCGATCGGATCGATGCCCGGATGCGAGCGGAAGCGGCGGTCCTCGACGGCGATCATGGCGGCGCGCATGATCGGCGGGATTTCGGCATAGTCCAGCCACTCCCCGAAGCTGGGGCCTAGCGACACGAGGACGGTGCCGTCGGCGGCGCGGACGCGGATCATCTGGCCGAGATCGTCGCGGCGGACGAGCTCCCCGTAGCTGGGCAGCGAACTCATCGCGACCCCGACCGCCACGACCAGCGCGACGAGGGCTACCACGGCGGTGTAGAGGCCGATCTTGATCAGGGTGATGAGCGTCCGCTTGAGCGGCGAGGAAGCTTTACTGGCCATCGGCGCCCAGCGATAAGGCCAGAGCGGCGGGCTCACAAGGACAAGCGTGGCACCCGCCTTCGGGGCGTCAGGGCCTCCGTTTCCTCAGCGGTCCATCGCGCCGATGCGGGAATGGGACGGTGCCCCGTCGCAGCAAGCCGGCCAATGCTTCATTAGGAGATTATTAACCCCCTTAACCGTAAGTTCACCGCCATGACTAACAGGCCGGTAATCATTCTTGCTGCGTTCGGCCTTGCCGCGACCGCGGCCGGTTCAGCGCCGGCCGCCGCACAGTGCCTGCTGTGCAGCGTTCAATCGTCGACAGCGCCGGCGGCGCGGCCGCTTAGCGTGCAGGTCGAAACCAGCCTCGACTTCAGCCGGATCGGGCTTGCGTCGGCCGGACAGGCCGGCGGCGTCGCTGCGGTCGATCCGCTCACGGGCGCGCGTACCCTCGAAGGCGGGCTGATCGACATGGGCGGCGTGCCGGTGCAGGGCATTGTCACTGTCCGCGGCGAGCCTGGCCGCCATGTCACCGTGGATCTGCCGGCACGGGTGACGATGACCGGGCCCGACGGCGAGACCCTCGAGCTCGCCAACCTCGCCACCACGCTCAAGAACAATCCCAAGCTCGGTCCCGACGGCAGCCTGCAGTTCGGCTTCGGCGGCCGCCTGCGGGTGAGCGGCAATGCCGACGGCGAGTATCGCGGCTCGATACCAATCATGATCGATTACAAGCCGAACTAGTTTAACGCGACCGTAACCACCCCGAGCTTATCAGCGGTACGCAGGCTGACAAGGCCAGCCGACCAGTGCTTTCATCGCAATCAATCGTGGGGACCAGAAGATGACCAACAGAATTCGAGCGGCCGTCATGGCCGGTACGGCAGTGTTCGCCGTTACTTTGGGTGCCGGCGCCGTTCAGGCCGCGCCCGCCACTGCCAGCGCCGACGCCAAGGCCAAGGTGCTGAAGCAGATCTCCGTCACCAAGACTGCCGACCTCGACTTCGGAACCATCGTCGTCAGCACCACCGCCGGCACGGTGGCGATCGCCACCGACGGCACGCTCAGCTGCGCCGCTGCTTTGACCTGCTCCGGCTCGACGTCCGCGGCGGGCTTCACGATCAGCGGCTCGAAGAACGAGTTCGTCACGATCAGCGGCGACAACAGCGCCGTGCTCAAGAATGCCGACGACAACAGCAAGACGATGACGGCTTCGCTCGACCGCAGCGCCGAGACCGTCAAGCTCAACAACACCGGCGGCGGCAGCTTCACCGTCGGCGGGACGCTTTCGGTGGCGGCCAGCCAGGTCGACGGCCTCTACCAAGGCAGTTTCAACGTCACCGTCGACTATCAGTAAGACGCCTGAAGACATTTCGGGGCCCGTCCGGCGCACGTCGGGCGGGCCCCTTTTAATTCCGGCCATGGTTAAGCGGATAATAACCAATCTCCTTCATCACCGGTGAAGGCGCCGGCCAACCGGCGGCGCATCACAATAGGCGGTGGAGTGGGGATGATGCTGCGCAAAACGATCCTAGGCGTTGCCGGAGCGCTTGCGTCGCTCGGTGGCGGGGCAAGCCCGGCGCGCGGCGCCAGCGGCGATCTTCTGGTCGCGCCGACCAGGATAGTGCTCGACGGCCGCCGTGGCGCCGAAGTCGTGCTCAACAATATCGGCTCCGAACCGGCGACCTACCGGATTTCGCTCGAGCTGAGGCGGATGACCGCCGCCGGGCGGCTCGAGCCGGTCGACGCGCCGACGGCCGCGGAAACGACCGCGCTCGAGATGATCGCCTACGCCCCGCGCAAGGTGACGCTGCAGCCCAACCAGCCGCAGTCGGTGCGGGTCGGGGTGCGGCCGCCCGAACGGCTCGCCGACGGCGAGTATCGCGTGCACATGCTGTTCCGGGCCATTCCCGACGCGCGCGCGGCGACGGCGGCTCCCGCCGCCAGCGACGGCGTGGCGATCGCGCTGACGCCGATCTACGGCGTGACCATCCCGGTGATCGTTCGCAGCGGCCAGCTTGCGGCCCAGGCCGCGGCGTCCGACGCCCGGCCGGTAATGGCCGACGGCCGCAAGGCGATTTCCTTCAAGCTCGCCCGTACCGGCAGCCGATCGCTCTACGGCGACGTCCGGCTGCTGAAGCCCGGATCCGGTCCGATCCTGCTGGCGCGCGGCATCGCCGTCTATCCGGAGGTCGGGCAGCGCGAGGTTGTCCTGCCGGTGGATCCGGCGCTGACCGGCGCGGCCACGGTCCAATATGTGGAGCGTCCCGAAGATGGCGGCCGCGTTCTTGCCGAAACGGCGGTGGTGCTGCGCTGAGGCCTAGGCGGGACCGCGGCCATGGGCGCGATCGCGCGGAAGCTCCTCCACGGAGCTCTGGCGGCGGCCGCAATGCTCGCCGCTCCCGCGGCAGGCGCGGCCAGCTGGCAGCCGAACGACGACGACGCCTTGCTGTTCGATGCCCGGCTCGGCCAATACCGCATCGGCGAGGGTATCAGGGGCTATCAGACGCCGGAAGGAGTGTGCGTCAACCTCGCCGACATGATCGTCACGCTCGACGTGCCGGTCGAGATCGACGCAGCCAAGGGCGTGGCCGAAGGCTGGGCCTTCGAGGAGCGCAACCGGCTGCGGATCGACCGGATGGCCGGCAAGGCCAGGATTGGCGAGCGCCAGCTCGAGCTCGGCCGGGGCGCGATTTACGACGCGCCCGACGGCTGGTGCGTGTCGGCGGCCAAGCTCTCCACCTGGCTCGGCATCGAACTGAAGCCGGACCTCTCCAACGCATTGATTTTCATATCTTCTAGATTCAAGCTTCCGGTCGAGCTCGCCGCCGAGCGGCGGGCGCGGGCGAGCCGGGTACGGCCGTCGCAGAAGATCGACCTGAAAAAGCTGCCGCAGGCGAGGCTCGAATATGAGATGTGGCGGGTGCCGTCGCTCGATGCGGTGGTGACGGTCGGCGGCATCGTCGACCAGAAAAGAGGCGACCGCTTCGAGCGACGGTTCGAGCTGTTCGCTTCCGGCGAGCTGGCTTACATGTCGGTTGACGCGCGGCTGTCGTCGAACGACCGGGGCGAGCCGACCGATCTTCGCGTCCGCGCCTATCGCAGCGATGCGGAAGCCACTCTGCTCGGCCCGCTGAGGGCGACCCATTTCGCGATCGGCGACGTGGCGAGCTTCGGCTCCGCGCTGGCGGCGCAGACGACGATCGGCCGCGGCGCGGTGGTGACCAACCGCCCGCTCGGTCTGCAGGAGACTTTCGACCGCAAGACCTTCCGCGGCGAGCTGCCGTCGGGCTGGGACGCCGAGCTCTACCGCAACGGACAATTGCTGGCGGTGGCGCAGAATCGCGCCGACGGACGTTACGAATTTGTCGACGTGCCGCTGCTCTATGGACAGAATCGTTTCGAAATAGTGCTTTACGGTCCCCAAGGGCAAGTGAGGCGGGAGGTGGAGACGGTCTCGGTCGGCGCCGAAAGCATTCCGCCCGAAGAGACCTGGTACTGGGCCGGAATCAGCCAGGACGAGCGCGATATGCTCACCCTGGCGAAAGATCATGCGGCGGAGGGGCGCGGCTGGCGGGCCGGGCTGGGCATCGAGCGCGGCCTCGACGAACGCACGTCGCTGTCGGCGCAATTCCACAGCCTCAAGATCCACCATCGACGACGACATTATTTCGAGGGGGCGGTCCGACGATCCATCGGGCCGGCGCTCCTCGAAGTCGCCGGCTCGGTCGAATCGCATGGCGGGTTCGCGCTGCGTAGCCAACTGCTTGGGCAGATTGGCGAAACCTACGTCAGCGCCGAATCGGTAATGGCTCGGGACTATGTGTCCGACCGGGTCGAGAAAGGCATGACCGGCAATCATGTGATCGCGCTCGACCATGCGTTCGACCTCGGCAAGCTGGTGCTGCCGCTCCACGTCGAGGGCCGTTACATTACGCGCGAGGACGGCAACGACTCGATGCAGGCCGGCGCTCGCCTGTCGGCCACGGTGAGCCGCATCTCGATCACCGGAGCGGTCGACTGGCAGCGGCAGAAAAGCCGCTACGGCCCGGATCCGGGCGAGCGCCTCGACGCGAGCCTGCTCGCCAACGGCATGATCGCGCGAACGCAGCTGCGCGGCGAGCTGCGCTGGCGGCTGGCGCCCGAGTCACGGTTCGAGAGCGCCACCCTGATCGGGCAGCGGCCGATCAGCCCCCGCAGCGACCTGCGAGCCGAGATCGGCTATGAATACGGCCTCGACCGAGTCCGCGGTGCGATCGGATATGTGAGGCGTTTCAACAACTTGGCACTGTCGGCGACGGCCGAGGCGGCGACCGATGGCTCGATTGCCGCGGGGCTCAACCTCGCCTTCAGCATCGGGCCCGATCCGCGCGCAGGCCGGGTGCGGGTCACCGCCGACCGGCTCGCCGCCGCCGGCACCGCCCTGGCCCGCGTGTTCCACGACGACAATGGCGACGGAGTCCGCCAATATGGCGAGGCCTATGCCCAGGGCGTCCAGCTGGCGGTCGGACGGTCGCCGATCGAGAAGCTCACCGACCGCCGCGGCGAAGCAACGATCAACGGTTTGGAGCCGCATCGCCCGGTGCTGGTCGGGATCGACGCCTCCTCGATCGCCGATCCGCTGACGCGCCCCGCCGGACCGGGAATCGTGGTCACGCCGCGGCCCGGGCTCGCCGTGCCCATCGACTTGCCGCTGGTCAGCGCCGGCGAGGTCATCGGCACCCTGGTTGCGAGCGGCGGCCGCACGCTGGAGGGTGTCGACCTCGAGCTGGTCGATGGCCGCGGCATCGTCGCCGCCACGACCCGGACGGATTTCGACGGCTTCTTCGAGTTCGAGGGCGTCCCTTATGGACGCTACACGGTGCGCCTCGCCAAGCTCTCGGCGGATGCGGCCAGGCTCTCGCCGATGCTCGGGCGGAGCGCTCAGGTCGGCGGCAAGTCGCCGTCGGTCCGGCTCGGCACCGTGGTGGCCGATGCGGCCGGGGCGACCGCTATCGCCGCGCGCTGAAAGTCGTCTCGCGCGACTCGCGCCGGCAGGTTGGGCGGAAAACGTTTGTTCAGCTTCTGGAGCGAGCGGCACAAGCGGACCTGCCCGAGCATGTCCGCTTGTGCGGCTGGTGCGGTCGAGAAGACTCGAACTTCCACGGGCTTTCGCCCACAACGACCTCAACGTTGCGCGTCTACCAGTTCCGCCACGACCGCACATTTGACTGCCGCCGGCGCTTCCTCCGGCGGCCGGAGCGCCCGAAAAGGTTACCTTTCGCAGCCCCCTGGCAGGAGCGCGCGTCTAGCAAAGCGGTTCCGTTCACGCAATGCCGCATCTCCGACCCATAAAGGTACGGTAGTGACCGCAGACGCGGCTTAACCCTGAATGTCCCTTCGCGAGGCGCGACTGATGCTGTAAATTGCTGAAATGCTTATGGTCCTCCTCCTGATGGCAGCCGAGCCGCCGGCGACCGGAGAGCGGCTGGCGGCCGGAGCCTCGGTACGGATCATGCGCGGCGCCCGGATCAGCCTTGCCGGGCAACCTTCAGCACCCGACCGCCAGCGGAGCCGGCTCGAACGCGATGGCGCGAAGATCCTGATCCTGACCGAGTTTCAATAGAGGAACATCGGCATGCCTTCGATCCGCATCAGCCGGGCGCGGTAGGCGGAGGCATCGTAGAGGCCGGACACGTCCACCGACTTGCGGCCGGTCAGCAGGGTGTCGATGGCGACGTGGCAATATTCGCCGCCGGTGAGCGCAACCATCCGCGCCGCCTCGCCGCGCTGGAGTAGCTGGACGGCCAGCCCCCCGAACGCGAAGCCGACCATCCGGTCCATCGCGTCGGGTGCGCCGGCGCGCATCAAATAGGCCAGCTCCTGGATGACGGTGCCGGCGCCGATATGAGTACGGATGGCGCGGCCGAGGCGGTGGCCGATGCCGAGGTCGCCGCGTTCGCTCGCGGACTTGGCCAGATCGCCCTCGCCAGCCTCGCCCGCGATCGAGGCGCCTTCGGAGATTACGCACATCGCATAGCCGGCAGGGTTGTCTGCCTTGTCTGCGGCGAGCAGCGGCATCAGCCGCTCGAGATTGGCAGGCACCTCGGCGATGATCGTGCGGTCGACCTGGGCGAGGAAGCCGGCAAGCAGCGCCGTCTCGCCGCTGCGGCGGCCGAACAGCTCGATCACGCCGATCCGTTCGTGGCTCTCGACGGTGGTGCGGAGCGCATTGATCGCCTCCACCGACCGGCTGACCGCAGTCGCAAAGCCGATGCAGTAATCGGTGCCGAACACGTCATTGTCCATCGTCTTGGGGATCGAGATCACCGGCACGCCCTGCGCCGCCAGATGCGCCGAGAAGCGCAAGGTGCCGTCGCCGCCGAGCGTGATCATGGCGTCGATCCCGAGGCGGCCGAGCACATCGAGCACGGCGGCGGTCCGGTCGCCGTCGGCGAGCGAGCGGGGATCGGTGCGTGACGTGTGGAGGATGGTGCCGCCCATCCGGTCGATACCGCGCACTCCCTCCCGGGTGAGCGGAAGGCTGTTGGCAGCGACGCTGGCCGGATCTGACGGATCGATGGCGAGCACGCCCTCCCAGCCGCGGCGGAAGCCGACCACCTCCCAGCCGAGGTCGTCGGCCGACAGCGTAATCGAGCGGATGCACGGATTGAGGCCCGGCACGTCGCCGCCGCCGGTGAGGATCCCGATCCGCATCATCAACTCCCTTGCGCCGCAAACGCGCTCGTCTATCGGCGGGGGCGATGCGCTACAACCGCCGCGCCACGTTCGACGAAGCGACGCGCATCCTGCGGCTGGCGTGGCCGATCATGCTGACCAGCTTCAACTGCACCTTGATGCACCTGATCGACGTCGCTGTCGTCGGCCGGTTCGGCACGTTCGAGCTCGGTGCCCTGGCGGCGGGGCGGACACTTACCTTCATCACGATCGTGATGGGACTGGCAGCCCTGGCCGGGGTGCTGGTCTACACCGCCCGCGCCGACGGTGGCGGACGATTGGGCGAGACCGGCGACATCCTGCGGTCGGGCATTGTCCTCGGCTCGCTCAACGGCCTTGCCTGCCTCGCCGTGCTGACGATCTGGGCCGACGAGCTGCTCCGGCTGGCCGGTGTCGCGGCCGAGCTGCGCGGCCCGGGAGCGGCGGTGGTGCGGGCGATGGCGCTTGCCTATCCGTTTCAGTTCATCCTAGCCGCCGCCTCCTACTTCCTCGAAGGGATCAGCCGGCCGCGGCGGGTGATGACCGTCAATCTGGCGATGCTGCCGGTCAACGCTTTGCTCGCCTGGGCGTGGGTCGGCGGCCATCTCGGCTTGCCCGCCCTCGGAGCGGTCGGAGCCGCGCTTGCCACTTCGGTGGTATCGGCGGGCGGGGCCGCCGCGATGCTGATCTGCTGCTGGGTGCTGCCGCGCGCCGACGAACGCGGGGTCCGGGACATCTCCGCGGCTTCGCTCCGCCGCGCCGTCGCGTTGCTGCCGCGCCTGGCCTGGTTCGGATCGGTACCCGCCTTCGCGGCCGCGCTCGAGCTGGCCGGCTTTTCCTGGCTGATCGCGCTGTCGACGCAGCTCGGGGTGGTGACGGCGGCGGCGTTCCAGGCGATGTTTTCGCTTCACAACCTCGTTTTCGCGCTGGCAATGGGGTTCGGCTCGGCCGCCGGAGTGCGCGTTGGCAACGCAGTCGGAGCCGGCGAGGTCGGAGAGGCTTGGCCACGCTCGCTGATCGCCGCCGGCCTGTCGATCCTCGTGCTCGGCTGCGTGTCGCTGGTGTTCGGCCTGGCGGCGGGCCCGATCACCTCGCCTTTTTCCGACGATCCGCACGTTCTGGACCTGGCTGCGGCGATGCTGGCGCTGATGGCGCCGTTCATGGTCTTCGACGGGCTGCAATATGTGTTCAGCTATGCGTTGCGTTCGCTCGGCGAGCAGGTCTGGGCCGGGGTCAACGGCATCATCGCCTTCTTCCTCGTCACCGGCGGGCTTGGCTGGTGGCTGGTGCGGCGCGGCTGGGGTGCGGACGGGCTGATCTACGCGGCAGGCGCCGGCATGATGCTGTGCGCCGCGCTCCAGTTCGCGCGGCTGCTGATTGTGCTCAGGAGGCCGCGAACCGCAGGTTGAGCGCGCGGGCGCCGCGCGGCACGTCGACTTCGGCGCTGTTGAAGGTGGCGCTCTGCTTCGGCTTGAGCTCGGGCACCGGCGCCGAAATCGCCCAATCGTACACCACACGGCCGTCGGCATCGCGCAACTCGGCGCGGATCTGCGGCACCTTCTGGACCCGGTCGGTGGGGTTGACGATACGGCCGGAGACGGCGAGCAGCTCGTTGCCGCTCTCCATCAGCCTGCGCTCGGGCTTGCGGGTGACCTCGAGCACGAGCGCGCTGCCGGCCGCGGCTCGCTTCGCACTCCCTGGGCCAAAGCCGGGGACGCCATAATAAGAAACCGCAAACACGGCGATCAGCATCAGCAGCGCGGCGCCAAGAGCCAGCGCTGTCCACATCCGAGCCGGGTTGCGGCGCGGACTTTCGCCGTAATCCTCATCATGGTCCGGAAGTTCCTCGGTCCGGATCCGGGGCGGCGGCGGAACCGGCACGGCGGCAGGGGCGGAGACGGGCGGGCGAATTGGCTGCGGCGCGGCCATCGGCGGCGGCGACGGAGCACTGGGCTCCTGGCCCGCAGACGCCGGCCGCTGCCGCGGGGGGTCCTGGAACCAGCTGTTCTTGCACGCGGCGCAGCGTACCTGGCGACCGGTCGGGCCGACGGCGCTGTCGGGGACGACGTAGCGCGTGTCGCAGGCGGGACAGGTGAGGATCATCGCGTCTTACTGGCCCCCGTTCGTGGACGGGGCGAATCTAAGCACGTCCGAGCCTTCCCGCGCAAGCAAATGCCGTGTTTACGGGGGGCTGCCGGCCATGCGATGCAGGAAGCGAGACGCCGTTATCGAGCGGAGGCAGGTCTGAGCGCAGCCAATATCGTCCAGTTCGAGAATGTCGGCTTGCGCTATGGGACCGGCGCCGAGACGTTGTCGGACCTCAGCTTTTCGCTGCGCGAGGGCGGCTTTTACTTCCTCACCGGGCCGTCCGGCGCGGGCAAGACCTCGCTGCTCAGGCTGCTCTATCTCGCCCAGCGCCCGAGCCGCGGCCTGATCAAGCTGTTCGGCGAGGACATCGTCACCATGGCGCGCCGGCGCCTGCCCGGCTTCCGCCGCAGGATCGGCGTCGTCTTCCAGGATTTCCGGCTGGTCTCCCACCTGTCGGCCTTCGACAACGTCGCCTTGCCGCTGCGTGTCGCCGGCGTGGAAGATCGCGACCTGCAGACGCCGGTAAGCGAAATGCTCGCCTGGGTCGGGCTCGGCCACCGTTCCAGCGCCCGCCCGGCCACGTTGTCGGGCGGCGAACAGCAGCGCGTCGCGATCGCCCGCGCGGTGATCGGCCGGCCCGAGATGCTGGTGGCGGACGAGCCGACCGGCAACGTCGATCCCGATATGGCGACGCGGCTGCTGCATTTGTTCGATGCCCTCAACAGGCTCGGCACGACCGTGGTGGTCGCGACCCACGACGTCCACCTGATCGCCCGCGTCGGACGCGCGGAAATGCTGCGGCTCGACCGCGGCCAGATCTCCGATCCGACCGGCGCGCTCCGCCACCCGCCGCGGGCGGCGGAAGGATGAAGGCGGGTGTCCGCAAGTTCGGCACCGCCGACCGGCAGCTCCTTCCCGAGGGCCGGCTGGCGGGGCCGATGCCGTGGGTGATCGCGATCATGATGTTCCTGACCGTGCTCGCCGCCGCGGCAGGCTTGGGCCTAGCCGGCGCCGCCAGCAGCCTCGATGAGGACATCGGCAACCGCATCACCGTCCAGATCGTCGAGGCCAACCCCGATGCGCGTGCAGTCCAGGCGGAGCGCGCGGTGGAGCGGCTGCGGGCCTTGTCCGGAGTGTCCGCGGTGCGCCGCCTCGACGATGCCGAGATGCAGCGGCTGCTCGAGCCCTGGCTTGGCGAGGGCGGCATCGAATCCGACCTGCCGATCCCGGCGATGATCGACGCCGACCTGAGCCCCGCCGGCTTCGCACGGATCGACGCTATCCGGGCTGCGGTCGCCGACGTCGCCCCCTCCGCCCGGGTCGACGACAATTCGCAGTGGCTCGCTCCGCTCGGCCGGCTGATCGACGCGCTCAAGCTGCTCGCCGCCGGGCTGGTGCTGCTGATGGTGGGGGCGACCGCGGCGACGGTAGTGCTGGCCGCGCGGGCCGCGCTCGACACCCACCGCAGCACGATCGAGGTCCTCCACCTGATGGGCGCGACCGATGTGCAGGTGGCGCGGCTGTTCCAGCGGCGCATCGCGCTGGACGCGTTGTTCGGCGGCTTCGTCGGCCTGATTGCCGCGGCCGTGGTGCTGCTCGCGATCGGCAACCGTGTCGGCGCGCTGGGATCGGAGCTGCTCGGCTCGGCCGGCCTGCCGCTGCTGAGCTGGCTGCTGCTGGCGGCGCTGCCGGTCGGCGGGGTGTTCCTGGCGATGCTGGTCGCGCGCGCCACGATCCTGCGCGCTTTGGGGCGCTTGCTGTGATCAGCCGCGCCGCCGCCGTCCTGCTGCTGCTTTACGTGCTGGGCTACGCGCTGTTCGTGGTGCTGTTGCCGCGGCCGGCCGACGACCGCCGCACCGATGCGATCGTCGTGCTCACCGGCGGCGCCGGCCGGCTCGAGCGGGGGCTCGACCTGCTCCAGCGCGGCCGCGCCGACCGCTTGCTGATCTCGGGGGTCGACCGGACGGTCAGGCCGGTCGAGCTTGCCCACCGTTATGGGCGCGACGAGGCGCTGTTCGACTGCTGCGTCGATCTCGGGCGCGAATCGGTCGACACTCGCTCCAATGCCGAGGAGACGGCCCGCTGGCTGAAGCGCAAGAAGCTCAAATCGGTGCGGCTGGTGACGACCGACTGGCATATGCCCCGGGCGCGGTTCGAGCTGGCGCGCCAGACCGAAGGCGTGGAGATCGTGGGGGATGCGGTCAGGAGCAGCCCGAGCTTCAGTTATCTCTTTACCGAATATAACAAATATTTGCTGCGCCAGGCGGCGGTGGTGGTCGGCATCTGATGAACGCGTTGCGATCGGCGCTGTTCGCGCTTTTCTTCTATCCGGGAACCGTGTTCTTCGTGCTGCTCTCCTTCCCGGCGGCAGCCTTCGGCCGGGCCGCGCTGATCCAGGTCACTTATGCCTGGGCCCGCTACCATCGCCGCTGCGCGCGGCTGTTGCTCGGTGTTCGCGTCCGGGTCGAGGGAATCGCGCCCGACGGAGCCGTGCTGGTCGCCGCCAAGCACCAGTCGATGTTCGAGACCATCGAGATCCTGCTCTATCTCGACCGCCCGGCGGTGGTCTTGAAGCGCGAGCTCGCCGACCTGCCGGGTTGGGGATGGGTGGCGCAGACCTATGGCTGCATCCCGGTCGACCGTGAAGGCAAATCGGCTGCGTTGCGGCGGATGATGCGGGCGGCGCAGCAAGCGGTCGCCGAGGGGCGGCCGATCGTCATCTTTCCGGAAGGAACCCGGGTCGATGTAGGCGAGCGCCCGCCGCTGCAGTCGGGCTTTGCGGGTCTCTACCGGGCGCTGCGCCTGCCGGTCGTCCCGCTCGCGCTGGACAGCGGCCGGCTGTGGCCCCGCCGCCGCTTCGTCAAGCGGCCGGGCATCGTGACGTTCCGCTTCGGCGAGACGATCCCGGCCGGCCTGCCGCGCGCCGAGGTGGAGGCGGAGGTCCACCGGGCGATCAACATTCTCGAACCAGCACCCTGATTGAGCGTCAGTCGCGGAGCCGGGCGCCGGCCTTCGCCGCCGCGCCGACGATCCGGGCCGAAATCGCCTCCAGCTCCTCGTGCGAGAAGCTCCTCTCGCCCGGCTGCAGAATCACTTCGACGGCCAGCGATTTCTGCCCCTCCGGGACACCTGGGCCGGTGAAGACGTCGAACAGGGCGACGCCGGCGATCGCGGCCTTGTCGGCGCCGCGCACAGCCCTCAGCAGAGCGTCGGCGGAAACGTCCTGCGGCACCAGGAAGGCGAAGTCGCGCCGCACCGCCTGGAGCGAGGACGGCGCATAAGCGGGGCGCATCCGGCCGGCGGCGCGGCGCCGCGGAACCGCGTCGAGATGGATTTCGGCAGCGACGCAGGGCCCATCGAGGCCGAATGCCTTGAGGATCGCAGGGTGCAGCTCGCCGCACTCGGCAAGCACCGTCTTGGGGCCGAGCGAAAGCCGGATCGAGCGGCCCGGATGGTAGACGCTCGAAGCCCCTCCTAGAGCCTGCAAGCTGTGGGCTGGAACGCCGGCGGCGGCGAGGATCGCCAGCGCTTCCGCCTTGGCGGTGAAGGCGTCGAAGCCCTGCGCCTTGCCGCTGCGCCAGTGGCGGGCCCGGCGCTCGCCCGCCAGCACCAGGCCCAGCGTCGGACGCTCGCCGTCGGCGACATAGCGGCGGCCGATTTCGAACAGCCGCACCCCGGTCGCGCCGCGATCGAGGTTGCGCCGGGCAGCGGCGAGCAGGCCGGGCAGGAGCGACGGCCGCATCGCCTTCATGTCTTCGCTGATGGGGTTGGCGAGAATCCAGGCGCTGCCGCCGAACGGGGCCGCCTCCGCCTCGCTCACGAAGCTCCACGTAACCGCTTCATTGAGGCCGCGGGCGGCGGCGGTGCGGCGGATCTTGCGCTCGAGCATTTGCTCGGCGGTCGCGGTCGGCCTGGCCACCCCCGGCAGGCGGTCGAGCGGCGTCGAAGGGACCCTGTCGATCCCTTCGATGCGGACCACCTCCTCGACGATGTCGGCGGCACCGCTGACGTCACGCCGCCATGACGGCACCTCGATCTGCCACGGATTTCCGCCCCTCACGCCAAAGCCGAGCCGGCCGAGTATGTCCTTCTGGCGGTCCTCCGGCACCGCCAGGCCGCCGAGTTCCGCGCAAAGCTCGGGCGGATAGGAGACGGTTCGTACCTCGCGCGGCGGAGCGCCGGCGCGAACAATTTCGGAAGCCTCGCCGCCGGCGAGTTCCAGGGCCAGCATGGTCGCCAGCTGCAGCCCGGTCTCGACGAAGGCGGGGTCGACGCCGCGCTCGAAGCGACTGCGCGCGTCGGAAAGGAGTCCGAGCTTCTGCCCCGTCCGCGCGATGTGCTCGGGGTCGAAATAGGCGCATTCAACGACGATGTCCGCGGTGTCGGCGGTGACGCCGGTATCCTCGCCGCCCATGATGCCGCCAATGTCGTGGACGCCGGCGTCGTCGGCGATCACCGTCATCGTGCGGTCCAGCGTGTAGGTCTTGCCGTTGAGCGCCAGCATCTGCTCGCCGTCGCGGGCGCGCCGGGCGACGATTGCGCCGTTGAGCTTGGCCAGGTCGTAAACGTGGAGCGGCCGCCCATAGCCGAGCGTGATGTAGTTGGTCATGTCGACCAGCGCGCTGATCGGGCGCTGGCCGACGGCCTTCAGCCGCTGTTGGAGCCAGGCGGGCGAGGGCCCGTTCCGGACGCCGCGGATCACCCGGCCGTAGAAAGCGGGGCAACCCTCCGGGTCGTCGGTTCGGATCTCGATAGGACACGGGAAGCCGCCGGCAATCTCGGTCACCTCGATCGGCCGCAGCGTGCCGAGCCCGGCGGCGGCGAGATCGCGGGCGATGCCATGCACGCCCATCGCGTCCTGGCGATTGGGCGTGACCGCGACGTCGAGCACCGGGTCGTCGAGGCCGGCCCATTCGGCATAGCGGGCGCCGACCGGGGCGTCGTCGGGCAGCGCGATGATGCCGTCATGCTCTTCGCCGAGCTCCAATTCGCGGGCCGAGCACATCATGCCGCGGCTCTCGACGCCACGGATCGAGGCGACCTTCAAGGTGAGGTCGCTGCCCGGCACATAGGCGCCGGGGGCGCCGAATACGCCGAGCATGCCGGCGCGTGCGTTGGGGGCGCCGCATACGACCTGGACCGGGTCGCCGGCGCCGGTGTCGATGCTCAGCACCTGGAGCTTGTCGGCCTGCGGGTGGCGCTCGGCGGCGAGCACCCTGGCGATCGTGAACGGGGCGAGCCTGGCCGCCGCATTCTCGACCCCTTCGACCTCGAGCCCGATGCGGGTGAGGGTCGCGACGATCTCGTCGAGGCCCGCCTCCGTCTCGAGATGCTCCTTGAGCCAGGACAGGGTGAGCTTCACGCGCCTGCCTTGAGACGAAGGTTGGTTTGAAGATGTGCCGCCGCGCCTGCCCTCACCGTTGGCCCTGAGCCTGTCGAAGGGCTTTCCTCCATTGGTGAAGAGGAAGAGGAGAGGGCTTCGACAAGCTTAGCCCGAACGGTCTTTTTCGGAGGATCCGTCATGCCCCGACGCCCCCGGAGAGCGTCGGCACGTCCAGTGCGGAGAAGCCGTAATGGCGCAGCCAGCGCAGGTCGCCGTCGAAGAAGGCGCGCAAATCGTCCATGCCATATTTGAGCATCGCCAGCCGGTCGATGCCGCAGCCGAACGCAAAGCCCTGCCACTCGCCCGGATCGAGGCCGCAATTGGCGATCACGCGCGGATGGACCATGCCGGAGCCCAGCAGCTCCATCCAGCCTTGGCTGCCGCCCAGCACCCGCCGGCCCTTGGCCACGGTGTAGCCGACGTCGACCTCGGCCGATGGCTCGGTGAACGGGAAGTAGCTGGGACGGAAACGCAAGACGATGTCGTCGCGCTCGAAAAACGCCTTGAGGAAGGTCTCCAGCGTCCATTTGAGGTGGCCGAGATGGATGCCCCGGTCGATCACCAGCCCCTCGACCTGGTGGAACATCGGCGTGTGGGTGGCGTCGCTGTCGGAGCGGTAGGTCCGGCCCGGCGCGATCAGGTAGAGCGGCGGCGGCTGAGCCTGCATGGCGCGGATCTGCACCGGGGAAGTGTGGGTGCGCAGCAGCATGCGGTGGCCGTCGGCGTCGCGGCGGTCGAAATAGAACGTGTCGTGCATCGCCCGCGCCGGGTGGCTTTCCGGGATGTTGAGCGCGGTGAAATTGTGCCAGTCGTCCTCGATCTCGGGGCCGGTGGCGACGGCGAAGCCGAGATCGGCGAAAATCTCGGCCAGCTCGTCCATCACCTGGCTGACCGGATGGACCGTTCCCGGCTCCTCGGCGGCGACCGGCAGCGTCATGTCGAAGGTCTCGGTCGCGAGCCGCCGCTCGAGCTCGGCCGCCTCGAGCGCCGCCTTGCGCGCGGCGATCGCCTCCGTCACCGCCTCCCGCAGTCGGTGCACTCGCGGCCCCTCGGCTTGCCTTTGCTCCGCGGTCATCGCGCCGAGCGTCTTCAGGAGCCGGGTGACCGCCCCTTGTTTGCCGAGCGCCGCCACTCGTTCCGCCTCCAGCGCCTGGAGATCGGACGCCGCGTCGATGCGGCCCAGCAAGGCGCGGCGCACCTGGTCGAGATCTGACATGCGCGCCCTTAAGCAAGCCCCGCCCGAAAAAGCAAAGCCCGATCAGCCGCCGAACGGATAAGGCGAGATGGTCTTCTGCATCTCATTGACCATCAAGGTCCGCCCGGCCGGCGCGGCGGCGCGCTGCGGGCAGCGCACGCGCGGGCAGATCGCGCAGGCGGGGCCGATCGGCGTCACATAAGGGGCGGCAAGGTCGAATCCGTCCGAATAGACGATCCTGGTGGCGAACTTGACGTCGCAGCCGAGGCCGATGGCGAGTTGGCTGTTCTCGCGCGGATCGAGCCGGACCGCGCGTCCCACGGCTCGGCTGACGGTGAAGAAACGCTGGCCGTCGGGCGTCTCCACCACCTGGGTGATCACCCGTTCGGGGGTGCGGAAGGCGGCGTGGAGGTTCCAGCGCGGGCAGGTGCCGCCGAAGCGCGAGAAGGGGAAGCTCTCGCCGGCGAAGCGCTTGGAGACATTGCCGGCGGCATCGACCCGCAGCATGAAGAACGGGATGCCGCGGGCGCCGCTGCGGCCGAGGGTGGTGAGGCGGTGCGCCACCTGCTCGACGCTGGCGCCGAACTCGGCGCACAGCCGGTCGATGTCGTAGCGGTGGCGCTCGGCTCCGGCGAGGAACTCGGCATAAGGCATCATGATCGCGCCGGCGGCATAATTGGCGAACGACATGTGAAGCAGGCGCCGGGTCGGCACATCGGGCGGCGCGGCGCTTTCCAGCATCCGCGCGAGCAGCGGGCGGAACTCGAACAAAGCGACCTGATAGGCGACCGCGAAGCTGCGGCTCTCCGGGCGCAACAGCTCGGACAGCATCAGCCGCTTGCGGTGATAGTCGTAATGCTGGGACGCACCATCGAGCAGTTCGGGCGGAACCACCCTGGTATCGACGCCGTACCCCTCCTTGAGGCGCTTGCGCAGGCCCGCGAACAGGAACAGCCGCTCGCCCATGGCGCCGGCGAGCGTGTCGGCGGCCTCCTCGATATAGCCGAAATAGTTGCGCTGCGCCTGAATATAGTCCCGCACCCAGGTTTCGGGGGTGACCAGCGGGGCCTCGCCCTCGCGCGCCGCTCCTTCCGGCGCCTGCCGCCGCTCGACCAATGCGGTGTAGAGCCGCGCGACCGCGTCCGCGACGGACGGCGCGTTGTCGGCAAGCTCGAGCAGCTCGTAGCGGGGAATCCCCAGGTCGCCGAACATCGGATCGGCGAAGATCTCGGCCAGCTCCTCGGCGCCGGTCCGCTCGCCCTCGGCGGTGAAGCTCTTGAGGTCGACATCATAAGCCTGCGCCATGCGCAGCAGCACCTGCGCCGTCAGCGGCCGCTGGTTGCGCTCGAGATGATTGAGGTAGCTCGGGCTCATGCCGAGTTCGGCCGCCATCGCGCACTGGTTCAGCCCGAGCTCGCGACGCAGCCGGCGGAGCCGCCCGCCGAGATAGAGTTTGCGATCGGCAGCCACATCTGTGACATTGTCAAACATTTACAACAGTCGCAAGTCGTGTAATTACATCGCGACCCTTTTTGCTGCTCCCTCCAGGGCTTTTCCGAGGTTCAATGGTCCACCCACAGAACGAAGGAGCGCAGATGCCGGATTTCAGCAGCCTTGTCCCGGCCGCCGCCGGCCGCTTCGACGGCATCAGGCGGCCCTATGGCGTCGAGCAGGTGGAGCGGCTGCGCGGCTCGCTGCCGATCGAGCATACGCTGGCGAAGCGCGGCGCCAGCCGGCTGTGGGAGCTTTTGAAGGGCGAGGATTATATCAACGCGCTCGGCGCCCTGTCCGGCAACCAGGCCATGCAGATGGTGCGCGCCGGCCTCAAGGCGATCTACCTCAGCGGCTGGCAAGTGGCGGCCGACGCCAACACCGCCGGCGCCATGTATCCCGACCAGTCGCTCTACCCGGCCAATGCCGGACCGGAATTGTGCCGCAGGATCAACCGCACCCTTCAGCGGGCAGACCAGATCGAGCATGCCGAGGGCGGCGCCAGCCGAGACTGGTTCGTGCCGATCGTCGCCGACGCCGAGGCCGGCTTCGGCGGGCCCCTCAACTGCTTCGAGATCATGAAAGCCTATATCGAGGCCGGCGCCGCGGGGGTCCATTTCGAGGACCAGCTCGCCAGCGAGAAGAAATGCGGCCATCTCGGCGGCAAGGTGCTGATCCCGACCCAGGCGCATATCCGCAACCTCGACGCGGCGCGGCTCGCTGCCGACGTCTGCGGCGTCCCCACCATCCTCGTCGCCCGCACCGACGCTGAGAGCGCCAAGCTGATCACCTCAGACGTCGACGAGCGCGACCGCGAATGGCTGACCGGCGAGCGCACCCCCGAAGGCTTCTTCCGCCTGAGGGAAGGCACCGGCGTCGACCATTGCATCAAGCGCGGCATCGCCTTCGCCGAACATGCCGACCTTTTATGGTGGGAGACCAGCCACCCCAACCTCGCCGACGCAAAGCGGTTCGCCGAAGCGGTGCAGCACGCGCATCCGGGCAAGATGATGGCCTATAATTGCTCGCCCAGCTTCAACTGGGAGGCCAAGCTCGACAAGGAGACCATCGCCAAGTTCCAGCGCGAGCTCGGCGCGATGGGCTACAAGTTCCAGTTCGTCACTTTGGCCGGTTTCCACCAATTGAACCACGGCATGTTCGAGCTCGCCCGCGGCTACAGGGACCGCGGCATGGCGGCTTATTCGGAGCTGCAGCAGGCCGAGTTCGCCTCCGAGGCGGCCGGCTACACCGCCACCCGCCACCAGCGCGAGGTCGGCACCGGCTATTTCGACCTGGTCGCGCAGACCGTCTCGGGCGGCGACGCCTCCACCGTCGCGCTCGCCGGATCGACCGAAGCCGACCAGTTCGTCACCGCCGTCGCGGCCGAATGAGGAGACCCGACATGGCCACACGCTACTGGGTGATCGGCGGGGAATATCGGGATCCCGCCTTCAAGGCGCTGGTGCCCGGCACGGAGCGGATGAGCGGCCCGTTCGAGGACGAGGCGAAGGCGAAGACCGAATGGACGAGGCTCAGCTGCTGTCCGGAGCGCAGCCCCTGCGCCACCGTGCGCTATTCGATCGCGGCGGAGACCGTCCACTGACACGATTTGCTTCGTCGCCTTGACCGGCTAGCTTCGACCGCCAAGCAGCCACGGGAGACGCCCTCATGCCGTTCATGCTCCACGACTTCGCGCTCGACACGAAGCACGGCCTCGCCACCGCCACTCTGTACGAAACCCAGGGGAAGCAGAATCGCGTCGTTCACGTTATCGTGCCGCTCGCCAAAGCCCCGCGCCGTGCTGTTGCGACGCGGACCAAACAGGCAAGGGCGCTCATGAAAGCCGCGCTACAGGATGCGGCCGAGACGCTGTAAACGGTTCCGGAGAGGAATGCCGGCAACTGGAAAGGCAGCTCAGGCCGATGCCTGAGGCTCCTGCGGCAGCGCGCCCCGCGCCTGGGCGACGATGCCCTTGAAGGCCTCGCCTTCGTGCATCGCGATGTCGGCCAGCACCTTGCGGTCGAGGTCGACTCCGGCGAGCTTCAGGCCGTGCATGAACTGGCCGTAAGTCAGGCCCTCGGCGCGGACGGCGGCGTTGATGCGCTGGATCCACAAAGCGCGGAAGCTGCGCTTCTTCACCTTGCGGTCGCGATACGCATATTGCCCGGCCTTCTCGACCGCTTGGCGGGCGATGCGGATGGTGTTCTTGCGGCGGCCGTAATAGCCCTTGGCCTGGTCGAGCAGCCGCTTGTGCTTGGTGCGCGTGGTGGTGCCGCGCTTGATGCGTGCCATGCTTCAGTACCCCTTATTTCAGGCCGTAGGGCGCCCAGAGCTTCACCCGCGCCGTGTCGGCGTCGGCGAGCACCTCGGTACCGCGGTTCTGGCGGATATACTTGGCATTGTGGCTGATCAGGCGGTGGCGCTTGCCGGCGACGCCGTGCTTCACCTTGCCGGTGGCGGTGAGCTTGAAGCGCTTCTTGACCCCGCTCTTGGTCTTCAGTTTGGGCATTTTCGTCTCCTTTGCCGCGCAGGGGCGGACGCTTCGTGAACAGCCACGGCAGCCCTTACCGGCCGGGCAGTTCGCTTCTTCCAGAGCTGGAAAGCCCGCGCCTATACGGGCATGCGCCGCACGAGGCAAGCGTCGGCACAGGAACAGAGTCGAAGCTCCGGCCGTTTTGGCTACATGTACGAAACGACCGTCAAGGCGGAGCACGGTCACCTGCTGCGGCGCAAGGAGCTCGGCGCCAACAGCCTGGGCATCGGGCTGTCGGTGCTGGCGACGCTGGTCGGCCTGCTGGTGCTCGCCTGGGCGGTGCTGTTCATCACCAAGGGGCGGTTCCTCAAGCCCTATTTCGAGCGCTACGCGTCCGAGCAGACGCTGCGGACGGTCGACGTCGCCGGCGATTTCCAGCTCTATTTCAACCCGGTCGACATCAAGTTCGTCGCCGAGGGGCTGACCGTCTCCAACCCCGCCTGGGCGAGCCGCAAATATCTGTTCGAAGCGAAGCGGATCGACACCAACATCGCCACCTTCGCCCTCATCTTCGGCGACCGGCGGCTGAACTGGCTCGACCTGGTCGACGGCAATCTCGATCTCGAATGGGACGCCGCCGGCAAGCGCAACACCTGGACCCTGGGCGACCCCCGCAAGCCGGCGGAGCCGTTCGACATGCCTTTGATCCGCCGCGCGAGCGTAGTCGGCTCCGACATACGCTACCGCGCGCCGCAGCTCGACTTCCTGCTCGACGTCAAGCTCGAGACGGTGCGGGCGAAGGACACCAGGTTCGAGAACGACATCCGCTTCGCGGGCGGCGGCAGCATGCGCGACAAGCCTTTCATTCTGTCGGGCAGCCTGATGTCGCCCAACGAGACGGTCGCGGGCGGGCGCAACCGGCTGGCGCTGCATGCCGCCGGCGCCGGCAACAATCTCGACGTCAGCGGCACATTGCCCGGCGCGACCGAAGTCGAGGGCGCCGACCTCAAGCTGCGCGCGAGCGGGCCCAACCTCGCCTCGCTGTTCGATTTCCTCGGCGTGGTCGTGCCCGACACCCGCCGCTACCGGATCAGCTCCAATCTTACCAAGACTGAGGATCGCTGGCGCTTCACCGGCCTCAGGGGGACGTTCGGCGCCAGCGACCTGGCCGGCGCGATGACCATCTCGATGCCGTCCGACCGCCTCCGGATCGACGCCGACCTCAGGAGCCGGGTGCTCGACATCATCGATGCCGGGCCGTGGGTCGGCTACGACCCGCGCCGGCTCGACGCGATGGGCCCAAGCGGCGCGATCGTCACCGAGGGCGGGCGGCCCCGCGTCCTGCCCGATTCTTCGCTCGACGTATCCGGCCTCAAGGGGTTCGACGCCCATGTCGACTATCAGGTCGCGCGGGTGCGGATGGAAAAGTTCCCGATCTCCAACATCGGCCTGACGCTCGACCTCGAGCGCAGCCTCTTGAAGCTGTCGCCGTTCACCTTCGACGTCGCCGGCGGCCATCTCGCCTCCGACATCATCATCAACGCGCGCGCCCGGCCGGTCCGCACCGACTACGACATCCGGCTGTCGCCGACCCGGATGGGGCTGCTGCTCGCCAAGTTCGGCGCCGAGCAATCGGGCACCACCGGGCTCGTCAAGGCGCGGGTGCAGCTCAAAGGGGAGGGCGATTCGGTGCGCGACTCGCTGGCGAGCTCGGACGGCCGGATCGCGATCATCATGCCGGCCGGCACCTTCTGGACCCGCAACGTCCAGCTCAGCGAGCTCGACATCGGCACCTTCGCGCAGAAGATGTTCGAGAAGCGGCTGACCGAGCCGGTGCTGATCAATTGCGGGCTGATCGCCTTCACCGTCCGCGACGGCGTCGCCGCCGCCGACCCGATCCTGATCGACACCAAGAAGAACGTGATTGGCGGCCGCGGCGGATTCAGCTTCAAGACCGAGGCGCTCGACCTGTCGGTGGAGGCGGACGCCAAGACGTTCAGCGCCTTTTCCGCGCAGTCGCCGATCGGCGTCGGCGGCTATTTCGCCGCGCCCAAGGTCGACGTGATCAGCGGCGAGCTGGTCGCCCGCGCCGGCGTCGGCCTGGGGCTGGGAATCCTCGTCAGCCCGCTCGCGGCGGTGATCGCCTTCGTCGATCCGGGCGACGCCGAGCCGACCCATTGCGGACCGGTCCTGTCGGGCGCGCGCGCGTCGGCGCAGCGCGAGCGGGACGGCGGCAAGGTCCAGAATATCGGCGAGGGCAAGTCGGCGAATCCGGACGCCAAGCCGAAGAAGAAAAAGAAGAAGTTCCTCGGAATTTTCTGAATCCGGGTCGAACTGATATGCCCGCGTGACTCACCAGGGGAATGATATGTCCGTCCGTGCCGCGATCATCCCGTGCCTCGCCTATCGCGACGCCCATGCGGCGATCGATTTTCTGTGCGATGCGTTCGGCTTCGCGCGCCATGCCGTCTATGAGAGCGACGACAAGTCGCGCGTCGAGCACGCCCAGCTGACGCTCCAGGGCAATATGGTCATGCTGAGCTCGGCGTCGCGGCGCGGCGAGAACGACCGGCTCGGCCTGGTGCCGCCGGCCGAGGTCGGCGGCAAGGTGACCTCGTGCCTGTACGTCGTGCTGGAGGAGGTCGACGCGCATCACGCCCGCGCCGCCGCGGCCGGCGCCGAGATCATCAACCCGCCCACCGACCAGGATTATGGCGGCCGCAGCTACGAGGCGCGCGACCTCGAGGGCAATGTCTGGAGCTTCGGCAATTACGACCCGTTCGCGATCTTCCACGAAGGCGTCGAGGCCGAGCAGCTCGAGCAATTGGTGGAATGAAGTGTACCCGGCGCAGGCCGGGGCCCAGTTACGAGTGCAGACCTGGACCCGGGCCTTCGCCCGGGAGCAGCTGCGTCAGTCGAACAGGCCGCAGACGGAGAGACTTAAGTAGCGGGCGATCTCCCCGGATCGCTCGCTCCGGCGGCCGCGCTCAATCGAACAGGCTGGACACGGAAGCCTCGTCGGCGATGCGGCGGATCGCTTCGGCGAGCAGGGGCGCGATCGTCAGAATGCGGATCTTGGCGGTCGCCGCGGCCGCGTCGTAGACGGCGATCGAATCGGTTATGACGAGCTCGGTCAGCGCCGAGTTCTCGACGCGCGGGACGGCGGCGCCGGACAGGACGCCATGAGTGCAGTAGGCGACCGCTTCCTCGGCGCCGCCTTCCTTCAGCGCGGCGGCGGCGTTGCACAAGGTGCCCGCGGAGTCGACGATATCGTCGACAAGGATGCAGAAGCGGCCGGCGACGTCGCCGATGATGTTCATGACCTCGGATTCGCCGGGTTTCTCGCGGCGCTTGTCGACGATCGCCAGCGGCGCGTTGTTGAGCCGCTTGGCGAGCGCACGGGCGCGGACGACGCCGCCCACGTCGGGCGAGACGACGGTGATGTTGCGGCCGGCGAAGCGCGCCTGGATGTCGGCCGACATCACCGGCGCGCCGTAGAGATTGTCGGTGGGAATGTCGAAGAAGCCTTGGATCTGGCCCGCATGGAGGTCGACCGACAACACCCGGTCGGCGCCGGCGACGGTGATCAGGTTGGCGACCAGCTTGGCCGAGATGGGCGTGCGCGGCCCCGGCTTGCGGTCCTGCCGCGCATAGCCGAAATAAGGGAGCACCGCGGTGATCCGCTTTGCCGAGGCGCGCTTCAGCGCATCGATGCAGATCAGCAGCTCCATCAGATTGTCGTTGGCCGGGTAGGCGGTCGATTGGACCACGAACACGTCCTCGCCGCGGACATTCTCGTGAATTTCGACGAACACCTCCTCGTCGGCGAAGCGGCGCACGCTGGCCTCGGTGATCGGCAGCTCGAGATAAGAGGCGATCGCCCGCACCAGCGGCAGGTTCGAATTGCCCGACATCAATTTCATCAGATCGTCCCCACGCGCCTGAAGCCGCCGCGATTCCCCTTAAGCGCCCGCTGCCCGAAGGCAAGGGCCGTTGCCGGAGCGGCGGCGCTTGCCTAGACGCGGGCGATGACCGTCGTCACCCGCTTCGCGCCGTCGCCGACCGGCCGCCTCCATGTCGGCAACATCCGCACCGCGCTCCACAATTGGCTGTGGGCGCGGCGGCACGACGGCACGTTCATCCTGCGCCTCGACGACACCGACCGGGAGCGGTCGCGCGAGGAATATGCGCAGGCGATCCGCGGCGACCTCGCGTGGCTCGGCATGGCCCCGGATCAGGAGCAGCGCCAGTCGGAGCGGTTCCGCCGCTACGAGGCCGCGCTCGACCGGCTGCGGGCGGCGGGGCGCGTCTACCCCGCTTACGAAACCGCCCAGGAGCTCGACCTCAAGCGCAAGATCCAGCTCGGGCGCGGCCGGCCGCCGGTCTACGACCGCGCCGCGCTCCGCCTGTCGCCCGATGAGATCGCCCGCTACGAAGCCGAGGGCCGGCGCCCGCACTGGCGGTTCAGGCTCGATCACGGCGCCGCCATCGAGTGGGACGACCTGATCCGTGGGCCGCAGCATTTCGAGCCGGCGCTGCTCTCCGACCCGGTCGTCCGGCGCGAGGACGGCAGCTGGCTCTATATGCTGCCGAGCACGGTCGACGATATCGACATGGGCATCACCCATGTCGTCCGCGGCGAGGACCATGTCGCCAACACCGCGCTCCAGACCCAGATGTTCGAAGCGCTCGGCGCGGCGCCTCCGGCCTTCGCGCACGAGGCGCTGCTGGTCGGATCCGAAGGCAAGCTTTCCAAGCGGCTCGGCTCGCTCGGCATCGAGGCGATGCGCGAAGCGGGGATCGAGCCGATCGCACTGCTCGCCAAGCTCGCCCGGATCGGCACCAGCCTTCCGGTCGAGCCGGTGACAGACCCCACGCCGCTGATCGAGACGTTCGACTTCGCCACCTTCGGTCGCGCTCCCGCCCGGTTCGACATGGAGGAACTGGCGGCGCTCAATGCCCGCATCGTGCACCAGCTCGACTACGACCAGGTCGCCGGCCGGCTGCCGCCGGGCATGGGTGAGACCGCCTGGGCGGCGATCCGGCCGAACCTCCGCACCGTGCCCGAAGCCGCCGATTGGTGGCATATCGTCGAAGGGCCGGTCGATCCCCGCGGCGCCGCCGAGGATCGCGACTTTCTCGCCGCGGCCGCGCAAGCCGCCGAGCGTCTCGACTGGAGCGGCTCGCCATGGCGCGCGCTCACCGACGCGCTCAACGCCAGTACGGGCCGTTCCGGCAAGGCGCTGTTCCTGCCGCTTCGCCGCGCGCTCACCGGCCGCGACAGCGGCCCCGAAATGGCGCCGTTGCTGCTTCTCATCGGCAAGGAGCAGAGCCTGGCCCGCCTTCGCGCCGCCGCCGCCTGCTGAGCGGCCGACACATTTCCAGCAGCGTGTTTTTGATATGGTATAACATAATGATATAGAGTATCATCCGCACGGCAGCTGGAGCACCAGCGCTGCCGAAGGAGAGATACCATGCCGGAAAATGGCTTTTTAGCCCACAAACCGCGAAGCCCGGGCAGCCTGGCGGTCGTTCTCGCCCTACATGCGGCGGCGATTACCGCACTGGCCATGTCGAAGATGGAAGTGCCGACGATGAAGATCTTCACTCCGTTGAAGCTAAAGCCGGTGCGTTTGCCGCCGGACCCGCCGCCCGTGCCGGATCCGATCCCGCCGAAGGCCCACAACAAGTCGGTGATCGAGCATGTTACGCCGATCGTCGCCACCCATCCGCTGCGGCCTGTCACGATCCGTGAGCCGAAGCCGCTCGGCCCAATTGTGATCGATGTCGGCCCGCCCGGCGGAGCGGTCGTTCCGCCGCGGGCGGACCCTCCTCCGCCTCCTCCGGTTCGTATCGACGCGCAGATCGACCCGCGCAGCGAGCTGCAGCCGCCTTACCCGGCTTCAGAAGAGCGTGCCGGCAGGGAAGGCTCGGTCGCGGTCCGGGTGCTGATCGGCGCCGACGGGCGCGTGAAGGGCATCGAGAGGGTGCGCGCCGCAAGCGAGGCCTTCTGGCGCACGACCGAACGCCATGCGCTGCGCCACTGGCGGTTCCGCCCGGCGACGGTCGACGGCAGGCCAGTGGCAAGCAGCAAGGTCATGACGGTTCACTTCCAGCTGAGGGCCTGAAGGTCGCATTTCCGGGCGCCGGGGCTGGCGCTGGCGCGCGGCGGGCCCTATCTTCCCGCGGATGCCGCTGCCGCGCCCTGCCTCCCCGCGCGCCCTTTGGGCCGACCTGCGCGCCTTTGCCGGCGAGCGCGGCAGCCATCGCTGGATCGCCGCCCTGTTCGCGGTGCTGATGCCGGTCGTGATCCTGATCGGCTTCTATTTCGATGCGCAGACCAACATCATGCCGGGCGAGCAGATCGTCTATGTCGAGAGCTGGAGCGCCAATCGCAGCGACGAGGAGATCCTCGCCGACCAGAAGGCGCGCGAGCAGCAGCGCCGCGCGATCGCCGCCGAGCGCCAGCGCCAGTTCAAGGAGCTCGAGAAGAAGTTCGGCATGTGATGGACGGGCGCTGGATGGAAGCGGCGATCGCGCTCGGTGAGCGCGGCCGCGGCCGCACCGCGCCCAACCCGAATGTCGGCTGCGTGATCGTCAGCGGCAAGGCCGTCGTCGGCCGCGGCTGGACCCAGCCCGGCGGCCGCCCCCATGCGGAAGCCATGGCCCTGGCCGAAGCCGGCGCGGCCGCGCGCGGCGCGACCGTCTACGTGACGCTCGAGCCCTGCGCCCATGCGAGCGCACGCGGCCCCGCCTGCGCCGATTTGCTGGCGGAGGCGCAGCCCGCACGGGTGATGGTCGCGGTCCGCGACCCGGATCCCAGGACGAACGGCCGCGGGCTGGAGCGGCTGCGCTCGGCCGGTGTCGCCGTGGCATGCGGAGACGCGGCGGAGGCGGCGGCGCGCTCGCTCGCCGGCTTCCTCACCCGCCAGCGGCTGGGAAGGCCGTGGATCACGCTCAAGCTGGCCGTGTCGATCGACGGCAGGATCGGCCTGCCCTCCGGCGAGAGCCGCTGGATCACCGGGGAGGATGCCCGCGCGCACGCCCATCTCGAACGCGCCCGCGCCGACATGGTCCTGGTCGGCCGCGGCACCTATGAGTCCGACTCGCCGCGCCTCGATGTGCGGCTCCCGGGCCTCGCGCAGAGGTCGCCGCGGCGCGCCCTGCTCACCCGCGGCGAGGCGCCGGACGGCTGGGAGCGGTTCGGCGGCCCCGGCGACGTGTTCGGCCTCACCGACGTCAACGACCTGCTCGTCGAAGGCGGAGCGGCGACGGCTTCGGCCTTCCTCGCCGCCGACCTCGTCGACCGCCTGCTCATCTACCGCGCGCCGATCCTGGTCGGTGCCGGCACGGCGGCGTTGGGCGATATCGGGCTGGGCGCGCTCGCCGCCGCCCATGGCCGCTGGCGGCCCCTCGACACGCGCCTGCTTGGCAGCGACCGGCTCGAAGTCTACGAGCGCGTCCGGAGCTGATGTTTACCGGGATCATCACCGATATCGGCCGGATCGAGGCCGCCGAGCAGCTCGACGACCTGCGCGTCCGCATCGCCTGCGGCTACGACCTTGCCGCGCTCGCCCTCGGCGCCTCGATAGCCTGTTCGGGGGTCTGCCTCACCGTCGTCGACAAGGGCGACCATTGGTTCGCCGTCGACATCTCAGCCGAGACCGCCGGCCGCACCGCCCCGGGCATGTGGGACGCGGGCGGGGCCGTCAATCTCGAGCGCGCGCTCAAGGTCGGCGACGAGCTCGGCGGCCATATCGTCACCGGCCATGTCGACGGCGTCGGCGAGGTCGAGGGGGCGGCGGCCATCGGCGGCTCGACCCGGCTGACGATCGTCGCCGGCGACGAGATCGCCCCCTATATCGCCGCCAAGGGCTCGGTCGCGCTGGACGGCGTCTCGCTCACCGTCAACGAGGTCGAGAGCCTTTCCGGCGGGGTCCGCTTCGCCGTCAACATCATCCCGCACACCGCCGCGCACACCACCTTCGGCAGCATCGCCGCCGGCCGTCGCGTCAACATCGAGATCGACATCCTCGCCCGCTATCTCGGCCGCATAATCGAGCTTCGCCGCTAGTACGGTGGCGGATTATCCCCCTCGCATACGTGAATCGGACTCGCCGGACGTGGTAAGGTAACCCCGCCATCGGTCGAAAGCAGCGCCATGATCCTCACGGATGCCGACATCAGAGCCGCCCTCGCCGCCGGGGAAATCAGCATCGATCCCTTCGATGAGGCGCAGGTTCAGCCTGCTAGTATCGATCTCCGAGTGGGTGACGAGGGTGCTACAACCAAGCACAAGCAACGGGTCGATATCAGTGAGAAGGGGCTGATAATCCTGGAACCGGGCGATTTTGGCGTCATCGTGATCTTGGAGAAAGTTAAGCTTGGTCCCCAGCATGTCGGCCGGATCGGGCTAAGATCGAAATATGCGCGGAAGGGCTTAATCGCCACTACAGGCCCCCAGATTGATCCCGGTTTCGAGGGCAGCATCAAAATTGGTTTGGCGAATCTCACGCCAAGAGACGTGTCGCTCCCACATAAGGACGACATCCTGACACTTGAAATTCACCGCCTCGATAAGCCGGTGGAGAAACCGTATTCCGGTCCATACCAGGGCAAGTACGGTCTCTCTTCCGAGGACCTCGAGGCTATAGCCGAGGGTGATGGTATGGCTTTCTCAGAAGTGCTCACGTCGCTCCGGTCGCTCAGCGCGAATGTGGCCGCTCTCAATGCTCAGCTCAATGCGAATGTATCGGATTTGACAGCTAAAATGAGCGAATTGGCGGGCCAGATGAAGACGCAGGCGTGGCTCCTTCCGGCAATCACGGCCGTTGGATTTACCGTCGTAGCCGTCCTCGTCGGACTTGTGGCGTTTCTCCAATGACAAGCCTTCGAGAGGCCCGAGATAAGGGCAAACTGGAAGAGTTTATCAAGGAGCGGGAAGCCGAGCAGGGCGACCCAGATGCGTTCAATCGCACCGTTCGCTCAATGGCCGGAAAGTCACCAAAAGCTCCGAAAGCATCGTCTCGGCGCAATCGCGGCGGTTGAACCTGTACTCAGCTTCCTTCGCATATTTCCACAGATGCTTGGCGGAAACGTGAATGTGCGTCCCATTGATCGCCCGCTTTAGCTGCGCCCAGAAATTCTCGATCCCCTGAACATGGCAGCCGGTCGGGCTGACGTAGCGGCCCCGGCTGTGATTGACGGTATCGTGCTTGAAGCCGAGCTTCGGCAGGTCCGTGTAACTCCGCAGCTCGTCCGTGTGGCAGATCGAGCCCTGCGCCACATACTCAGTCACCTTGGGCAGCACGTTGTGCTTGCGATTGTCGGCGATGACGGTGGTTAGCACGTCCCCGTCGCGCTCCAGCATCCCCATGACCATCGTCTTGTTCTGGCGCTGACTGCGGCTGCGGCCATCGCCGCGTCGGAAGCGAAGGCTCCCCCCGATCAGTGTCTCATCAATCTCGACAACCTTGCCGTCGCCGCCCACGGGCGTGTCGCCGTCAATGTCGGCCATGTGCTTGCGGATCAAGTCAGCCATCCGCCAAGCCGTCTTGTACGTCACACCAAGCTGGCGCTCTAGCTCTTTCGCGGCAACCCCGTTGCGGGTCGTGGTGAAGAGGAAAATCGCATAGAACCAAAGCTGTAGGGGAGTCCGAGTCTGCTCGAAAGGAGTGTTCACAGTCGGATGTAGGTGGTGGCCGCACCACTGGCAGGAATAGGCGCGTTCAGCCTTGATCCGATGCCACTTTGAGGGCCGATCACAGGACGGACAGGGGTAGCCTTGGCCGAACCTGGCCTCGAAAAAATGGACGAGGCAGCTCTCGTCGTCTGGGAACTGCTTGAAAAACTGGCGAATCGTTTGTGGCTTCGGTTTCATGGCCTCCCGAGGCTAGCCGAAAACACTACGTATGTAAAGGGGATAAGTGCTGTGCGGTGTGAGTTGGGTGTTGAGAATCACATCACAGTGTGATAATCGGCCCGCGATGAGCACTATCCTGATCGAGCGGCTGTGCGAAATGGTGGCCGGCGGCGAGATGAGCCGGGCCGGGCTCGCCCGCGCGGCCGGGCTTCACGCCAATTCGCTGCGCAAGCTGGGTGAGCCCGACTGGAACCCGACCGCGGACACTTTGCTCAAGCTCGAGAAATTCCTCCAGGGCGGCGGCCGGAGCGTGATGGCGACTCCCGAGCAGATTATCGACGAGGCCCGCAACGGCCGCATGTTCATTCTCGTCGACGACGATGATCGCGAGAATGAGGGCGACCTCGTCATTCCCGCCCAGATGGCGACGCCCGACGCGATCAACTTCATGGCGAGGTACGGCCGCGGCCTCATCTGCCTCGCGCTCGCCAAGAGCCGGGTCGAGCAGCTCGGCCTCGGCCTGATGAGCCGCCACAACGGCACCCGGCTCGAGACCGCCTTCACCACCTCGATCGAGGCGAAGGACGGAGTCACCACCGGCATCTCGGCCGCGGACCGCGCCCGCACCATCGCGGTGGCGATCGACGCTTCCAAGGGCCCCGAGCATATCGTCACTCCCGGCCATGTCTTTCCGCTGGTCGCCAAGGAAGGCGGAGTCCTGATCCGCGCCGGCCACACCGAGGCCGCGGTGGACGTTGCGCGGCTGGCCGGGCTCAATCCGTCGGGGGTGATCTGCGAGATCATGCGCGAGGATGGGGCGATGGCGCGGATGGACGACCTGGTCGCTTTCGCCCAGCTCCACGGCCTCAGGATCGGCACGATCCGCGACCTCATCGCCTACCGGCTCGAGAAGGACCATCTCGTCGAGCAGACCGCCGAGGCGCGCTTCGAGAGCCGCTGGGGCGGCGGCTGGACCGCCAAGACCTTCCTCAACAAGGCGCTCGGCAACGAGCAGATCGCTTTGGTCAAGGGCAAGGTCGACCCGTCGCAGCCGACCTTGGTGCGGATGCACGCGCTCAGCCTGTTCGCCGACGCCTTCGCCGAGGCGGGCTGCCGCGGCGGCCTGCTCGAAGGCGCGATGAAGATCATCGGCGAGGAGGGGGCGGGAGTGATCGTGGTGATCAACCGGCCGATGCCCGACGCGCTGTCGCGCGCGCTCAACATCCGCTCGGGCAAGATCGAGGCGCGCGACGTCGCCGAGCTGCGCGATTATGGGGTCGGCGCCCAGATCCTGTCGGCGCTGGGGGTCAAGGACATGGTCCTGCTCACCAACACCCACCACACGCCGGTGGCGCTCGCCGGCTACGGCCTCAAGATCGTCGGCGAGCGGCCGATCCCGGGCGGAAGCTGATCGTGGCGCGGCTGCTGATCGTCGAAGCGCGCTTCTACGATCATCTCAATGACCTCCTGCTCGCCGGCGCCCGCGCCGCGATCGAGGCGGCGGGCCACGCGCACGAGACCGTCACCGTGCCCGGTGCGCTCGAAATCCCCGCCGCGATCGGTCTGGCGGCCGGGACCGGCCGCTATGACGGCTTCGTCGCCCTCGGCGTGGTGATCCGCGGCGAGACCTGGCATTTCGAGATCGTCGCCGGCGAAAGCGCGCGCGGAGTGATGGCGCTGACCCTCGACGGCCTCGCCATCGGCAACGGCATCCTCACCGTCGAGAACGAAGCCCAGGCCCTCGCCCGCGCCCGCCCCGAGGAGAAGGACAAAGGCGGCGAAGCGGCCAAAGCCGCGCTGGCGATGATTGCGCTGAAGGCGAAGTTCGGGGCCTGATTGCTCCCCTGCAGGGACGGCATCGGCGCTCCTTGACGGGTGGGACGTAGCCGCCCTAGCGCGCCGGCAGCCGACATGCACCAACTTCCATCACCCGTTGCCGGCCGCGCCGGCCGCTTCGCCTTCGCGGCCCTGATCGTGTCGAACCTGTTCCTGGCGCTGGGGCCGTGGATGGTGCGGCTCGCCGATGTCGGCCCGGTCGCCGCGGCCTTCTGGCGGCTGGCGCTGGCGGTCCCGCTGCTGCTCCTGCTGGCGCGGCGGCAGATCCTGGCGCGGGTCCATCCCGGCTGGGGCCTCGGCGCGATGATCGTCGTCGGCGGCCTGTTCTTCGCGGCCGATCTGGCGGCGTGGCATGAAGGCATCGTCCGCACCAAGCTCGCCAACGCGACCCTGTTCGCCAATGCCTCCAGCTTCATCTTCGCGATCTACGGCTTCGTCATCGCGCGTACCTGGCCGCGCGAGCTGCAGGCGGCGGCGTTGCTGCTGGCGGCGGTCGGCGCGGCCCTGCTGCTCGGCAGCAGCTACGAGCTTTCGCCGGAGCATTTCGAAGGCGACCTGTTCGCGATCCTGGCCGGCATCTTCTACTTCTTCTATCTCGTCGTCGTCGATCGGGCGCGGCAGACGCTCGCGCCGCTGCCGGTGCTGGCGCTCGCCACCATCGCCGGCGCCCTGCCGCTGCTCGGCTTGGCGCTGCTGCTCGGCGAGCGGGTCATGCCGGGCGACTGGATGCCGCTCATCCTGCTCTCGCTCGGCAGCCAGGTGATAGGGCAGGGGCTGCTCGTCTATGCGATGGGACATCTGAGCCCGGTGGTGGTCGGCCTCGGCCTCCTCACCCAGCCGGCCGTCACGGCGCTGGTCGGCTGGCTCGCTTATGACGAGCGCCTCAGCCTCACCGATGCCGCCGGCGCGGTGCTGATCTGCGTGGCCCTGGTGCTGATCCGGCTTCCCGGGCGGCTTGTATCCGAGGCTGCCGATCCTCATCTTGGCGACGATCGGAGAGCCGCATGATCGCTCCCAACGAGATGACGCTCGACGAGCTGCGCGCCGCGCTCGCGCCGCTGATACCGGCCCATGCGGCATTTGACGGCTGGAGCGACAAGGCGCTCGCCAACGCCGCGGCCGAGCTTGCAATTCCCGCCGGCCGCGCCCGCTTGGCCTTCCCCGACGGCCCGGTGCAGATGATCGACGCCTGGTTCGACGCGATCGACCTTGCCATGGCCAAGGCGTGGCCGCTCGACCGCATCGCCAAGCTCAAGATCCGCGAGCGCATTCGCGACCTCGTCCTCTACCGGATCGAAGTGATCAACCCGCACCGCGAGGCCTTGCGCCGCGCGCTCGCCGTCCTCGCCGATCCGCGCAACGGGCTCGCCGGCCCGCGCCTCGCCTGGCGCGCCGCCGACCGGATGTGGCGCATCGCCGGTGATGTTGCCACCGACTTCAACCATTATTCCAAGCGCACCATCCTCGCCGGCCTCTACAGCGCGACCATGCTGGTCTATCTCGACGACGACAGCGACGGCCTCGCGACCACGCGAGGCTTTCTCGACCGGCGGATCGACGATGTGATGAGCTTCGAGAAGTTCAAGGCGAGCTGGCGCGGGAGCCGCCAGCGCCTGCCCAGCCTCAGCCGCTTCCTCGGGCGGCTCCGCTACCCGGCCGTCTGATCACCTGCCCCGGATAAGAACACGCCCCGGTTGTGCCGGGGCGTAGGAGGATTGCTGCGGGGTGGGCAACCGGGAAGCAATCGGGTTCTTCTCGTTATGTCCGGTCAGGCGAGCTGCTGCTCCATCGCCGGGAAGCTCTTCACCTTGCGGTTCCCGCACCACAATTCCATCGGCGCCTGTCCGCCGGCAAGCTGGCGGGCCGAGCGCACGGCCTGGACGTCGTCCAGGGCCGCGATCTCGTCCACGCCGATGCGCGGGCCGTTCGCGCGCCCCACTGCGTATAGCCGGTAGTAAGCCATGGACTGGTCCCCTCGCGAATCGAGTCGAGGCCGCAGTTTACCATGAATCCGCACCGGCACGCTCACTTAGATTACTTGACATTCGAAAAGCTTGATTCATCCGATTCTGGCCCGCAACCAACCCGGCCTTGGTGCGTAGCTCCCGGCGTGAGCGGGAGACTCAAATCCATCGTCGCGGCGTTGCTGATCGCCGCCGCTGCGGCGTGCGGCGACTCGGCCGAGGATTACGAGCCCTCGGTCACTTCGGCGGAGCGCGCTCAGGCTGCCGAGCAGCATCCGCTGCTGCTCGCCGAATTCGGCGGTACCTATGACGGCCCGGAGGCCCGTTACCTGGCCGGGCTTGGCGAGAAGCTCGCCGCCGCCGCCGGGCTCGGCGGCCAGTGCACGTTCACCCTCGTCAACACCGACGTCGTCAACGCCTTCGCCGTGCCGGGCTGCTACATCTATATCACCCGCGGCCTGTTCGGCATTGTCAACAGCGAGGCCGAGCTGGCCTCGGTGCTTGGGCACGAGCTCGGCCACATCGTCGCCAACCACAGCGAGCGGCGGCAGCGGCGCGGCCTGTTCAGCGGCCTCGGGGCAATGGTGGTGGGAGTGCTCACCGGGAGCGAGCGGCTGGCCGGGATCGCCGCGCGCGCGGCGGAATTCTACACGTTGCGCTATTCGCGCAAGCAGGAATTCGAATCGGACGATCTCGGCATCCGCTATCTGGTCCAGGCGGGCTATGATCCTTATGCGGCGGGCGACATGCTCGAATCGCTGGGCGACCACGAAGCCTATCAGGCGATGGTGCGCGGCGATGACGAGGCGCAGAGGATCCCGGCCTGGGCGCTCACCCATCCGCTCACCGGCGAACGCATCGAGCGCGCGGCCGAGCAGGCGGAGGCGACCGGCCACGGCCCCGATGCGCTGCCGGAAGGCGAGGGGCCGTATCTCAGCCAGGTCGACGGCTTGCTGTGGGGGGACGATCCGGAGCAGGGGTTCGTGCTCGGCCGCCGCTTCGCCCATCCCGAAATGGGGATCGCGTTCGAAGCGCCGCCCGGCTTCAGCCTCGCCAACAGCCCGCAGGCGGTGCTGATCGACGGGCCGGACGGGCTCACCGGGCAGTTCGCCGGCGGGCGCCTGCCGCCGGGCGGGCTCGAAGCCTATGCCGCCGCGCTGCTGGACGAGCTGATCGGCGAGGCGCCCGCTCAGGTCCGCCCCGGCGAGATGGTCCGCACGCGGGTCAACGGCCTTGCCGCGGTGATGCTGCCGGTGCTGGTCCAGACGCAGCAGGGCGCCGCCCAGATCACCGTCGCCGCTTATGCCGCCGGCGCGACCGATGCCTATCACTTCATCACCATTGGCCCTCCCTCCGGCGGCGGCGCCGAGGCTGTCGCGCCGCTGTTCGGTTCGTTCCGCCTGCTGTCGCCCGCGGAAGCGCGGTCGCTCAGGCCCCGCCAGATCGAGGTGGTGACGGTCGGGCGGGGCGAGACGATTGCGGCCATGGCCACGCGCATGGCCGTCCCGGACCATGCGGCCGAGACCTTCCTGATGCTCAACGACCGTGACCCGCGGCCCGAGCTCCGGCCGGGAGAGCGGGTGAAGCTCATCGTATACCGCTAGAGGTTCCCGGCGAAGGCCGGGATCCAGCCGGCGGATCGTCCGGACCCCGGCCTGCGCCGGGGAACAGCGCTGGAAATCGGCCCGCCGATCCGCCAAGTTCGCAGCTGGCGTTACAGGGAGGGCGGCGATGGCGATACTGTGGCTGCGCGCGGCGGCGCTTGCTTTGGCGGCGGCGAATCCGGCCGCCGCCGCCGACCGGCGCCCCGTCGCGCTCGACGACCTCGCCCGCATCAAGACGGTCGGCGCGCCCCAGGTCGACCCGAGCGGCACCTGGGTCGCCTATACGGTCGGCAGCGTCGATGCGGCCGCCGACAAGAGCTTCACCCATATCTGGATGACGCGCTGGGACGGCACGCGCTCGGTCCAGCTCACCGGCCGCCCGAAGGAGAGCGAATCGACGCCGCGCTGGAGCCCGGACGGGCGCTGGCTTGCCTTCCTGTCCTCGCGCGGGGACGAGGAGGAGGAGGACAAATTGTGGCTGCTCGACCGGGCCGGCGGCGAGGCCCGGCAGCCGGCGGCGATCACGGGGTCGGTGGTCGACTATGCCTGGTCCCCCGACAGCCGCCGGCTGGCGCTGATCCTGCTCGATCCCGATCCGGACCAGGCCGCGAATGCGGCCGCCCAGGCTGTGGTCCCGGCGCCCGAACGGCCGGGGGAGCCGGCCGCGCCCGGCGCTCCGCCGGAGGAAGACAAGGGCGATGCGGCGGCTCAAGCCGCCGGCGGAGCCGACAAGGAGAAAAAGCCGAAGCCGATCGTCATCGACCGCTACATGTTCAAGCGCGACGAGGACGGCTTCCTCGTGCGCCGGCGCCAGCGGCTGGTGCTGCTCGACCTCGCCACCGGCGCGACCCGCCGGCTCACCACCGGCGAGCATGACGAGCATCTCCCCGTCTGGTCGCCCGACGGGACGCGCATCGCCTTCGTCAGCAACCGCGATCCCGATCCCGACCGCACCTACAACATGGACCTGTTCGTCGCCGACGCCCGCGGCCCGGCGCGCGAGCCGCGCAGGGTCACCGCCTTTTCCGGCGCCGACAACGATCCCGACACCGAAAGCTATCCGGCCTGGAGCCCCGACGGCCGCAGCATAGCCTATCTGCAGGGCGGGCCGGTCGAGCTTATGTATTACGGCGTCCGCGTGCTCGCCGTGATTCCCGCCGCCGGGGGAAAGCCGCGCCTGCTGACCTCCGGCCTCGACCGCAACGTCACCCATCCGACATGGTCGCCCGACGGGCGTTCGCTGCATTTCACGGTGGAGGACGATGGCGCCGAATGGGTCGGCCGCGTGCCCGCCGCCGGCGGGCGGGTGGAGCAGGTCGCGGGCGGACGGCGCGTGTTCCAGGCGGTCCACGCCAACCGCACCGGCAAGACGGCGGTGCTCGTCAGCGATCCCGGCACCCCGCCTGAAGTCTACGCCCTGGAAGGCTCCAAAGCCCGGCCGCTGTCGCGCCAGAACGAGGCGTGGCTGGCCACGGTGCAGCTGGCACCGGTGGAGCTCACCCGCTTCCGGAGCGCCGACGGCACCGAAGTCCACGGCTTTCTGGTAAGGCCGCTCGCGGCGCCGCCCGGGGCGCGCCTTCCGGCCGTGCTCCGCATCCATGGCGGCCCCGCCAGCCAATATGATCACGGCTTCAGCTTCGAATGGCAGCTGCTCGCCGCCAGCGGCTATGCGGTGGTCGCCGCCAATCCGCGCGGCAGCACCGGCCGCGGCCAGGACTTCTCCAAAGCCATTTACGCCGCCTGGGGCGGGGTCGACGTGGCGGACGTGCTCGCTGCGGTCGACGACGCGGTCGCCCGCGGCGTCGCCGACCCCAACCGGCTCGGCGTCGGCGGCTGGAGCTATGGCGGCATGCTCACCAATTACGTGATCGCCAGCGACCGCCGCTTCAAGGCCGCCACCAGCGGCGCCGGCATCGCCAACATCCTGTCGGGCTACGGCACCGACCAGTATATCCGCGATTACGAGCTCGAGCTCGGCAAGCCATGGGAGAAGCCCGAGACGTGGATGCGCGTCTCCTACCCCTTCTTCCACGCCGATCGGATCGTGACGCCGACCCTGTTCCTGGTCGGGCAGCAGGATTTCAACGTGCCCCTGCTCGGCTCGGAACAGATGTACCAGGCGCTGAAGAGCCGCGGCGTCGACACCCAGCTGGTCGTCTACCCGGGCGAATATCACGGCCTCAAGCGCCCGAGCTTCATCCGCGATCGCCTGCAGCGCTACCTCGACTGGTATGGGGCGCGGCTGAAATAAGCCGGCTCTGGCGTTCCCTTCTCGTTATTGATAATCAGTCGCATCTAGATCGGGATTCGATGACCCTCAGCCTCGACCAGCTTCCGTTCCGCACCCCCGCGACCGTGACCGGGATCGACTGGCGCGCGCTCAGCGAGGGCGACGCCAAAAGGCTGCGCAACCTCGGCTTCGACGAGGGGGTGGAGGTCGAGGCGCTGCATGGGGCGCCGTTCGGCAGCGACCCGCTGGCGGTGCGGATCGGGCGGATGATGGTGGCGATGCGGCGCGCGCAGGCGCGGGCGGTGTCGGTCGCGCTCGCCGAGCTGGATATCGCGGCCGAATGAGCTCCATCCCACTGGTAGCGGTGGTCGGCAATCCCAATGCCGGCAAGAGCGCCCTGTTCAACATGCTGACCGGCGCGCGGCAGAAGGTCGGCAATTATCCCGGCGTCACGGTCGAGCGGAAATCCGGCCGGCTGGCGCTCGCCGACGGCCGCCCGGTCGAGCTGGTCGATCTGCCTGGCGCCTACAGCCTCGATCCGTCGAGCCCCGACGAGGAGGTGACCCGCGACGTGGTGCTCGGCCGGCAGGCGGGCGAGCGGCTGCCCGACGCCTTGCTGCTGGTGCTCGACGCCACCAACCTCGACAACCACCTCCGCTTCGCGCTGCAATTGATCGCGCTTGGCCTTCCGGTCGTGGTCGCGCTCAACATGGTCGATTTGGCGAAGCGGGACGGCCTCACCCTCGATTCGCAGGCGCTCGCGCGCGAGCTCGGCGTTCACGTCATCGAGACCGTCGCGGTGCGTCGCCGCGGCGGCGAGGCCCTTAGGGAAGCGCTCAGCGAAGCGGTCGGGGCGGCGCGGCGGCTGCGGCCCGGAGATGGCGCCGCCCCGGAGGATTTCGTCGCCATCCAGCGCCGCGCCCGCGCGATTGCGAAGCGGGCGACGGTGGCGGAGACCGCCGGCCGCCGCACCACCCAATTGATCGACGGCATCGCGCTCCATCCAGTGGCCGGGCCGGTCATCTTCGCAACCATCATGTTCCTGATGTTCCAGGCGGTGTTCGCCTGGTCCGAAGCCCCGATCGGCTGGATCGAAGGACTTATCGCCGCCGCGCAGGGGGCGGTGCTGGACGCGCTGCCGGACGGCTTCCTGCGCTCGCTGCTGGTCGACGGCGTGCTCGGCGGGGTCGGCGCGGTGGTCGTGTTCCTGCCGCAGATCCTGATCCTGTTCCTGTTCATCCTGCTGCTCGAGGCGACCGGCTACATGGTCCGCGGGGCCTTCTTGATGGACCGGCTGATGGCGCGGGTGGGGCTGTCGGGGCACGCCTTCATCCCGCTCCTTTCCTCCTTCGCCTGCGCGGTGCCGGGCATCATGGCCACCCGCACGATCGAGAACCCGAAGCACCGCATCACCACGATCCTCATTGCGCCGCTGATGACCTGCTCGGCGCGGCTGCCGGTCTATGCGGTGATCATCGGCGCCTTCATCCCCGCGACCAGCGTCGGCTCCGGCATCGGCCTGCAGGGCCTGGTCCTGTTCGGCCTCTACGTCGCCGGCATCGTCGGAGCGCTGGTCGCCGCCCTGGTGCTGCGCAGCACCGTGGCGCGGGGCGCGCACCAGGGCTTCACCCTGGAAATGCCGAAATACCAGCTGCCGAGCGTGCGCGACGTCGTGCTCGGCCTGTGGCAGCGCGCGCTGATCTTCCTCAAGCGGGCGGGCACGATCATCCTCGTCTCGACGATCGTGCTGTGGGCCCTGCTCTCCTTCCCGCAGCCGAGGGAAGGGTCGGGGCAGAGCGTGCTCGATACCTCGATCGCCGGCCGCATCGCCGATGGGCTCCACGTCCTGGTCGCCCCGATCGGCTTCAACAAGGAGATCGCGCTCGCGCTTGTCCCGGCGATGGCGGCGCGCGAGGTGGCGGTGTCGGCGCTCGCCACCGCTTATTCGATCGAGGCGGGGGACGAAGCCGCGACCGAGACCTCGCTGATCGAGCGGCTGCGCGGCCGCTGGTCGCTGCCGACCGCCTTGGCCTTCCTCGCCTGGTTCGTGTTCGCGCCGCAATGCCTGTCCACCGTCGCGGTCACCCGGCGCGAGACCAACGGCTGGAAATGGCCCCTCTTCATGCTAGGCTATCTGTTCACGCTCGCCTATCTGGCCGCGGGCGCAACTTACTGGGCGGCGGTCGCGCTCGGTCTATAACCCTCCATATATCGGACGACCAGACGCCCACAGCGGCCAAGGGTCCCGCACGGATGGGAAAGTGGATGCCCGCGAAGCATCGCTTAACGATGAGAAGGGGGCGCCGAAACAAGCCGCCGTTCCACCTTCTCCCTAGCCCTTGCGGTCTCAGACTCGCCGTCCGGCCGTTCGATTTCCAGCTTGGTGACCCTAGTTCGCCGCCGTACATTCCCAGCGGCATCGGTATCGAATGTGATGGAAATCGTGCCTCGAATATTCTCCTTGGCGCGCTCACGAAATGCGGTGTCCAGCGTCACCGGCTCTCGCATGATCTCACCGACAACGACATCGGCTTGCGCGCGCGCGCGACGAATCGCGTTAGGATCGACTTCCATAACCGCAGCGAACGTGGAACCATTTGGTCCGGCTGCTTTCCTAACCAATGTTCCGGGGCGGCGAGCGTCGAGATCCAGATAAGACGCCCCCTCGCGGAGATCGATGGATCTCAGATCGAAAGCTTCGATCGTTTCGATGACCGACTGCGGGTCGCATTCGATGCGAAACGCATTCCATGTGAATATCCAACTTCCGCAAACGGTGCGAGGCCATCCCGCTGCCTTTAGCCAGCCTTCGAGGCGCGCTTCGAGTTCACGGCGGTTAAGCAACTGCATCGCGCCGCCCGATGGCCTGAAAACACGCACCGGAAACTGCCATTCGCGGGCTCTTGCCTCTGCGGTAGCGCCCTTTGGAAGGTCGTATTCCAGCTCCAAACCAGCTTCGCGCACTCCGATCACGCGCTCGAGGATAGTTTCGCGACCATGTGAGCTTCCCGAGGCCCCGCCACTGGTCTGCCTCGATGTTTCGTAGCTTTTACTGATTTCGTATTCTTCGCCAACTTTCGGCACGGGTTTGAGGGGCTCGGTTCGGGCATTGAGGGTCGGCACGAGCAGCGCCGCGACGACGGCCATAATCCCGATCCGTTTCATCGCGCACAGACTGCACGCCTATGATCTCACTGGCAATGTCGGCTGCTGGCCGGCCCTCGGGAGATTGGCAACGAGCCCTGGGCAAATTTTTCTGGCCTCACGCCCCTTCCTAGGCTGATCCGTCATTGCGAGCCGAAGGCGAAGCAATCCATAAGGCGGGCAAATGGTTGCTTCGTCACTGCGCTCCTCGCAATGACAGGCTGACGGAATAGGAGGAACTCCATGGCGGGCGTCAACAAGGTGATATTGGTCGGCAATCTCGGCGACGATCCCGAGAGCCGCTCGCTCAACAATGGCGGCGAGGTGGTGAACCTGCGCGTCGCCACGTCCGAGAGCTGGAAGGACCGCGACGGCAACAAGCAGGAGCGGACCGAATGGCACCGGGTGGTGATCTTCAACGAAAATCTCGGCCGGGTCGCCAAATCCTATCTGCGCAAGGGCTCGAAAGTCTATCTCGATGGCCAGATCCAGACCCGGAAATGTCAGGATCAATCGGGCCAGGACAAATATTCGACCGAGATCGTGCTGCAGCGCTTCCGCGGCGAGCTCGTCCTGCTCGACAGCCGTGGGGGTGGCGGCGGCGGGGGCGGCGACGATTATGGCGACAGCGCCGGCGGCTTCGGCGGCGGCGGCCGCCAGCAGCCGCAGAGCCGCCCGGCTCCCGCGTTCGACAGCGATCTGGACGACGACGTTCCGTTCTAAGGATTGAGCTTGTCGCGGAGCGCGGCGAGGGCTCCGAACGGGCCCGCTTCCTCCTCGCTCTTCACCCCCGCCGCCTTCAGCGCCTCCGCCGCCGCCGGCGAGCGGGGAAAGGGATCGAGGCTGAGCGCCAGGGTC